>JAVEWT010000143.1:0-4289 GCA_034004425.1 Methylophilaceae bacterium
GAGGAAGACACCCACCTGCTCAAACTGCAGGCGTTTTTCGACGTGTACAACCGCGCCAACGAAGCCACTGACAGCGAAGCCGCTGCCAGAACCAGCCTGGAACAGTTCCACCGCGCCTGGGTCGGCGGCGAGCTGCAAGCCGCGCACTGGCATCAGCTATTGCAACAGCTGCCGGCACTGCAGGCGCATGCCGGACAGCGTGCGGAGGATTTGGCACAGCAGCCCGATCTTGCGTCTAAGCTGGTGATTTTTTGCGAGAATTCTTGATAAAACTCTGCTATAATGCGCGGCTTTTTACTCCTCCAAATTTTTAGGTCGCAGGACATTACATGAAAACAGCTCAGGAACTCCGCGTAGGTAACGTGTTTATGGTGGGTAACGACCCCATGGTCGTGCTCAAGGCTGAATACAGCAAATCCGGCCGCAACTCTTCCGTGGTCAAGATGAAATTCAAGAATCTGCTCACCGAATCGCCGAGCGAAGCCGTCTACAAGGCAGACGACAAGTTCGACGTCGTCGTGCTGGAAAAGAAGGATGTCACCTACTCCTACTTCGCCGACCCGATGTATGTGTTCATGGATGCCGAATACAACCAGTACGAAGTCGAAGCCGAAACCATGGAAGACGCGCTGAAGTTCCTGGAAGACGGCATGGAATGCGAAGTCGTGTTCTACAACGGCAAGCCGATCTCGGTTGAGCTGCCGAACTCCGTCGTGCGCGAGATCACCTACACCGAACCTGCCGTCAAGGGCGACACCTCCGGCAAGGTCATGAAGCCGGCCAAGATCAACACCGGCTTTGAGTTGCCGGTGCCGCTGTTCTGCGAAATCGGCGACAAGATCGAAATCGATACCCGCACGCTGGAATACAAGAACCGCGTGAAGTAAGCTGCTTTTTAATAAGCGGGTTCAGCAATGCAAAAAGCCGGATTGTTTCCAATCCGGCTTTTTGCATTTCATGAATTTGTATTTTCACCCCATCCACGCTTCCCTGCCCCCAGCACTGCTGATACCGGATATCAAACACTGAGCGCATACTTCAATCGCTCTATCCCTGCTGTCAATTCATTAGCGTCGAGACTGCCGAACCCCAGCCGGATGCCATTGAGGTCAGTATCACCATCTGAAAACAGCGATCCCGGCAGCACCCGCACTTTATTCAGCAATGATTTTTGCACCAGCGCGTCCATGTCGATGCCTTCGTTCAAGCGCAACCAGAGCGCCAGCCCGCCGACAGGGGGCTCAAAACTGAAGAACTGCCCGAGTTCTTCCCGCACTAGTTCGACCAGGATGTTCCGGCGCTCATTGTAGATTTTCAGCGTCTTGCGGATATGGCGCTTGATTTCGCCGGACTCCATCAGCTCGGAAACAGCCAGTTCCGTTACGGAATTGCCCTGACGGTCGATCAGCATGACCTCCGACGAACATTGATGGATGAATTCCCGGGAAGCGACCAGATAACCGACGCGCAAGCCCGGTGCCAGCACCTTGGACAGAGAGCCGACATACACTACCCGGCCCGTCTTATCGTCGCTGGCGAGCGGAAAGACCGGATGGTGGTGGAAATGGAATTCGTGATCGTAGTCATCCTCGACGATGACAAAATCATATTGTTCGGCCAGCATCAGCAGCTTCAGGCGGCGTTCGGCCGTCATCATGACCGTGGTCGGGAACTGATGATGCGGCGTGACATAAATGGCCCGCACCCGATGCTGCTTGCACAGGCTTTCCAGTTCATCGACATCCAGCCCGTGCTCATCCAACCCGACGCTGAGGACTTGCGCGCCGCAGGAGCGGAACGCCTCGCGCGCCGGCGGATAACTCAATCGTTCGACCACGACGCAATCGCCCGGCCTCGTCAGGATGCGCGCGGCGAGGAAGATGCCCATCTGGCTGCCGCGCACGATACAGGTGTTGTCCACACTGACGCTCAAGCCCCGCTCCATGTTCAACATGGCCGCAATCGCCTGCCGCAGGGCCAGCATGCCTCTGGGGTCGTCATAGCCCAAGCGGTTGGCTCGCGAGGAATCGACCAGCGCATGCCGGAAGGCGCGGGACAGCAGCTCGAACGGAATCAGACGCGTGTCCGGAATACCGTCGTTGAAATCGATGACCTGACGCAGGGCGCCCTGATCTTCCGGCGCCAGATGCCTCGCATAGGACGTGAACTGCGGCGTATGAATCTCGGCGACCTGCATGCTCTCATGCTTGCGCGGAACAAAGCTCGGCAGCTTGGCGGAAACGAAAGTGCCCCGGCGCTGTTCGGTGGTCAGCCAACCCTGCGCGATCAGTTCGTCATAGGCGAGCCGGACGGTCTTGCGATTGACCTTGAGGCTCTCCGCCAACTCCCGGGTGCCGGGCATGATGGTGGAAGGCAGCAGGCGTCCACGCTTGATCTCGTCGATGATCTGCTGCGCGATCTGCAGATAGACGGCCAACGTCGAGTCTCTGCTAAGAACCAGATTCAGGTCCCACGAACGTAACATTTCTTCTTCCGTGTGAAAAATTCATTGAGGTCACCGGGATTCAAGCATTTGTTTTTAAAGAGACTAATGCCTACCCAACCCCGCCAGAAATCTCTGGGCCCCCAAGGTTGCCAATTCTGGGGGACTCATGGTAATCCAAATTTCGTTACAGTTCCATCCGGTTTGATACAAATTGATACAAATAGCCCCGGTGTCCTTATCAGATCCGGCGTCTTTATTTAACCACTGTCATCAAAGGAATTTACATGTCTCCTCCACTGGATAATCAACTCGCGGACTGGCGCAGCCATGCCCTGAAGCTGGAAAATGAAGTGAAGAAAGTCATCGTCGGCCAGGACAAGGCCATCCGGCTCATGAACATCGCCATTTTTGCCCGCGGCCACGTCCTGCTCGAAGGCGGTGTCGGCGTCGGCAAGACCACGCTGCTGCAATCGATTGCCCGCTGTATCGGCGGCGCGTATGAGCGTATTGAAGGCACTGTGGACCTGATGCCGAACGACCTCATCTACCACACCTTTCTAGGTGAGGATGGCCGGCCGAAAATCGATGAAGGTCCGCTGCTGCGTGCCGGCGAAAACCTGTCGGTATTCTTCTTCAACGAGATCAACCGCGCACGGCCGCAAGTGCACGCGCTGATGCTACGCGTCATGGCCGAGCGCCACCTGCACGCCTTCAAAAAGGAATATCGCCTGCCGCACATGGTGGTGTTCGCCGACCGCAACCAGGTCGAAAAGAACGAAACCTTCGAGATTCCCTCCGCTGCGCGTGACCGCTTCATGATGGAAATCCCCATCGACATTCCGCAAGACCGTGAATTGCGCAAGGCCCTGATGTTCAACGTCAAATTCCAGCATGCGGAAAACCTGACCAAGCAGGTCGAATCCAATGTGCTGCAGTTCGACCAGCTCAATGACTTTTCGGACTATCTGCAAAGCCATATCCGCTCCAGCGACACCATCGAGGAGTACGCACTGGACCTGTGGGAGGCCACCCAGTCGCCGCAGAAATTCGGCATCCAGCTGGACAGCGTCGACGTCAACCGCCTGATCCAGACCGGCGCCAGCCCGCGCGGTATGGGCATGCTGCTGAAAGCTGCACGCGTCCATGCCTGGCTGATGAACCGCGACAGCCTGTATCCGGAAGATCTGCATGCCGTGTTCCACGAACTGATCGCGCACCGTCTAGTGTTCCATTCCATGTACGAGAATCGCCGCACCGTGCTGGCGCGCGAGCTGACCTCACACATCCTGAGCACAGTCGCCGTGCCGGCACAGGTCAAAGCCGCATGATTCCAGCGTACGCCAAACCGTTCACCTACCAGATTCCCTGGAAATCCAGCAGCGTGCATGCCGGCGATCACCGCGGCCTGCAGCGCGGCCTGGGCTTCGAATACCGGGGCAATGTGTCACTGGTGGATTATCCGGACGCGCGGCGCATGGACCTGCGCCAGACGCTGCGCGACCCGTACGAGCAGATTCAGGTCAAGCTGTTCAATCAGGACAACACCACGCCCATCTTTGCCGTGTGCGATCTGTCCAGTTCCATGCAGTTCAAGGGGCGGCAGCGCAAGCTGGATCAGGCCAAGGAAATCGCCGCATCGATCGCGCTTTCCGCCTTCAATGCCGGAGATGTATTCAGCCTGGTCAGCTACCACCAGCACGTGGTCGAGGAATTCACGCTGCCATTGAGCCTGCACGTGCATCAAGCGCTGGAGCTCATCGGCGAGTTGCAGCACTACCGGAAAATGCGTGTCGGCTCCGAGGGTGTCATGGAGGTGCATCAGTTCCTCAGCCAGCACAAGGGC
>JAVEWT010000016.1:0-20591 GCA_034004425.1 Methylophilaceae bacterium
CGATCTCCGGATGGTGTTGAGGCGGTTGCGGCACGCCCCACAGGCGGTCGAGTTCCGGCATGATGCGCTTCAGCGCACCACACTCGCGCAACACTTCGAACATGCGTGAGGGTTTGGCTTCCATCAGTCCCTTGGCCAGTTCCTGCCAGACGCGTTCCGGCACCAGCGCATCGACCTCGCCATCCGCCACCATGTCCTGCATAAGTCGCATGGTTTCCGGCGCGACGGTGAATTCTGTGAATCGGGCGGCGAAACGGGCAGCGCGCAGGATGCGCACCGGGTCTTCGATGAAGGCATCGCTGACGTGGCGCAGAATCTTGTCACGGATATCGACCTGGCCGTTATAGGGATCGATCAGCGTGCCGTCTTCGGCCTGGGCGATGGCGTTGATGGTGAGGTCGCGGCGGGCGAGGTCTTCTTCCAGCGTAACATCGGGCGAGGCGAACACCTGAAAACCCTTGTAGCCTTTGGCGGTCTTGCGCTCGGTGCGAGCGAGCGCATACTCCTCCTGCGATTCGGGGTGAAGAAAGACCGGAAAATCCTTGCCGACCGGGCGATAGCCCAGCTCGACCATCTGTTCCGGTGTGGCGCCGACCACGACGAAATCACGGTCCTTGACCGGCAGCCCGAGTAGCGCATCGCGCACTGCCCCGCCTACCTGATAGATTTCCATGCCCGGCTCCGCCACCTCGTCAAGCCAGCCGGCTAACGGCCGGCCATGCTACGGAAGCGTTCGTAGGCCGCGCGCGGCGTGTCGTTGGCGAGATATTCCGGCACGATAGCTTCGATCGGTGCGGGCTTCAGGCCGAGTTCCGGCGCCAGCGGCCCCTGACAGACACTATCGACTTCCATCGAGTGGATGTTGTCACGCGTCATCAGCTTGAGCGGCATCATCTCCATGGCGTAGGCCTGCCAGTAGGAAAGGCGGTCGTTGAGTCCGACGATCTTGCGCTTCTTGCCGAGCACGAAAATGACGAACTCGACCAGCTCGCGCAGCGTGTAGACGCGTGGGCCGCCGAGCTGATAGGTCTTGCCGTAGGTATCCACATTACTAAGGCTGTTGACGAAGGCTTCCGCCACGTCTTCCACCCAGATCGGCTGGAATTTGGCTTCCGGCTTGGCCAACGCCACCACCGGCATCAGCTTGACGATGGTCGCCAGCAGGTTAAGGAAGCTGTCGCCACGGCCGAAGACGATGGAAGGCTGAAAGATGGTGACACGGATATTGGCAGCATGGGCCAGCACGGCGGCTTCGCCTGCGGCCTTGGAACGCAGGTAGGCGCTCGGCGCCTCTGCGCTGGTCTGCAGCGCGCTCATGTGCAGCAGTCGCTTGATGCCGAACTTCTCGCACAAGGCGGCGACGCGCGCCGGCAACTGATGGTGCATGGCTTCGAAGCTGAATTGCTTGCTCTCGTGCAGGATACCGATCAGGTTGATGACGGCATCGCAGCTTTGCATGTGCATGCCGAGTTCGACATCGCTCAGCACATCGCACTCGACCACTTGTACATTGGGCAGCAGGGTCAGGTGCTTAGCGCGCTCGCGCTGGCGACTCAGCACCTTGACCGCATAGCCGGCCGCGCTCAGCCTGTGCACGATGGCGCTACCGACGAACCCTGAACCCCCTAACACACATACTTGATTGATCAACATCGATTTCCTCAGTCGTTTTTATTTTCTTCAACTGCTGCTGTACCGCCATTGGCCGGCACCGTGCCCAGACGCTCGGTCAGGGGCAGATTGCGATGGCCCATCTGCTGTGCGTAATAAAACGCATTAGCCATGACCTTTTTCACATAATCCCGCGTTTCGGTGAACGGGATGGTATCTGCGTAGATCGGGCCTTCCAGCGCTTCCGGACCCGCCCAGCGTTTGGGCCGGCTCGGTCCTGCATTATAAGCCGCTGTCGCCATCAGCGCCTGCCCGCCCATGCGGTCCAGCGTGTAGCGCATGTAATGCGTGCCGAACTTCATATTGGTATCGAGCTCCGTGATCATACCGGGCCGGTAATCGGTCATGCCGAGCCGCTTGGCGATCCACTTCGCGGTCGCCGGCATCACCTGCATCAGCCCCGAGGCGCCGGCGCTGGATCTTGCCACGCCAATGAAGCGGCTTTCCTGCCGGATCAGGCCATAGACCCAAGCTTCGTCCAACGCGTTCTCCTTGACGTATGTCAGCATCATATCGCGATACGGGGTCGGGTAGCGCAGCGCGAAATCATGCGTCAATCGGGTCTTTTCCGAAGTGTTGATGGCAATATCGATCCAGTCGTTGCGGAAGGCCACCTCGGCGGCGGCGATCAACTGCCTGTCGTCGAGATCGCGTGTCGCGGCCGCCCACTCCGCGCGAGCCTCCCAGCGAAATCCCTGATCGTTCAGCGCCAGTGCGCGCTGGATGGCGGGCAGGCTTTCGATGCGTTTCAGTTCATCGGCAGCGGCTTTGTAGACGACGCCCGGCGTCATGACCACATCGCCCAGTTCCTCGGTCGCCAGCAGGCCGTAGTAATGATGTTCGAGCGACAAGGGGACGAAGAGCGCGTTGGCCTGCGGGATCTGGTTCATCTCCTTCAGAGCGCGCGCCTTCCAGTAGCGCCACGCCGCCACCTGCTGCTCGGCCTGTGGCATGGCCTCGATACCGTACAGCACTTCGCGCCAGTTCTTGGCGCGCAGCGCCGTGCGCACGCGCCAGGTCATCTGTTCGTTGTCCAGCTGAGCACCTTCCGCCAACAGCCACCACTTGGCGGCCTGCGGGTCGTGCCGGCGCGCCGCGTGCAGCGCGAAGCGGCCCCACATGTAAGCCTGCTCCTGCTCGTTGAATTGCGCACGGTTGGCCTGCCAAAGGTCGAGCGCCAAATCCGGTTGCGTGCGGGCGACACGGTCCAGCGCATACTGGTTGAGTGCACGACCGTAGCGGGACTTGTAGGAGATGGATTGCTTTTGCAGCACCTGCTGCGGGTTGTTGTAGACGCGGTCGATCAGCGCGATGTTGTTGGCGTCGATAGACTTGATATAGCGGCTCACGGCC
This sequence comes from Methylophilaceae bacterium, assembly GCA_034004425.1. GTDB lineage: Bacteria > Pseudomonadota > Gammaproteobacteria > Burkholderiales > Methylophilaceae > UBA6140. The sequence goes on from JAVEWT010000016.1 coordinate 3,025, forward strand.
TTGGCGACGCTGATCTTGCCGTCCTGCATCGCCAGCCGGAAACGGGCCCAGGCGTCTTCCTCGGTCAGCTTGCCGGCCTGGAACATCTCGTCGAACAGCAGCGTGCAGTTGCTCGGCAGATCGGTGGACACCAGCCAGAAATTGCGCAGGCGGTCAGCCTCGACACCGAAGCCCATCTGCGCCTGGCCCTGCATGGTGTAACAGCTGACTGCGGGATCGTCGCGCTTGAAATCGGGCAGTTCGGCAAAATAGGTCTGCCATTCCTTGTTCTTGCCGAGCTTTTTCAACCACTCGCCGCGCACGCGGTCGGCAAAGGGGAATTCCTCGTAACGCTGGAGAAAGGTTTCCACCTCCTGATTGCTTGCGGTCGAGAGCTGCAGCAACATGGCCCAGTAATCGGCGTACGGCGCCAGGATATCGCCTTGCGCCTTCATCTGCTGTGCGTGGGCCTGCAAGCGTGGCAGGTCCTGCTTGTTGTAGGCCGCCTGCGCGGCCGTCAGCAGGCCGCCGACCGTTTGCGCCTGGGCCTGTTGAACGGAGAACAGGCCCAGGGCCACCAACATCCAGGAGAATTTCATCGATTTACTCATTTGCATCCATACTCGACACCAAAAAACGGAGAGAGTGCCGATGGTGCAAGCATACACCAGGCTACTGCTTATAGAAGGATAATACGGCCCGCGGCAAAAAGCACGGCGGCGATGGCCACCAGCACCAGGGTGAATTTGACGAACTGCCAGCAATAGCGCAGATAGCGCTTGTCACGGGTCAGAAAATAAGCGCCCAACAGGACGATGACGGCAATGAAACAGAGCGCCAGCAATAATCGCAATACCAGCATCGCAGGCGCTCAGCTCATCAGACGTATTGCAGCACCGGCGCAACGGGAATCTGCAACTGGAAGGCGCCGGGCGCTTCCTCGATGTTCTCGAAGGTGGCGTATTCCCACGCCTCGGCATCCGCCAGCAGCGCTCGCAGCAACTGGTTGTTGAGCGCATGTCCGGACTTGTAGGCACTGAAGGCGCCGATCAGCGGGTGGCCCAGCACATAGAGGTCGCCGATCGCATCCAGCACCTTGTGCTTGGCAAACTCGTCCTCGTAGCGCAAACCATCGCCGTTCAGCACGCGGTATTCGTCCAGCACGATGGCGTTGTCCAGACTGCCGCCGCGCGCCAGCCCGTTGGAACGCAGATACTCCACCTCGTGCATGAAGCCGAAGGTGCGGGCGCGGCTGATCTCGCGAATATAGGAATTGTCGGCGAAATCGATGGTCACGCGCTTGCCGCTGTGCTCGAACACCGGATGGTTGAAATCGATGGTGAAATCGATCTTGAAGCCGAAGTAAGGCTCGAAACGCACCCATTTGTCGCCATCGACGACTTCGATCTTCTTCTTGATGCGAATGAACTTCTTGGCGGCAGGCTGTTCGACGATGCCTGCCGATTGCAACAGATAAACGAACGGACCGGAACTACCATCCATAATCGGCACTTCGCTCGCGTCCATGCTGATCAGGATGTTGTCGATACCAAGGCCGGCGAGGGCCGAGAGCAGATGTTCCACAGTGGCGACGCGCGCGCCGTTGTCTTCAAGGGCGGAACACAGGCGCGTGTCGTTGACGAGGTCGGGGCGGACTTTGATTTCCGGAGATCCGGGCAGATCGGTACGCCGGAAAACAATGCCGGTATCAGGCGCAGCCGGGCTCAAGGTCAGGGTTACCTTGTCGCCGGTATGCAGTCCGACACCAGTGGTGCTGATCGCTTTCTTTAATGTACGTTGCTTTACCACGTCTTCCAACCTCGTCAAATTGCTGTGAATATTAGCACATCCGCCGCACTTTCCCTAGCCGGCGCCACGCTGGAACTTCAATTAAGCAATTGACTACATTGACAATATTGCCTAATCCGCCTGTTTACGCAGGAACGCCGGAATGTCGTATTCCTCTACGCCGGACTGCTTCATCGCTTCCACTGTCGCACGGCGGCCGTTGGAGGAGAACACCGCCGGTGTGTCGTCCTCGGCTCCCCCCATGCTGACGCTGCTGCCGCCGACGAACACGGCCTGACCGGTCGTACCGTCGCGAACCTGGGTCATCACACGCAACTCGGGCTTCTGCTGGCGGCGGCCGGCGACACCGTTGAGGCCGGTCGCGACCATGGTCACGCGCAGGCCGTCGCCGATGGATTCGTCGAACACGTTACCGACGATCACGGTGGCATCCTCGGCTGTGAAGGCCTTGATGGTGTTCATGACATCGTAGTATTCCTTCATCTTGAACGAGGTGCTGGCCGTGATGTTGACCAGAACGCCACGCGCGTTGGCGAGGTTGACGTCTTCCAGCAGCGGGCTTGCCACTGCCTGTTCTGCCGCGATACGGGCGCGGTCGGCACCACTCGCCATGGCGGAACCCATCATCGCCATGCCCATCTCGGACATGACGGTACGCACGTCGGCAAAGTCGACGTTGACCAGACCCGGGCAATTGATGATCTCTGCAATGCCGGAAACGGCGTTGTGCAGCACATCATTGGCCGCTTCGAACGCCTGCAGGAACGGCACATCCTCGCCCAGCACTTCCATCAGCTTCTCGTTCGGGATGATGATAAGAGAATCGACATGCTTGGAAAGTTCTTCCAGACCTTCGACCGCCACCTTGGTACGCTTGCCCTCGAAGGCGAACGGTTTGGTGACGACAGCTACGGTCAGGATGCCCATTTCCTTAGCCACTTCGGCGATGATCGGAGCAGCACCGGTACCGGTACCGCCACCCATGCCTGCGGTGATGAACAGCATGTCGGCGCCGTCGATGGTTTCGGCGATACGCTCGCGGTCTTCCAGTGCGGCCTCACGACCGATCTCCGGACGCGCGCCGGCGCCCAGACCCTTGGTGATGTCCGTGCCGATCTGCAGCACGGTCTTGGCCTGGCTCTTCTTCAGCGCCTGCATGTCGGTGTTGGCGCAGATGAACTCCACGCCGCCGACGTTCTTTTCGATCATGTGCGCGACTGCGTTGCCGCCGCAACCGCCCACGCCTATCACTTTAATTACGGCCTCTTGCGAGTCCCTGTCCATAATTTCAAACATTGCTTTTCTCCTTGTCGATGTTACACACTACTTCTGCCCAAACAACTGCCTACTCTGCCGGATCGCTCCGGCAGAACCCTAAAAATTCCCTTTGAACCAGCTCTTCATGCGGTTCAGGATGTCGACGAACGAGCCCGACTCCATCTGGTTCTGCAAATGGCGCTCAACCTGCTGCTTGCCCATCAGCACGAGGCCGACGCCGGTCGCGTAGCGCGGGTTGCCGACCACTTCCGACAGGCCGCCGACATAGCGTGGCATGCCAAGCCTCACCGGCATGTGGAATATCTCCTCGCCCAGTTCCACCATGCCGCGCATCATGGACGAGCCGCCGGTGATGACGATGCCGGAGGCGATCATCTCTTCCATGCCGCTGCGACGCAGCTCGTTCAGCACCAGCTCATACAGTTCGACGATGCGCGGCTCGATCACCTCGGCCAGCGTCTGCACCGACAGCTGACGCGGGTCGCGGCCGTCCACGCCCGGCACCTCGACCACTTCGCGCGGATCGGCCAGCTGTCGCAGCGCGCAACCGTGCTTGATCTTGATCTCCTCGGCCGACTGGGTCGGCGTGCGGAAAGCGACGGCGATGTCGTTAGTGACCTGGTCGCCGGCGATCGGCACCACAGCCGTGTGACGGATCGCACCCTGCTTGAACACGGCAATATCGGTGGTACCGCCGCCGATATCGACCAGGCAGACGCCCAGTTCCTTCTCGTCCTCGGTCAGCACCGCCATGCTGGACGCCAGCGGCTGCAGGATGAGGTCGGACACTTCGAGACCGCAGCGGCGAATACACTTGACGATGTTCTGCGCGGCGGCAACGGCACCGGTGACGATGTGCACCTTCACTTCCAGCTTCATGCCACTCATGCCCAGCGGTTCACGCACGTCCTCCTGGCCGTCGATGATGAATTCCTGGGTCAGGATATGCAGAATCTGCTGGTCGGACGGCAGCGCGATGGCACGCGCGGTATCCACCACGCGGTCGACGTCGGCCTGCGTCACTTCGGCGTCCTTGATCTTGACCATGCCGTGCGAATTCAGGCTCTTGATATGGCTGCCGGCGATGCCGGTGAACACCGCGCTGATCTTGCAGTCCGCCATCAGCTCGGCCTCTTCCAGCGCCCGCTGGATGGCCTGCATGGTGGAATCGATGTTGATCACGACGCCCTTCTTCAAGCCGCGCGAATTGTGCTGGCCGAGGCCGATCACCTTCAGCGTGCCCTCGGGCTGCAGTTCGGCGACGATGGCGACGATCTTCGACGTGCCGATGTCCAGCCCAACTATCAGATTTTTATCTTCTCTTATCTTGCTCATTCTTTTCTCCGTTCATCCCCTACAGTCGCGGCCCACATCAATCCGCGCCTGTCTTGCCTGTTGTCCGCACCGGCCGCCTGACGGCAAACCCGTTCGGGTATCTCAAATCCGCATAGGCAATCGCCACACCCAGCTTGCTCAGGGTCTGCTGATAGACGCTGGCGAACTTGTTCAACCTTTCTTCCATATCCTCGCGTCCCAGTTCGATCACCATGCCGCTGTCGGTCTCGATCTGCCATGCGCCACGCGGCGTCAGCACCAGTTGGCTCACTTTCATGCCGGTAGCGCCCAGCAGTTCGCTGTATTTCGCATAGTGCTGCGCGACCTCGGCCACCGCCTCGCCCGGGCCATAGAACACCGGCAGATCTTCTTCGGAAGCCGCATGAAACAGTTCGCCGTAGGTGTTGACCAGCGCGATGTTGCCCCAGCGCGCCAGCTCCTGGTGCTCGTCTACCACCACTTCCAGCCGGTCCGGCCAGCGCCGCCGCAAGCTGACGCTGCGCGCCCACGGCAGTTTCTCGAACGCATCGCGCGCCTTCACCAGATCCAGCGTGAAGAAGTTGCCTTGCAAATGACGGTCGACGATCAGCTTCAACTGCTCGCGCGTCACGTGGTTCAGGCTGCCCTCCACGCGCACCTCGCGCAGCGGGAAGATCGGCAGGTGCACGACCACGTAGATCGCCGCATAGAGCATCAGCACCGCCGTCAACCCGTAAAGCAGGTTGGCGATCCAATTAAGCACTTGCGGCTTATCCCACATGCACATCTCCGTCAGTACCTGCTGCGCGAACGATCTGCTTCGTCGCGTCCTCGTTCGCGCCTCGTCTATCTGCCAGATATGTAGCTTCGGCCGCCCTGCTTAACCTTTGCGCTGCAAAGGCTAGCCTCCGCTGAAACTGCGTTTTCACGTTGCTCACTGCGAGGCTCCTTGCATCTCATTCTGCTCGCAACGGTCCTGCCAGGAGATGCAAGCCATCTCCAGTATCTCCAGCACCAGCTGGTCAAAACTCATGCCATTCGCCTTTGCCGCCATCGGCACCAGGCTGTGGTCGGTCATGCCGGGCGAGGTGTTCACCTCGAGGAAGTAATGGCGGCCGGCCTCGTCCATCAGAAAATCGACCCGGCCCCAGCCGCGTCCACCGATGGTGCGGAACGCCTGCAATGCTTCGACGCGGATCTGCGCCTCCTTTTCCGGCGGCAAGCCGCAGGGGCAAAGGTACTGCGTGTCGTCGCGCAGATACTTGGCCTCGTAGTCGTAGAACTCGTTGGCCGGCACGATGCGGATGACCGGCAGCACGGTGTCGCCCAGGATGCCGACCGTGTATTCGCCGCCGCCGACAAACTGCTCGGCGATCACCAGCGGATCGGACTTCGCCGCCATCTCATAAGCCGCACGTAACTGGCCTGCCTCTTTGACCTTGCTGATGCCGATGCTGGAGCCTTCATTCGCCGGCTTGACGAACAGCGGCAGGCCCAGTTGGCGTTCGACGGCGTCAAAATCGCTGTCGGCATCGACCAGCACAAAATCCGGTGTCGGCAGACCGGCGGCACGCCACAGCAATTTGGTACGCCACTTGTCCATGCCGACGCTGGAAGCCATGACACCGCTGCCGGTATAGGGGATACCCATCAGTTCAAGCGCGCCCTGTATCGTGCCGTCTTCGCCGTAGCGGCCATGCAGCGCGATGAACACGCGGTCGAAGCCTTCCAGCTCGTGCAGCGGGCGTTCGGCCGGGTCAAAGGCATGCGCATCGACACCGCTGCGCAACAATGCGGCCAACACGGCGCCGCCGCTCTTGAGCGAAACCTCGCGCTCGCCGGAGCGACCGCCCAACAACACCGCTACTTTTCCAAACTCAGTCATTTCATTCCTTTGGTGAAGGGGGAAGGGTCAAGGGTAATACCCCTCCCCAACCCTCTCCCTGCCGGGGGAGGGAGAAAGGTTTTTTTGCCCTTCCCCCTTCACACTTGTTCTCCAATAATTCTGACTTCCCGTTGCAATGCGATGCCGTGTTCGCGTTGCACCGTTTCCTGCATATGGGCGATCAGCCGCTCGATGTCGTCCGCCGTCGCATCACCCAGATTGACGATGAAGTTGGCGTGCTTCTCCGACACCTGCGCGCCGCCGATGCGATGACCCTTGAGTCCGCTCGCCTCGATCAGCCGCGCGGCGAAATCGCCCGGCGGATTGCGGAAGGTCGAACCGGCGTTGGGCTGGTTCAGGGGTTGCGTCGCCAGCCGCTTTGCCAGCAGGCTTTTGATCTTCTGCTCGGCCGCGCTGGCTTCGCCGGCCGGCAGGTCGAACCAGGCGGCGATGAACCACTCCTCGCCGGCCGGCAACTCGACATGGCGATAGCCGGTGACGAACTCTTCCCTGCTACGCAAATGCAATTCACCGCGCCGGTCTATGGTCTGCACCCGCTGCACCACATCCCAGGTCTCGCCGCCGTGACAACCGGCGTTCATCGCCAGCGCACCGCCCACGGTGCCCGGAATGCCGGCCATGAATTCGGCGCCATGCCGGTGCTGGCGTGCCGTGTAGCGGGCCAGCTTGGCGCAGGTCACGCCGGCTTCGGCGTAAACCAGTTCGCCGTCCAGACGCAGGCCGGTCAGCACGTTGTGCATCAGCACCACGCTGCCGCGCACGCCGCCGTCACGCACCAGCAAGTTGGAACCAAGACCGATGAAATGTACCGGCTCATCCTGCGGCAGACCGCGCAGATACTCGCGCAGGTCGTCCAGCCCCGCCGGGATATAGAAACGCTCCACCGGGCCACCGACGCGCCAACTGGTGTAACGGGCCATCGGCTCGTTAAGCAGCAGGCGCCCTTGTGTCTGCAGTTGCGCCATCACCCCGCCAGCTCCCGTGTTTGGGCAGCCACCTGACCGATAGAACCGGCACCCATGACGATGACCACATCACCGTCGCGCGCCGTGGCGAGAATCGCTTCCGGCAGATCTGCCGGCGATTCGATGAAGCGCGGCTCGATCTTGTCCGCCACGCGCACCGCTCTCACCAATGAGCGGCCATCTGCCGCGACAATGGGCGGCTCACCGGCCGGATAGACCTCGGTCAGAATCAGCGCGTCGACCGACGACAGCACCTCGACGAAATCCTCGAAACAATCGCGCGTACGTGTGTAGCGGTGCGGCTGGAAAGCCAGCACCAGACGCCTGCCGGGGAAGGCACCGCGTGCGGCGGCAATCACCGCCTTCATCTCGACCGGGTGATGGCCGTAATCGTCGATCAGCGTGAAATGGCCGCCATCCCGTGCCGGAATCTCGCCGTAACGCTCGAAGCGGCGGCCGACGCCCTTGAATTCAGCCAACGCCTTGACGATGGCGACGTCCGGCACGTTGAGCTCGCTCGCCACGGCGATCGCTGCCAGCGCGTTCAGCACGTAATGACGGCCGGGCAGGTTGAGCGTGACGTCGAAGGTAGTTGTCACGCCGTTGATTCGCGTCACCTTGAAATGCATCCGACCGCCGTCCGCCACCACATCCGTAGCGCGGATGCGGGCATCCTCGGAGAAGCCGTAGGGCATGACCGGCTTCGAGACATGCGGCAGGATCGCCCGCACGTTGGGGTCGTCGATGCAGACCACGGCCATGCCGTAGAACGGCAGTTGCTGCAGGAACTCGACGAAAGCGCCCTTCAATTTCTCGAAATCGTGGCCGTAGGTGTCCATGTGATCGGCGTCGATGTTGGTCACCACCGAGATCACCGGCGTCAGGTGCAGGAAGGAGGCATCCGATTCGTCGGCCTCGGCCACGATATATTCGCCGGCACCCAGCCGCGCATTGGTGTTGGCCGACTCCAGCCGGCCGCCGATGACATAGGTCGGGTCCATGCCGGCCTCGGCCAGGATGCTGGCGATCAGGCTGGTAGTGGTGGTCTTGCCGTGCGTACCGGCCACCGCGATGCCCTGACGGAAGCGCATCAGTTCTGCCAGCATCACGGCGCGCGGCACGACTGGAATGCTGCGGCTGCGCGCCTCCATGACTTCCGGATTGCTTTCGTTGACAGCGGAGGAAACGACGACGACATCGGCCTTTTCCAGATTCTCCCGGGCATGGCCGTGGAAGATCATCGCGCCCAGTTTCTTCAGCCGTTGCGTCACGCTGTTGCTCGACAGGTCGGAACCGCTGATGCTGAATCCCAGATTAAGCAGCACCTCGGCAATGCCGCACATGCCAGAGCCGCCGATACCGACGAAGTGGACGTTCTTCACGCGATGTTTCATGTTCGGCCTCCTGCTTCTGCCGGTAGCGCGATAGCCTCGAGCTGATCGGCAATCGCAGCTGTCGCACCCGGCTTGCCCAGCTTGCGTGCTGCCTGCGCCAGTTCCAGCAGACGTTCACGCGTCAACTGCTGCAACAATTCGGCAAGCTTCTGTGGCGTCATCTCCGCCTGCGGCAAATGGATGGCGGCATCGTGCGCGGCCATCCACTGCGCGTTGTCGCGCTGGTGGGAAGTGGTGGACACCATCAGCGGCACCAGGATGCTGGCGACGCCGGCCACGGCGATCTCGCTGACGGTGATGGCACCGGCGCGGCAGACCAGCACATCGGCATCGGCGTAGGCCGCAGCCATGTCGTCGATGAAAGGCACCACGCTGGCCTCGACCCCAGCAGCCTTGTACGCAGCCTGCAAGGTCTCGATGTGTTGTGCGCCGGACTGATGCATGACCACAGGCCGTATCGCCTCCGGTATCAAGGCGAGAGCAGCCGGCAAGGTCTCGTTCAACGGCCGCGCGCCGAGGCTGCCGCCGACGACCAGCAGACGCAGGGCGCCACTGCGCCGGCGATAGCGCGATTCCGGCGGCTCGACCACCGTGATCTCCTTGCGGATGGGATTACCGGTCACCACGGACTTTTCTGCGAGCGCACCCAGTTTCTGCGCTTCGCCCTCGAAACCGAACATGACGCGATCGGCCACCCGCGCCAGCGCGCGATTCGACATCAGCAAGGCGGCGTCCGCATTGACCAGCGCCAACGGCAGGCCGCGCAAGCGCGCCGCCCAACCCCCGGGCACCGTGACGTAGCCGCCCATGCCGAGCACCACCGCCGGGCGCAATCGCCCCATCAAGCGCCAGGCCTGGTAAGTAGCCGCCAGCAGTTTGAACACGCCGGCCACACTGTGCAGCACGCCTTTGCCACGCAAACCGGAGAAATTCAAACGCGTCATAAGAATGCCACTGGACGGCACCAAATGGTTCTCCATGCCGTGCCGCGTCGCCAGCCAGTGCACCTGCCAGCCGCGGCCGCGCATGGCTTCGGCCACTGCCAGCCCAGGCATGACATGTCCGCCGGTGCCTGCCGCCATAATGAGTAAGGTTCTGCTCATACCGGTAAGCCCTTTTGAATCCGGCGATTTTCATAATCAATCCGCATGAGCACCGCAAGTGCGATGCAGTTGGCGAGGATGCCGCTGCCGCCGAAGGACAGCAGCGGCAGCGTCAGGCCCTTGGTCGGCAACAGCCCCATGTTGACCCCGATGTTGATGATGGACTGCACGCCGATCCAGACGCCGATGCCCTGTGCCAGCAGGGCGGAAAAATAGCGCTCGTTGCCGATGGCTTCGCGGCCGATGGCGAAGGCGCGGATGACCAGCCAGGAAAACAGACCGATGATGGTCAGCACGCCGACAAAACCCAGTTCCTCGGCAATCACGGCGAGCAGGAAGTCGGTATGCGCTTCCGGCAGATAGAGCAGCTTCTCGACGCTTGCACCGAGGCCCACGCCGAACCACTCGCCACGACCGAAGGCGATCAGCGCGTGCGACAGCTGATAGCCTTTGCCGTAGGGGTCAGCCCACGGGTCCATGAAACCGATGATGCGCTGCAGGCGGTATGGCGAACTCCAGATCAGCAGCACGAAGCCCACCACCAGCAGCGCGATCATGCCGGCGAAGATGCGGATATTGATGCCGCCCAGCCAGAGAATGGCGATGGTGATGCTGGCAATGACGGCAAAGGCGCCGAAATCCGGCTCCATCAGCAGGAGACCGCCGACGACGAACATGACCAGCAGCATGGGGAAGAACCCCTTGGTGAAACTGTCCATCACCGCCGCCTTGCGCAAGGTGTAATCGGCGGCATAGACCGCCACCAGCAGCTTCATGAATTCGGAGGGCTGCACGGTGACGACGAACAGCGAGATCCAGCGCCGGCTACCGTTCACTTCGCGGCCGATGCCCGGGATCAGCACCAGCGCCAGCGTCGCCATACCGATCAGGAACAGATAGGGCGCCAACTTCTGCCACATCTGCGTCGGGATCTGGAAGGTGATGGCAGCCGCCGCCAGACTGATGACCAGATAGATGCTGTGCCTAATCAGGTAATAGGTGGATTGGTGCCCGGTCGCGCGGTCGGCTTCCGCCAGCGCGATCGACGACGAATAGACCATGACCAGCCCGATACCGAGCAATATCAGCGTGACCCAGAGCAAGCCCTGATCGTAGGCCGGAGTGTTGTAGCGCATGCGGCTGCTCAGCACCTGCATCATCCGGCCACCTCCTGCCGGCTGTCGGCCAGCGCGTGTACAGCGGCGCAGAACACTTCGGCGCGATGGGCGTAGTTGCGGAACATGTCGAAGCTGGCACAGGCGGGTGAAAGCAGCACCACGTCGCCCGTTTCCGCGGCGTCGTATGCCTGAATGACCGCTTCCTGCATGCTGTCTGCATGCCGTACGGCGACATCGCAGTCTTGCAGCGCCGCGGATATCTGCGGCGCATCGCGGCCGATCAGGACGACGGCGCGGGCATGCTGCCGCACGGCATCCGCCATGTGCGTGAAATCCTGACCCTTGCCGTCGCCACCGGCGATCAGCACGACCGGTACACTGAAACCGCACAGTGCCGCGACCGTGGCACCGACGTTGGTGCCCTTGGAGTCGTCATAGAAGCGGCGGCCGCCGATTTCGGCAACGAATTCGACGCGATGCGGCAGTCCCTTGAAGGTCTTCAGCGCTGCCAGCAACGGCGCATCAGCCAGGCCAATGGCGCGGCACAAAGCCAGCGCCGCCAGCGCGTTGGCGGCATTATGCAACCCGGCGAGCGGCAGCTCTTCCACCGCGAACAGCCGTTCATGTCCGCTAGCCAGCCAGTGGCGACCATCGTGTGACAGCAGTCCCAGTTCGGCAGGTGTAGCGCCGGCATCGAGGCCGAAGGTCTGCACTTCCGCCGCTGCCCGTGCCATACCCATCACCAGCGCGTCATCGCGGTTCAGCACCTGCACGCGACAGCCCTTGAGGATGCGTGCCTTGGCGGCGGCATAATCGTCCAGCGTGGCATAGCGGTCCATGTGATCGGCCGAGATGTTGAGCACGGTCGCGGCGTCCGCCTGCAGACTGCTCGTGGTTTCCAGTTGAAAACTGGACAGTTCCAGCACCCAGACGTCCGGCATCCTACCGCTGCGTTCGCGCTCTGCCAGCGCATCCAGCACCGGCAGGCCGATGTTGCCTGCGACCACCGTATCGAGTCCGGCCGCGGCACACAGGTGTCCGGCCAGGCTGGTGACCGTGCTCTTGCCATTGGAGCCTGTGATGGCGATGATGCGACCGCTGGTCCGTGCACGCGCAAAAAGCTCGACATCGCCGACCACCTCGACCCCGGCGGCCATCGCCTGCTGTATGGCCGGTTCCGCCAGCGGCACGCCCGGGCTGACCACCAACAGGTCCTGCTGCGCCAACATGGCTGCATCCAGCGCGCCGAGATGCACGCGGACTTCCGGCATCTCCTGCCGGACCGTTTGCAGCCCCGGCGGAGCCTCGCGCGTGTCGGCGACGGACAGCACGGCGCCGCGGCCATGCAGCCAGCGCAATGCCGAAAGACCGGTATCTCCCAGTCCCAGCACCATCACCCGTTTGTCCTTGAACGCCATCGGCATCTTGATTCCAACTTCCCTCTTTACCTGATCTTCAATGTCGCCAGTCCGACCAGCACCAGCATCATCGTGATGATCCAGAAGCGCACGACGACTTGCGTCTCTTTCCAGCCCTTCAATTCATAGTGGTGATGCAGCGGCGCCATGCGGAAGATGCGCTTGCCGGTCAGCTTGAACGAGGCGACCTGCAGCATGACCGATACGGTCTCCATGACAAAGACGCCGCCCATGATGAACAGCACGATCTCCTGCCGCACGATGACGGCCACCACGCCCAGTGCCGCGCCCAGCGCCAGCGCGCCGACATCGCCCATGAACACTTCTGCCGGATATGCGTTGAACCAGAGAAAGCCCAGACCGGCACCGCCGATGGCCGCACAGAACACGGCCAGCTCCCCGGCGCCTGGCACGTAGGGCACGCCCAGGTACTTCGAGAAATACAGATGGCCGGCGACATAGGCGAAGATGGCGAGCGCGCTGGCGACCATGACAGTCGGCATGATGGCGAGCCCGTCGAGGCCATCGGTCAGGTTCACCGCATTGCTGCTACCGACGATGACGAAATAGGTCAGCACGACGAAGCTGACGGCGCCCAGCGGCAGCGCCAGATTCTTGAAGAACGGCACGATGAATTCGGTCTCGGCCGGCACTGTCGCCGTATTGAACAGGTAGATGGCGACGCCGAAGCCGATCAGCGACTGCCAGAAATATTTCTCGCGCGCCGCCAGGCCTTTAGGGTTGCGGTGCACGACCTTGCGCCAGTCATCGACCCAGCCGATGATGCCGAAGCCCAGCGTCGTCACCAGCACCACCCAGACGAATCGGTTGCTGAGGTCTGCCCACAGCAGCGTGGAGATGGCGATGGCGACCAGGATCAGCGCGCCGCCCATGGTCGGCGTTCCGGCCTTGACCAGATGCGTCTGCGGACCGTCGTCACGCACGGACTGGCCGACCTTGTACTCGGTCAGCTTGCGAATCAGGCGCGGGCCGACGACGAAGGAGATGATGAGCGCCGTCAGCGTCGCCAGCACTGCGCGCAGCGTGATGTAGTTGAAGACATTGAATGCGCGTATGTCCTGCGCCAGCCATTGTGCGAGCTCAAGCAGCATCGGACTCTCCCTCCGGATTGTTTTCAGTGATCAACTCCACGACCCGCTCCATGCGCATGAATCGGGAGCCTTTGACCAGCACCGTGCAACCGGCATGCATGCCTTTTTCCAGCACCTGAGCGAGTGCCGCCGGTGTTTCGAAGTGATGGGCACCCGGGCCGAAAGTCTTGACCATCTCCTGTGTCAGGTCACCCAGCACATAGAGCGCCTGTACACCGGATTTTTTCGCATAGGCACCGATTTCAGCGTGCATCTCGGCGGCATCGCCGCCCAGTTCGCCCATGTCGCCCAGCACCAACAGCTTGTCGCCCGGATGTGCCGTCAGCACATCGATGGCCGCCCGCACCGAAGTCGGATTGGCGTTGTAGGTATCGTCGATCACCAGAGCGCCGTTGATGCCGCGCTTGCGCTGCAACCTGCCCTTGACGGCGACAAAGTTCTCAAGACCCGCCGCGATCGCCTGCAGACTCGCGCCCATGGCAATGGCCGCAGCGGTGGCGGCGAGCGCGTTGCGGACGTTATGCTGGCCGGCCACCGGCAATTCGACGTTAGCTTCGCCCAGCGGCGTCTTCAGCTGCAGCGCGCTGCTGTCGGCATGCAATTGATAGTTGGCGCTGACGTCCGCCGGCTTGTCGAGACCGAAAGTCAGGATTTTCCTGCCGGCCGCCAGCCCCTGCCAGAGGCCGGCGAAAGCATCGTCGGCGTTGATGACGGCTGTGCCGTTCGCTGCCAGCCCCTCGAAGATCTCGCCCTTGGCGCGGGCGATGCCGTCGACTGAACCGAGCCCGCCCAGATGCGCGACGCCGGCATTGTTCACCAGCGCGACGCTCGGGCGGCCGATACGGGTCAGGTAACTGATCTCGCCGAAATGGTTCATGCCCATCTCGACCACGGCATAGCGGTGCTGCTGGCGCAGCTTGAGCAATGTCAGCGGCAGGCCGATGTCGTTGTTCAGGTTACCCTCGGTCGCCAGCACCGTATCCTTGCTGCCGGTCATGGCGCGCAGGATGCCGGCCAACATCTCCTTCACAGTTGTCTTGCCGTTGCTGCCGGTGACGGCGGCCAGCGGCAGGTCGAACTTGCCGCGCCAGTGGGCGGCCAGTGCGCCCAGCGCCAACCGCGCATCCTTGACTAGCAAGGCCGATCGCAATCCCGGCACCTGATGCGTGATCATGGCGGCGGCCGCACCGGCTTCCAGCGCGACGGCGGCGTAATCATGTCCGTCGACCCGCTCGCCGCGCATGGCGACGAACAACTGTCCGCGCATATCGCCGCGGCTGTCATGGGTCACGCAGGTAAACTGCGCATCTTCGCCGAGGACGGTACCTCCGGTCGCTTTTGCGGCTTCGGATAGATACATCATGGTTGCCACTCCTTTAATTGTTCGCCCGCCACCGCGAGATCGCTGAACGGATGCCTGACACCGGCGACCTCCTGATAGTCCTCATGCCCCTTACCGGCGACCAGCACCACATCACCGGCGGCGGCCTGCCGGATGGCGCTCGCGATGGCCTGCGCCCGGTCGGACAAAATCTCGTAATCGCCGTGCAGACCCGCCTCGATCGCCTTGATGATGGAGGCAGGCGACTCGTCGCGCGGGTTGTCGCTGGTAACGATCACCTTGTCCGCCAGCCTCGAGGCGACCTCACCCATCAACGGGCGCTTGCCGGCATCGCGATTGCCGCCGCATCCGAACACGCAGAACAGCCGCCCACCCGACTGGGCGCGCAAGGCGTGCAGGACTTTCTCCAGCGCATCCGGCGTATGTGCGTAATCGATGACAACCAACGGCAGTTTTCCGCCACCCAACTGCTGCATGCGGCCCGCCACCGGCTTGATCTGTGCAATGGCCGCCACGGCGTCGTGCAACTGCACGCCGGAAGCGAGCAGCGCAGCCAGCACCGCCAGCAGGTTGGAGGCATTGAAACTGCCGATCACGGACGCCGACAACACGGCATGGCCGGCATCGGTCCCGACTTGCATGGACAAACCCTGGGTCGTGAATGTGAGGTCATAGCCGCGCACCATCGCATCCTCAGCAAAACCGTAAGTCAGCACCGGGCGACGCTCGGCCATCAATTCATGCGCGACCTGACGGCCGAAGGCATCGTCGAGGTTCAGCACACTGCGCGCAAGCCCGGGCCAGTCGAACAGCTTTCTCTTGGCGGCCGCATAGGACGCCATGTCGCCGTGATAATCCAGATGGTCGCGCGATAGGTTGGTCAGTACGGCCACGTCGAAATGCACGCCGCCGACGCGCCCCTGTTCCAGCCCGTGAGAAGACACTTCCATGGCGACGGCCTGCGCACCCTGATGCAGATAAGCGGCCAGCATGCCGTGCAACAGAATGGGGTCAGGCGTGGTGTTGATGGCGTGCGAGAGCGCTGCCGGGAAACCGTTGCCGAGCGTGCCGACCAGTGCCGTCTTGCGGCCGAGCGACGTCAGCGTCTGCGCCAGCCAGTGACTGCAGGAAGTCTTGCCGTTGGTGCCGGTGACACCGATCATCCAGAGCTGCCGTGACGGCTGGCCGTAAAAATCGTCGGCGATGCTGCCGCATTGTTCGCGCAGGCCGCTGACCGGCAGGTTGGCAACACGCCAACCCTCGTTCCAGTCGAAACCTTCACTTTCCCAGGCCACGGCGACGGCACCTTGCGACACGGCCTGCGCGATGAAATCGCGGCCGTCCTGCCTCTCACCGGGATAAGCCAGAAACAGGCTGCCGGACTGCACCTTGCGGCTGTCTGCGGTCAAGCTGCCGGGATGGATTCCTTGTGCGTGCAGTGTGGAGAGAATGTCGCTCATACCATCTCCTGCACTTCCGGCGCCTGTTCCGGCGGGATGACGATGTTGTCGTTCGGCGCATCCTGCGGCACCGCCAGCATGCGCAGGGTGCCGGACATCACGGCGCTGAACACCGGCGCCGCCACGGCGCCGCCGTAATACTGACCGGCGCCTGGCTCGTCGATCATCACCGCCATGATCAGGCGCGGATCGGACACCGGCGCCATGCCGACGAAAGAGGACACATATTTGTCGGACTGATAGCCGCCGGCTCCCAGCTTGTGTGCGGTACCGGTCTTGCCGGCGACCCGGTAACCCATGATCTGGGCACGCGGTGCGGTACCACCGGGCAGCACGGCGAGTTCCATCATCTCCAGCATGTCGCGCGCGGTCTTGCGCGAGAACACCTGATGCCCGACCGGCGACTCGCTCAGCTTCTGCAGCGAGACCGGCAACAGTTCGCCGTCGTTGGCAAACACGGTATAGGCACGCGCCAGCTGCAGCAGCGTCAGGTTGAGGCCGTAACCGTAGGACATGGTGGCCTGCTCGATCGGCCGCCAGTTCTTGTAGTCGCGTAACCGGCCGGAAGCCTCGCCGGGGAAGCCGATGTTGGTCGCCTGACCGAAACCTACCTGATTGAATACGTTCCACAGGTATTTGGGTTCCAGACTCAGGCCCAACCGTGCCGAACCGACGTTGGAGGACTTCTGAATGATCTGCGCCACGCTGACCTTGCCCTGCGGGTGCACGTCGCGCACGGTCGCACTGCCGATGCGCATCATGCCCGGCGTCGTATCGATGATGGACGCGGTGTCGAAGGTACCGGCCTCGAGCGCGGCAGCAGCGCTGAACGGTTTCAGCGTCGAGCCCGGCTCGAACAGGTCGACGATGGCGCGATTGCGCGCGCGGCCGGCGAGATTGACCGGATTGTTCGGGTTGTAACTCGGCACGTTGGTCATCGCCAGCACTTCGCCGCTTTTCGCGTCCAGCACCACCACTGCGCCAGCCTTCGCCTTGTGCTGCTCCACCGCCTTCGCCAGTTCGCGGTGCGCCAGATACTGCACGCGCCGGTCGATCGACAGGACCAGGTCCTTGCCGTCCTGCGGCACCTTGACCGCCTCCAGATCCTCGACGATGCGGCCCTGCCGGTCCTTGATGACTCGGCGGCTGCCCTCCTTGCCGGACAGCAGATCCTGCGCTGCAAGTTCGAAACCCTCGCGGCCTATCTCGTCGACGCCGGTGAAACCGACCAGATGCGCTGCGATCTCGCCGGCCGGGTAATAACGCCGATACTCGCGCTGCATGTAGATGCCGGGTATCTTCAGGGCCATGACCTGGCGCGCCAGTTCGGGCGGAATGCGGCGCTTCAGGTAGACGAACTCGCGCGGGT
>JAVEWT010000144.1:0-4254 GCA_034004425.1 Methylophilaceae bacterium
GCACCGATCTGTTTCTCGGCCGCCGCCAGGAACGGATCCCAGATCACCCACGCATCAACGCTGCCGCGCTCGATGGCTGCACGTGCATCGGCAGGCTTGAGATAGGACACCTTGATGTCGGAGTATTTAAGCCCGGATTTTTCCAAGGCCTTCACCAGCAAATAGTGCACGTTGGAGCCCTTGTTGAGAGCAACATTCTTGCCTTTCAGGTCTGCTACAGTCTTAATGGCGGAACTCTTGGGGACAATGATCGCTTCGCCAGCGGGTGCCGGCGGCTCAAAGCCGATGTAGTTCAGATTGGCGCCGGCAGCTTGTGCGAACACCGGTGGTGTTTCGCCAGTGGTGCCGAAATCGACGCTGCCGACATTCAGGCCCTCCAGCAATTGTGGTCCTGCAGGGAACTCCGCCCAAGTTACCTTCACTCCCAGTGGGGCGAGGCGTTTTTCCAGCGCGCCAGTTGCCTTCAGCAGGATCAGCGTGCCGTATTTCTGGTAACCGATGCGCAGTACGTTGTCATTCGGATCCGCAGCCCAAGAGGGGGATGCGAAGTTGAGTGTAGCCGCCGCGGCCAGCAGGCCAAACCAGCGGAAACGGGATGGTGCAGATTTCATGGCATATCCTTTCAATCGTGTTTTTGGGCAAAAACAACCCCTACCGTCATGCCGACGGAAAATTAACTTATTGATTAATTTGAGTTAGTGGAAAATCAACATCGAAGGCTCGTCAATTGCCCGGTAGCGGCAGGCAGCGTACTGCCGGCCTCCAGGTGTGCCGACCACTCCAGGCTATCGCTGAAGCGCTGCAAGCCATCTTCCAGGCGCAGGACGATTTCGTCGTCCAGGTCCAGCGAACCGTCATCTCGCGTACGCACCTGGCTGTCGGTGGCATACACGCCGTTGAGCACGAAGCGCGCCCCCAGTGCCGAAAGCACCGGCTTCAGTGCATAGTCCATGGCCAGCATATGGGCGGGACTGCCGCCGGTAACGATAGGCAGCACGACCTTTCCGGCAAAACCGTATTGCGGAAGAATGTCCAGAAAGGCTTTCAACACGCCGGAATAGGCCGCCTTGTATACAGGCGTCGCGATAATGATGCCGGAAGCGGCCTCCACCAGTTTGGCAGCCGCCTGCAGTGCCGGTGACTTGGCGTTTGCGAACAACAGGTCTTCTGCAGGCAAGTCCCGCACCGAGATGGCTGTCGTTGAGATGCCATCTTCATGCAGCCAGCGGGTGGCTTCCGCCAGCAGCCGCGAAGAGCGCGACTGTGCGGATGGACTGCCGGCGATAGTGATAATATTCATGACTTTCTCTCTGAACTTAAAGTGACTAGATTTTGGCTAAAGCCACATCGGTTGATTTCACTAAAGCGAGTACTTCGCTACCTGGTGCCAGCCCTAATTCCTGCACGGAGCGACTGGTAATCACCGCCGTCACGATGCCCGCCGGTGTCTCGACATCGACTTCGGACACGACTGGCCCGCTGATAATTTCTTTGATGCGCCCTTTGAACTGGTTGCGTACGTTGACAGCGTGAATTGCCATGTTGTTGTTCCTTTCAATATGAAATGGCGCGCAGGGCAAATGATGAACCCCATCCTGCACTGAATCTTCTGAATGCCAGGTTGGCCGCCTTCTTGTTAAATCTCTCTGCCAGCTTGCCGCGCAGCTCATACGCCGAGCGGCGGCTGTAAATGATGGGTAACCCTAGTCGCGTGGCTTTCAGCGTGGAGCTGTACAGCATGTTGTGACTGAGCTGGTCGGTCACCATTACCACCAACTGGACCCGTGACGGGATTTCCCTCCGCGTATGTGCCGGCTTGCGACCACCCCAGTGCACAACATCCTCCAGACCATATTCGGCCAATTCGCGCCGAATCTTGTCGATATGGTCGCCGCCGATTACCAAAGTCGTCATGGTCTGGATTCCTGTTGTGCCGCCGTTACTTGATGTAAATCTGGTCGAACGTCCCACCGTCTGAGAAGTGTTCCTTCTGCGCCTTCTGCCAACCGCCGAACACATCGTCGATTTTGAACAGGTTCACCTTGGGGAACTGCTTCGCGTATTTCTCGACATATTTCGGGCTGGTCGGGCGGTAGTAGTGCTTGCCGGCGATGTCCTGGCCTTCATCGGAATACAGGTATTCCAGATAGCCTTGAGCGACTGCACGGGTTTTGCGCTTGTCGGCGACCTTGTCGACCAGCGTTACAGGCGGTTCTGCCAGAATCGACACCGAGGGGACGACGATCTCGAATTTGTCCGGGCCAAGTTCTTTCAACGCCAGGAAGGCTTCGTTTTCCCAAGAGATGAAGACGTCGCCGATACCGCGTTCAACGAAAGTGGTGGTTGACCCGCGCGCGCCGGAATCCAGTACCGGTACGTTGGCGAAGATTTTCTTGACGAATTCCTTGGCTTTTTGCTGATCACCGCCGTTACGCTTTAACTCATAACCCCAGGCCGCCAGGTAGTTCCAGCGTGCGCCGCCGGAGGTTTTTGGGTTGGGTGTAATCACGGAAACGCCGGGCTTGGCCAGATCATCCCAATCCTTGATCTTCTTCGGGTTGCCCTTGCGAACCAGCAGCACGATGGTGGAGGTGTACGGCGCGCTGTTGTTGGGCAGTCGGGCTTGCCAATCCTTGGGAATCAGTTTGGCTTTTTCGTGTATGGCGTCGATGTCGTAGGCCAGTGCCAATGTAACGACGTCTGCCTGCAGGCCGTCGATGACAGCGCGCGCCTGCTTGCCGGCACCGCCGTGGGATTGCTTGACGGTGACGTTGTCGCCGGTCTTGGTTTTCCAGTGCGCGGCGAAGGCCTTGTTGAAATCGACATAAAGCTCGCGCGTCGGGTCGTAGGAGACATTGAGCAGTGTCACATCGGCAGCAGAGGCGCCGAGCGGTAGTGCCAGGGCTAACGCCCCGGCAAGTAACAGTTTGGAGAATGTGTGTGTCATGATTTTCCTTTTGATTTAGTCTTAAAAAGCGACCTGCAGACGACTGAAGAGGGCTTTTTCGTCTTCACGGTCATCGACGCCGTCGATACCGCTGTCAAACGAGGTGTGGTCGTAGCTCGTGGCGATCTTCACATTGTCGTTCAAATACCAGTTGAGGCCGAGGGACCATGATTCTGCTTTCTTTGTGGTGCTGGCAGCATTGGCATAGCCGCCGCTGAATGCATCCTTGTCGACTTCCAGCTCGTGATAGCGCGCGGCGACTTCCCATGCACCCCAGCCGCCATTTGCCCAGTCGAATTTGGATTTCGGCTTGATAACGCCAAATCCATTGTCTTCACCGGTCAATACCCAGCTACCTGCTATTTGCCATGCATCATGGTCTAGTGTGGTGCTGTCGGTTGCGTTCTTGATGTCAATTGAACTGCGTATGTATTCAGTCAGCAGACCGAATGGACCGTGGTAGTAGTAAGCTTGCGGTGATAAGCGGCTCTTGTTGCCGTCGCTGGTGGTAGTACCGGCATACTGGAAGAAAGTATTTAAACCGGGCGTTCTGTATTTGACGGACTGATGCTCAGTATCGCCTTTTTGATCGCCCCAGGTGCCTGCCAGACCGAGGCCCAAACCGGCTAGGACGCTGTCACCACCCTTGAACGGTTCGACGAAGATGCGTGCGGCGAATTCCTTACTGTTGGTACTGTCATCGTCATTTGCGCTTTGTCCGCCATCATGGATGCCGTTGAATACGCCGATGTCGTAATTGATCTTGTCATCAAAAAATTTACCGTGGACCTTGATGCCCAGATCACGATTGGGTGCAATTGAATCAGAAACGTACGAGCGCTCTGCAAATCGAAGTGCTGCGCCGCCCTGTAAACGCTCCAAACTGAGAGGCACCTTGAATTTGCCGGCTTGTATCTGGAACCATGGCTGGAAGCGTGCATTGATATATGCATCCAGGACTGTGGCTTCCTTGTGCTTGGCAAACTCGGTGTTGATGTCGAAGTCAAAAATTTTGAACAGAGTTCCCTGGATGCGGGGTTCTACTCTGCGTAGCGCGGTTTCATTGTTGAAGTGAGGGTCGTCGTCACCAAAGTAGTTGCGATGGTCGACTTGGAGCAAGCCGCGAAGTTTGATGCTGTGCGCGCCATCTGCAGAGCTGATTGAGAAGCCGCTGCTACCGGCCTTGACGACAGGAGCAGCCTTCTTGTCTGCGGCTGCCTTTTCTTCCGCAATCTCGCCCTTGCGGTCGAGCACGCGGATCTTCTGATCCAGCTCCTGCACTAGCGCGCGTAGGGCTTCCAGTTCGC
>JAVEWT010000145.1:0-4251 GCA_034004425.1 Methylophilaceae bacterium
GTTCCTGCATGAGATCGATTCTACGCTTGTAATCGCCGATGTCAAAATTGCCATGTTTGGCGCTCAGCAATTCGTGCGTGATATTGAGCGCCGCCATGATGGCGATGCGCTCGACGCCGACGATCTTGCCGCTCGCCTGGATGTCCTTCATCTTCTTGTCGAGATAATTGACGGCGCTGATCAGGCTGGCGCGTTCCTCCTCCGGGCAGGAGACGGTGAACTCGCGCCCCATGATATTGACATCGACGCCACGCACTTCGCTCATACCGACTCCTCGGGCAATCGCTCGATGATGGCTTCCAGACGGCTGCTCACCACGTCCACATTCTCTCTCAACTTCTTGCTTTCGCTTTGTGCCTGCACCAACTCCTGACGCAAGGCGGCGTTTTCCGTCCGCAGATTCTGAGTCAGCTCGATGAGCTTGGTCAGTTTGGCTTCAAGGCTTTTGAGGTCGGCATCCATGCTGGCACTATAATTTGGAAAACCCTGCAAGGTCAACAGCTAAGCGAGATTTATGAAAGTGATTCAACATCTTCGAAAATATTTTTTGGCAGGCAGGGAATGAATAACTTATAATCGCTGCAAGTTGTCAGGTGCCCCGATTTCTTTTCTGAATGACGGGTGAAACTGGGAAACAGGTGCGTTTCGTTACGACAAAACAATCCCTGTGCTGCCCCCGCAACGGTAAGTGAGTATTTTTGCCAAACAGCCACTGTGATGCATCCATCATGGGAAGGCGGCAAATTCGGTGTCACCACCAGCTCGCGAGCCCGGAGACCGGCCTGCGCAACCAAGCATGGAAATACCGCGGGGTGATGGTATGGGTACGTGGCAGACAGATTCACTGGCAAGCGGCGCTTTCTTCCCGTTTTCTGCAATTCTCCCGGTATTTCCCTTGATGAACTGACACATGCGGGGTCGCGTGTGATTAAGGGAAGATAATGAACAAAACCATCATTGCGAGCCTGACATGCTTGCTGTTTACCACACCTGTTTCAGCTGCGGAGAACCTCCAGCTCGACGAGCTCGTCGTCACCGCCAGCCGTATTGAAGAATCCCATCAGAACGTAGTCGCGGATATCAGCGTGATCACGCGCGCGGAAATCGAGCGTGCCGGCCAGTCCACTTTGGTCGAACTGCTGCAACTGCAGCCCGGTATCGAAATCAACAACAACGGTGGTCCGGGCAAAGCCTCCGGTATATTCATTCGCGGCACAAACACAAGCCACGTAATGGTACTGGTGGACGGTGTGCGCCTGAATTCTGCAACGGCCGGCACGACCACCTTTGAAAATCTGCCGGTGGCGCTGATCGACAAGATCGAGATTCTGCGTGGCCCGGCAACTTCGCTTTATGGCCAGGACGCAATCGGCGGCGTCATTCACATTTTCACCAGGAAAGGCAGCGGCAAGCCGCGCTTTTTTGCGGGAGTGGGCTATGGCACCTATGACACAAAAACGGCAGAAGCCGGCGTACATGGCGCGATCGGCGACACCAGCTTCGCCGTTGGGGTATCAAGTTACGACACCGACGGTTTTTCCGCACTCAAAACCAACAATCCCAATCTGGGCGACGACGATGGCTACCGCAACCTCTCATTCACCGGCTCAGTCTCCCACCAAATTACCGAAGGCCACGAGATTGGCCTGCAACTCCTGCACAGCGAAGGGCATGTACGATTCGATAACCGTTTCAACATAGATCCCTTCTCCCCTGCGTTTAATCCGGCTTTCTCCGACAACGCCGAGATCACTCAGCACAGTTACGCCGTGACGAGCAAGAATCAGATCACCAGCAGCTGGTTATCCACGCTGCGTGCCGGCGAAGGTGCGGACGAATCCGTCACCCATGCCGCCCTCGGCCCGTTCACTACGGAAAGCCGCAGCCTGTTCAAGACGAAACAGCGCCAGTATTCCTGGCAGAACGACATTACCTTGCCGCTTGGTACACTGACGCTACTCTATGACAGACTGGAAGAACGCATCAAATCCACCACCGATTTCAAGCAGACCAGTCGCAACAATGACGGATATTTTATCGGCTATCTGCTGAATCATGGCCCACATACCGTGCAACTGAACTACCGCAGCGATCACAATTCGGTATTCGGCACCAACGAAACGGAAGGCCTGGGTTACGGATACCGCCTCAATGACAACTGGCGCGTCACCGCAAGTTACGGCACGGCATTCAAGGCGCCATCCTTCAATGATTTGTTCTTCCCCGATTTTTGGGGGATGCCGTCCAGCAATCCGGACCTGAAGCCTGAAAAGGCACGGAACATCGAAGCCAGCCTTCGCTACTCCAATAATCGCAGCAATGCATCGCTCACGCTCTACGAAAACAAGATTCGCAACCTGATCACGCTGGATGCCAACTTTATACCGGCCAACGTCAACGACGCGCGTATTCAAGGCATGACACTGGCAGGTTCGCATGCCTGGAACAACTGGCGGTTCAGCGGCAGCGTGGATGTTCTGTCGCCCAGAGACCGCGAGACCGATCATTTGCTTGTACGACGGGCGAATCGTCACGCAAACCTCAATACGAGCTATACGTTTGGTGACTGGCGCTTCGGCGCCGAGGCGGTCGCATCCTCGGCGCGCTACAATGATGCCGGAAATACTCAACGCCTCGCGGGTTACAGCATCTTCAACCTGACAACGGACTACACCATCAACAAGGAATGGCAGTTCAAGGCGCGGCTGAACAATCTATTCGACAAGAATTATGCACTGGCTTACGACGGCGACCCGACAGCGGATGGCTTCGTTTACAACACGGCAGGTTCCAATCTCTTCGTCAGCATCCGTTATCAGGCTGCGCCATGATTATGAGATACGAAATATCGAAGCCGGAAATGCAAAATGGTATGATGTGCCTTGATCAAATTCCGCTTGAACAACAAGCGGAATGTACCCTGGAGATTGAATGATGAGCATGACCTTAAACAAATTAACATTGAATCAAAAACTTGCAGTTGCTGCCATTTTTGCATTTCTCATGCTGCTGACGCGCGGCAGCCATGTGCTCACTGCCGTATCCCTGCCGGATGCCAGCCTGGTGCTATTCCTGCTGGGCGGTTTGCTGCTTGGCCGCGCCGCCTGGTTCGTCTTGTTTTTCGTACTTGCCAGCCTGATAGATTTCGGCGCCGCCGCAGTTGATTCATGGCAGGCATTTTGTCTGACGGATGGCTACTGGGGTCTGATTCCGGCCTATGGTGCGCTGTGGCTTGGCGGCCGCTGGCTGGCCAAACGCGAGAACGCCTTCGCACCGCTTGCCTATGCCGTCACCGCATTGGTCACCACCGTGATCGCCTTCACGATTTCCACGCAGACCTATTATCTGTTTTCCGGCCGATTCCCGAACAACGGCCTGATGGAAACCATGCAATACGGCTGGAACTACCTGCCTGGGTATATTGGTTATTCCGCAATCTACTTCGTGATTGCATGGGCTGCCGTACGCGTCCTCCAGCAGAGCCGCCTTGTTTCTGCCGCCCAGGCATAAACGGACAACATGCCGAAAAGAGCCGCCCGGTTAACTCTGGCGCGGCTTTTTTATCGTCACTTCCAATCATGAAACGCCATGCCTATAGCGCGCCGGAACAAGCCGCCATCTATCGCGTTATTGCCGAACGCCGCGACATGCGGCATTTCCTGCCGACTCCAGTAGCAGCCGAAGTGCTCGACCGGCTGCTGACTGCTGCCCATCAGGCCCCCAGCGTCGGTCTCATGCAGCCCTGGCGCTTCATCCGCATCACCGATCGCAACCTGCGCCTCGACATCCACCGGCTGGTCGATACCGAGCGCGTTCGCACCGCACAAGCCATCGGCGAGTACGAAAACACGGCGCGCATGGCCGAGTTCCTGCGGCTCAAGGTCGAAGGCATCCTCGATTGCGGCGAACTTCTGGTTGCGGCACTGTGCGACCAACGCGAGCAGCACATCTTCGGCCGCCGGACCATGCCGGAAATGGATCTGGCCTCGGTCAGCTGCGCTATCCAGAACATGTGGCTGGCAGCACGGGCAGAGGGCCTCGGCATGGGCTGGGTATCTCTGTTCGACCCGGCAGAACTCGCACAACTGCTCGGCATGCCGGACGGCACAAAACCGGTCGCCATTCTATGCCTCGGGCACGTCAACAGCTTCTACAAGGAACCGATGCTGGTCGAAACCGGCTGGAAATCGGCAAGGCCGCTACAGGACATGGTGCTGGAGAACAGCTGGGACAATAAAAAATGAGGTATCC
>JAVEWT010000146.1:0-4229 GCA_034004425.1 Methylophilaceae bacterium
CTGCTGATGGACGCCGTCAAGCGCGGCGCTTCGGATATTCACTTCGAACCGGAATACGCATTCCTGCGCATCCGCTACCGGATCGACGGCGTGCTGCAGCAGATCCGCAGTCTGCACAAGACCTACTGGCCCGGCATCGCCGTGCGGCTCAAGGTCATCAGCGGCATGGATATCGCCGAGACGCGCTCACCGCAGGACGGTCGTTTGAACATCAACCTCGGCGGCCGCCCCATCGACTTCCGCGTCGCCAGCCACCCGACCATCCACGGCGAGAATATCGTTTTGCGCGTGCTCGATCGCGAAAAATCCATCATCCCGATGGACCGGATGGGGTTGCGCAGCGAAACGCTGGAAGAACTGAAGCTGATGATGTCGCGGCCGGAAGGTATCGTCATCGTCACCGGTCCGACCGGCAGCGGCAAGACCACCACGCTCTATTCGCTGCTGTCGCACCTCAATACCGAAAGCGTCAACATCATGACGCTGGAAGACCCTGTGGAATATCCGGTCACCATGATGCGCCAGACCTCGGTGGCGGAAGTGAACAAGGTGGATTTCGCCAACGGCATCCGTTCCATCATGCGGCAGGACCCGGACATCATCCTGGTCGGCGAAATCCGCGACGAGGACACCGCCACCATGGCGTTTCGCGCTGCCATGACCGGCCACCAGGTATTCAGCACCCTGCACACCAATTCTGCGCTCGGCACCTTCCCGCGCCTGCTCGATATCGGCGTCTCGCCGGACATCATGGCCGGCAACATCATCGGCGTTGTCGCCCAGCGTCTGGTGCGCGTACTGTGCCCGCACTGCAAGGAGGCCTACAGCCCGGATGCCGACGAGCGCCGCCTGCTCGGCCTGCAAGCCAAGGCCGAAGTACAGATTTACCGCCAGGTCGGTTGCAAGCGTTGCAACTACACCGGTTATCGCGGCCGCATGGCCATCATCGAATTGTTGCGTATCGATAACGAGATCGATGCGCTGGTGGCCCGCCGTTCGCCGCTGGACGAGATCCGAGCGGTGGCGATGGCGAAGGGTTTCGTGACGCTGGCGGAAGACGGTGTGCGCCGCATCCTGGAGGGTTACACCAGCTTCTCCGAAGTGACGCGGGTGATCGACCTCACCAGCCTGATCAGGCATTAAGCCTTGCCGACCTATAACTACAAGGCGGTGGATCAGACAGGCCGTCCGGCGCAGGGCGAGATCGATGCGCTGAACGAGATCGACCTCGAACTGCGGTTGGAAAAGATCGGGCTGGACCTCATCACGTTCCGTCAGGTCACCAAGAGTGCCTCGCTGTTCAGCCGCAAGAAGGTCAGCCACAAGGACCTGATGATGTTCTGTTTCCAGCTCGAGCAGTTGACCAGTTCCGGCGTGCCCCTGCTGGACGGCCTGATCGACCTGCGCGACAGCACCAGCAATCTGCATTTCCAGAAGGTCATCGGCGGTCTTGTTTCCGAAGTCGAGGGCGGCCGGATGCTGTCGCAGGCGATGGCGGAATATCCGAATGTATTCAGCCATGTCTTTGTCAGCCTGGTGCAGGCCGGCGAACAGACCGGGCGCTTGCCGGAGGTGTTTGACAACCTGGCAGCGACACTCCGCTGGCAGGATGAACTGGTTTCGCAGACCAAGCGGCTTTTGGCCTACCCTACTTTCGTGCTGGTGGTGGTGCTGGCGGCAGTGGCGTTTCTGATGAGTTATCTGGTGCCGCAGATGGTGTCGTTCCTGCAGAACATGGGGCAGGAGCTGCCGCTGGAGACGCGCGTGCTGATCTTCATGTCGAACAGCTTTGTCAGCTACTGGTGGATCATCGTGTCAGCGCCTGTGCTGCTGGCGATCGTCGTTGCCATCATGGTGCGCAGAAGCGCGGAGGCGCGTTACAAGTTCGATTACGTCAAGCTGCGTATTCCGGTGGTGGGTGACATTCTGCAAAAAATCATCCTCGCCCGTTTCGCCCGCTATTTCGCGCTGATGTACCAGACCGGCATTCCGATTCTTGACGCCATCAAGACCTGCGAGGAGATCGTCGCCAACCGCGTGGTGGCGGATGCCCTGAGCCGGGCGCAGCAGCAGATCAACGCCGGCGACAGCATGAGCGAGAGCTTCCGCAACGCTGGTCTGTTCCCGCCGCTGGTCGTGCGCATGATCCGCGTGGGCGAAGGCACCGGCGGCCTGGATAAATCGCTGCTCAAGATCAGCTATTTTTATGACCGCGACGTCAACGAATCGATCGAGAAGATGATGAAGTTGATCGAACCGACGCTGACGGTGATACTGGGCGGCATACTGGCGTTTATCATGTTCTCGGTGCTGGGTCCGGTGTACGATTCCTTCGGCAAGTTGAATATCTAGGCATTAGTTAAATTAGGCATAGTTAAAGGCATGTTCTCAAAACTCGTCCTCTGCGCAACGAACAACAGGCTGCTCGCCGGCAAATGGCAGTTCGGCAAGCTCTTGTCGCATCAGGTGTTCAGGAACGACCCGCAGGGGCACGAGGATTTCGGCCGCTATCTGCAAAAGCATGCGGGCACCGAGGTCTACCTGCTGGTCGACGTGGTGGAAGAAGACTACCGGCTCGAATCCCTGCCGCACACGGCAGGCAACGCCCGCCGCGAGATGATCACTCGCAAGCTGGGCCAGATCTATCGCGGCACACCATATCGCGCCGCGCATTTCATCAACCGCGAACCGCTGAAGCGCAAGGACGACCGCTTTCTGTTCGTTGCGATGACTTACGACGAGCTGTTGCAACCGTGGATAGAGCGCTTGCAGGCGCAGCAGATGCCGCTGGTCGGCATCTATCTGTTGTCCATGATCAGCCAGCATTTCGTGCGCCGGCTGAAGATCGGCGACCCGCATCTGCTACTGACCGAGCGCCTGTCCTGCGGTTTGCGCCAGACCTATCTGCACAACGGTCGTCTGCGTATCAGCCGGCTGGTGCCCTATACCGAGGAAGCGAGGAATTCGCTCGGCTATTTCTATGTGACTGAAACCGAGAAAGCCAGGCTCTATTTGACGAGCCAGCGTTACATCGGCCGCGATACGCCGCTGACCGTACTCATTCCGTCCAATCAGGATAACTGCCTGACCCTGTGCCGCGACATCGAGCACGCGCACGGCCTGGCATGCAACACCATCGACCTCGGCAAGCTGGCTCGCGGCTTCAAGCTCGATCCGGTGCTGCTGCGCGATAACCCGGAGTTGCTGCACATGCAGCTGGTGGCGAGCGGCACCGTGCCGGACAACCTGGCGCCGGGCACGCTGGGCAAGCATCATCAGCTCAACGTCATCCGCCGCGCGATCAACGCGGCTTCTGCTCTCGCACTGCTGGCTGGCTTGATTGCCTCGGCCGTGCTGTTCAAGCAGGCTTACGACAACCGCACGCACACCGAGCAAGCGGCACTGGCGACCGTGCACCAGCAGCAGCTGTATGAGGAAGTCGCCAAGGATTTTCCGGCCACCCCGGTTCCGGCCAATGACCTGCAGATCGTGGCGGACATGGAAACCGCCATCGCTCAGAACGCGGGCCTGCCGCATCGCGCCATGCAGGTGATCGGTAAGGCTGTCAGTGCCTCGCCGGACATCGACATCAGCCGGCTGGCGTGGATGTTGAGCAACGAGGCCAATCCCAAGGATGGCGACCGCAATGGCGGTCCGGTGGCGATCAACGCGGCCGCTCCGGTCGCCTCTGCCTTCGTGCCAGACCCCAATTTTCTTTATGAAGTCGCTTTCCTCAACGGCGAGATCCGGCGTTTCAGCGGTGATTACCGCGCTGCGCTGGAGAGCGTCAACCGCCTGATGGAACGGCTGAAAGCGGACCCGTCGGTGGCGCAGGTCGACGTGCTGCAGGCGCCGGTCAATGTCAGCTCCTATTCCAATTTGCAGGGAAGCACCACCGATGAGCGCACGGCGCAGGAGACGCAGGCGCTGTTCAAGTTGCGGGTGATCTTCAAGCGCGAGGAGCCGGTCACATGAAACTGACACCGCAAGAATGGCGCATCCTGCAGATCCCGCTTGTCGCATTGGTGTTGGTCGTCCTTTGCATGGCGGCGCTGGTATATGTTGCCCACCAGCAGAAAACCGAAACCGCCGCCGCGCTACAGGCGCAGGAGATGCAGCTCAGTCAGGCCCGGCAACGTTACCAGTCCTCCGGGCAAGAGAAGGAAACCATCGTGCGCTATCTGCCGGTTTACCGGCGACTGATCAGCGAAGGCTTCATCGGCGAGGAA
>JAVEWT010000147.1:0-1971 GCA_034004425.1 Methylophilaceae bacterium
CTGGACTTTCATCGCCGCGGCGCTCGCCTTGATGGCCTTGCATCACGGCATGAGTCTGATGCCATTGCTCGGTACCGGCCCGGTCACGTCGCCCGATCTTTTCGTCGAACTGGTCGCCCTGGCCATATCCGTCCTGCTGGTGGTTGGCATCATCGCCGCACTGCGAGCCGATGCCAAACGGCGGCAGGAGCAATGTGCCGAGCCATTTCGCAGTCTGGCGGAAAACATGCCGGACAACATCATCCGCTACGACCGGGACGGGCGCGCCACCTACGTCAATCCGGTACTCGCACAGCAGTTGGGCATAACCGCGGCAGACCGAATCGGCAAACGAGTACGCGAATTTCACACCGACGGCAGCTACGAAACCTATGCCCAGGCCATAGACAAGGTTCTTGCAACCGGCCAAGACCTGGAATTCGAGTTCGTCCCGCCGCTCAAACTCGATAGCCCGCGCATACACGCCTTGCGCATAGTCGCCGAGCGTGACGAACATGGAGTAGTCACGGGCGTGCTGGCGATCAGCCGCGATGTCACCGAACGCAAGCAGATGGAGGAAGCACTGCGTTCCAGCGAGCAGCGCTTTCATGCCATTTTCAATCAGAGCGTCGAACTCATCGGCCTGTTGTCGGCCGACGGCACCCTGCTGGAGGCCAACCCCGCCGCGCTCAAAATGGCAGGGGTCGACGCGGCTGCGGTTCTGGGAAAACCGTTTTGGGAAGCACCCTGGTGGAACCATTCTACCGAGTTGCAGCAACGGGTGCGCGAAGCCATCCGTGAGGCGGCGGCGGGACACACGGTAAACTTCGAGGCCGCGCACCCGGATAGCGACGGCAATATCCATTTCGTCGATTTCTCGCTCAAGCCGGTCACCGACGCCGACGGCCGGGTCATCCAGCTCATTCCCGAAGGACACGACATCACCGAACGCAAGCATGCGGCGACGGCATTGGCGGCGAGTGAACGGCAATTCCGCAGCCTGTCGGAGAACTCCCCTGACAACATCATCCGCTACGATCGGCAGTGCCGTGCCATCTATTACAACCCAAGGGTCACGCAGACGCTGGCCGTCGACCACACAAGGATACTCGGCCGGACGCCCACCGAACTTGGCTACGGCGGCAGTGAGATCAGCGCCGAGTACGAAGGACACATCCGTCGCGTGCTGGAAAGCGGTAACGCCGATGATATGGAACTGACGGTTCCACATCCCGACGGCACCTTGCGCAATCATCTCGTCCGTTTCTCCGCCGAATACGACGACCAGGGCGAGATAATCGGGGTACTTGCGATCGGACGCGACATCACCGAACTCAAACAGGCCGAGCAGGACCGGCAGCAACACGCCCAATTCCTCGCCCATATGGACCGCGTCAACCGTGCAATCCAGGGCACCAATGACATGGATGCCATGATGGCCAGCGTGCTCGACGAAGTACTGGATATATTTGGCTGCGATCGCGCCTTCCTGCTCTACCCTTGCGACCCTGCCGCACCCACATGGTCGGTCCCGATGGAGCGGACCCGGCCGGAATATCCCGGGGCTCTGGCCTTGGGAACCGAGATACCCATGGCCGCTGGAACGGCCGTGAAGATGCAGCAAGTGCTGGAAACGCCGGGGGGCGTCAGGTTCGACGCAGTGCCAGACGAGATAGCCGAACGCTTCAGCGTCAAATCAATGATGTCGATGGCTATCACACCCAAACTCGCCAAGCCCTGGGAGTTCGGCATTCAGCAGTGTTCATACGAACGCCAATGGACGGCCGATGAAGAGCATCTGCTCGAAGAGATTGGCCACCGTCTCACCGACGGGCTGACCAGCCTGCTCGTACTGCGCGATCTGCGCGACAGCGAGGCACGATACCGCCGTATCGTAGATACCGCCCGCGAGGGCGTCCTGGTCGTAAATGAACATGGCCGCGTTGCCTTCGCCAACGCTCACCTGGGCGAAATGCTCGGCTATACGCCCGA
>JAVEWT010000147.1:2071-4174 GCA_034004425.1 Methylophilaceae bacterium
CTGACAGCGATGGCCAGCCACATGGCTGTCACCCTTGATCGCATGCTCCTGCTGGCGGAGCGCACCCAGGCGGAAGAGGCGCTGCGCAGCCACAAGGAACACCTGGAAGAAGAGGTCACGCAACGCACCGAGGAATTGCGTCTGGCCCGCGATGCGGCCGAAGCCGCCAACAAGGCCAAGAGCACATTTCTCGCCAATATGAGTCACGAACTGCGCACTCCGCTCAACGCCATCCTGGGTTTCTCCCAGATGCTGCGTCAGGAATCGGATTTGAATGCCGCACAACGGGAGAACATCGATATCATCAATAACAGCGGCGAGCACCTGCTCAAGCTGATCAACGACGTGCTGGAAATTGCCAAGATCGAGGCCGGTAAACTGCAGCTGGAAACATCCACCTTTGATCTACACGGCCTGGTGCGGGACGTGGCCGATATGATGCGCCAGCGGGCGCGACAGAAGGGACTGCAACTGCTGCTCGATCAGTCATCGGAAGTTCCGCGCTACATCAAGGGCGACGGGGCACGCCTGCGCCAGATACTGATCAACCTTGTCGGCAATGCCGTGAAATTCACCGCTGAGGGCGGCGTCACCATCCGGCTCGGCGTCCGGCAGAATACGCGGCGACACCTGCTGATCGAGGTCGAGGATACCGGCCCCGGGATCAGCGCAGCGGACCAAAAGCGCCTGTTCAAGCCCTTCGTCCAGCTCTCCGAGGGTATGACCCACGGCGGCACCGGCCTGGGCCTGTCCATCGTGCGCCAATATATCCAGTTGATGGGCGGCAATATCACGGTGGACAGCACGCCCGGCAAGGGTTCGCTGTTTCTGATCGATTTGCCCCTGGAAGTTGGCCTCGAAGCCGACATCAAACGCTTGCGCGACGAGGCGCCCAGCAAGGTGGTGGCGCTCGCCCCGGGGCAACCTCGCTATCGCATTCTCATCGCCGAAGACCAGCGCGACAACCAGCTCCTGCTCACCCGGCTGATGGCCGGCCTTGGGCTGGAGACAAAGCTCGCCAACAACGGCGCGGAATGTGTGGCGCTGTTCGAGACCTGGCAGCCGAACCTGATCTGGATGGACCGTCGCATGCCGATTATGGACGGAATCGAAGCCACCCGCCGCATCCGCAGCCTGCCGGGCGGCGACCGGGTCAAGATCGTCGCGGTTACGGCCTCGGTATTCAAGGAGCAGGAACCGGAACTTCGTGCCGCCGGTATCGACGAATACGTGCGCAAGCCGTACCGCTTTCACGAAATCTACGACAGCCTCGGCCGCCAGCTGGGGCTGAAGTTTGTCTACCAAGCGGATACCACGCCCCCAGCCGGACACCAGGCACAGGTGCTGTCGGCGGGGCAGCTTTCGGCGTTGGCGCCGGGGCTGCGCGAGGATTTGCGAGTGGCGCTGGAATCGTTGGATCGGGTGCGCATCGATACCGCAATCGACCGTATCCACGATACCGACCCCGAACTGGCCGACACCCTCTGGCAACTGGTCGACGAATTCAATTATCCTCATGTGCTTGACGTGATTCAGACTGTGGCAGGGACGTCGCACCCCCTCGACACGCCGTGAGTGTGGCAGAGAGCCTTTATGACCGCTGCTGATACAGGGTATATCCTGGCCGTCGACGATACGCCGGCATCCTTGCGCCTGCTCACCGACCTGCTCAACGGTGCCGGCTATACGGTCCGCTCCGCCATCAGCGGCGCGCTGGCGCTGCGCGCCGCCAGGCTCGAACCGCCCCAGCTCATTCTGCTCGACATCAACATGCCGGACATGGACGGCTTCGAGGTCTGCCGACTGCTGAAAGAGGAACCGCAACTGCGCGACGTGCCGGTAATCTTCGTCAGCGCCCTGTCGGAAACCCAGGAAATATTGAAGGGGTTTGGCGTCGGCGCCGTGGACTACGTTACCAAGCCCTTCCAGCGGGCTGAATTGCTGGCACGGGTACGTACCCACATCGACTTGTACAGCCTGCGCAACCGCCTGGAGGAAATGGTGGAGGTGCGCACCCGCTCGCTGCGCGAGAGCGAAACCCGGATGAAGAGGACTCTGCTGGAAGCGGTCGCCGCAATCGCCGCCATGGTCGAGTTGCGCGAC
>JAVEWT010000017.1:0-20077 GCA_034004425.1 Methylophilaceae bacterium
GATCGAGGCGCAGGCCGCCGACCTCGATCGGGTCGTCGGTCATCTGCGGTGCGCGGCGGCGCAGCACAGCCTTGATGCGGGCATTGAGCTCGCGCGGGCTGAACGGCTTGGTGACGTAGTCGTCGGCTCCCACTTCCAGCCCGCGCACCTTGTCGGCTTCTTCGCCGCGAGCGGTCAGCATGATGATGGGAATGGCCTTGGTCAGTTCGTCGCCTTTAAGCTTGCGGGCGAATTCGATGCCGCTCATGCCGGGCAGCATCCAGTCCAGAATGATGAGGTCGGGCAGCGTTTCGCGCATCAGCAGTTGCGCCTGTTCCACGCTGAGGGCGCGCAGGGCGTTGTGTCCCGCCTGCGTCAGGTTGAGCGTCAGCAGTTCCTGGATTGCCGGTTCGTCTTCAACGACCAGAATGTTCGCTGGCATGGTGTAAGCCTCCTTTAGCTATGGCTTTGTCGATGGACGCCACTATATGACGTCAATGTGACATATTTATGACAATCCATAAAGACGTGATGCATTTGCCATTTTCCCGGTTTTGTATGACTATTCAGGACGACAGCCTGCCTGACGGGCTGCATAAAAAATGATTAAAAGTCATGCATAAATAACAGCCGGTCGCCCCTCATGCCGGCAAAACACTTGGAGAGATGAATGGCGGATTTCTTTTCTAAAGAGCGCATCATTGCGCCCCCCGGTTTCAACCGCTGGCTGGTGCCCCCGGCGGCATTGGCGATACACCTGTCGATCGGCATGGCCTACGGTTTCAGCGTCTTCTGGCTGCCTCTGTCGAGGGCGGTCGGTATCGACGCGCCGCTGGCTTGCGGTGAGGAAGTCGGTTTCTTTGCCCGGCTTTTTGTCACCGATTGTGACTGGAAGGTCAGCGACCTGGGCTGGATGTTCACGCTCTTCTTCGTACTTCTCGGAGCCTCCGCTGCGGTGTTCGGCCACTGGCTGGAACATGCCGGCCCGCGCAAGGCCGGCGCCGTCGCCGCCGTCTGCTGGGGCGGCGGTCTCTTGTTGAGCGCGCTCGGTGTCTATACCCACCAGCTCTGGCTCATGCTGATCGGTTCCGGCGTCATCGGCGGCATCGGTCTCGGTCTCGGTTATATCTCGCCGGTGTCGACATTGATCAAATGGTTCCCGGACCGGCGTGGCATGGCGACCGGCATGGCGATCATGGGTTTCGGCGGTGGTGCCATGATCGGCGCACCGCTGGCCAATACGCTGATGAACTACTTCGCCACCCCGACTTCGGTCGGTGTCTGGGAGACCTTCGCCGTCATGGGCGTGTTGTATTTCATCGCCATGATGATAGGCGCGCTCGGTTACCGCGTGCCGCCTTCCGGCTGGAAACCCGAAGGCTGGACACCGCCGGCAAGCAACGGCAAGGCCATGATCACCAATCGCCATGTGCACGTGAATGAAGCGCACAAGACGCCGCAGTTCTGGCTGCTGTGGTCGGTGCTCTGCCTCAACGTCAGTGCCGGTATCGGCGTCATCGGCATGGCTTCGCCCATGTTGCAGGAGGTATTCGGCGGGGCTCTGATCGGTGTCGAGGGCAAGCTGAGCGAGTTGTCGGCCGAGCATCTGGTGCAGGTGGCTGCGATCGGTGCCGGTTTTGCCGGGCTGCTGTCCTTCTTCAATATTCTCGGTCGTATCGGTTGGGCTTCTTCTTCCGATTACCTCGGCCGCAAGTTGACCTATGTCATCTTCTTTGCACTCGGTCTCGTGCTTTATGTCTCTTCGCCGTGGGCCGGTAGTATCGGTAGCGTGGCGTTGTTCGCCGGTATCTTCTGCATCATCCTGTCCATGTATGGCGGCGGCTTCGCCACCATACCGGCCTATCTGGCAGATATCTTCGGCACGCAGCATGTCGGCGCCATCCACGGCCGTCTGCTGACCGCTTGGGCAACGGCGGGCGTGCTGGGGCCGGTGATCGTCAACTACATGCGCGATTACCAGCTGGATCAGGGCGTTCCGGCGAACGAGGCCTACAACATCATCATGTATATGCTGGCAGCCCTGTTGCTGGTTGGCCTCGTCTGCAATCTGCTGGTGCGTCCGGTCGCCGAGAAGCACTATATGACCGAAGCTGAACTCGAGGCCGAACGTAAACTATCGCATGACAAGTCGATGGCTGCGGAAGCCGCCAGTCAGAACAGCAAGGCGCAGAGTCACCCGATTCTGGCAACGGTCGCCTGGATCGCTGTCGGCATTCCGATCGCCTATGGTGTCTGGAGCACACTGCAAAAAGCCTGGATCCTGTTCCACTAGGCGGATCGCTGAATCGCATGCAGCGTTGTGCCTGGCCGAAAACCCCGCTGGATATCGAGTATCACGATGTCGAGTGGGGCGTGCCGGTGCATGATGAGCGCAAGCTGTTCGAGTTTCTGGTGCTGGAAGGTGCGCAGGCGGGCCTGAGCTGGCAGACCATTTTGCAGAAGCGGCCGCGTTATCGCGAGGTGTTTGACGGTTTCAATCCGGAACGGGTGGCGCGGTATGACGAGACCAAAGTAGCGTCCTTGCTGGCCGATGCAGGCATTGTCCGCAACCGCCTGAAAATCGCAGCAGCCATCATCAATGCGCAGCGATTTATTGATGTGCAGGCGGAATTCGGCAGTTTCGATGCCTACCTGTGGCGATTCGTCGATGGCCGACCCGTCATCAATCACTGGCGCAGCCACACCGAACTGCCGGCCAGTACAGCGGCCTCCGAGCAGCTTTCGCGCGATCTCGTCAAGCGCGGCTTCAAGTTCGTCGGACCGACCATCTGTTATGCCATGATGCAGGCCATCGGCATGGTCAACGACCATACCGTAGACTGCTATCGCCATGCCGAGATTGCTGCATTATCCGCCCGGCGGGCCGGCAATTAGCGCAGCAATAAGCGCTTGATTATTTTATAATCCTCTATTTCCAATCTGCGCGCAGGTTTTGCGGCGCGTGTCCAAGTTCGAGGTTCATGTGAGAGAAATTGAAATTAATACCGATGGCCGGGGATTGCGTATCGGCATCGTACTGTCGCGCTTCAACAGCGAGATCGGCGACGGCTTGTTGTCCGCGTGCAAGGCAGAATTGAGCAAACTCGGTGTCGCTGACGAAAGCATCACCGTGGCGACCGTGCCGGGTGCGCTGGAAACGCCGCTGGTGCTGCAGCATATGGCGGACAGCGGCGAATTTGATGCGCTGATCGCGTTGGGTGCGATCATCCGTGGCGAGACCTATCATTTCGAAGTGGTCGCCAACGAATCGGCCCGCGGCATTTCAGACGTACAGCTGAACACCGGCATTCCGGTCGCCAATGCCATCCTCACGACCGAGGATGACGATCAGGCGCTGGCGCGCATGTCGGTCAAGGGTGCCGAGGCGGCTGCCGTGGCGATCGAGATGGCGAACCTGTTGAGCGTGTTATGAGTAACGAGAACAAGCCTGTTGCAGGCAAGCCGGCCAGACACGGCAAGAACCGCCGAAAATCCCGCGAGCTGGCGCTCAAGGGCATCTATCAGGGACTGATGAATCAGTCCGAAGTGCGCAAGATCATCCGCGACATGGCCGACGATGTCGATTTCGATCGTGCAGATGAAGTGTTCTTCCGCCAGCTGATCGAAGGGGTGGCGGAACATATGGAGGAGCTGGAGCGGCGCATCGCGGTGTATGTCGACCGCCAGGTGGCGGAGTTGAGCCCGATCGAACACGCGATCCTTTGCCTGTCCGCTTACGAGCTGATCTACGACCCGACCATTCCCTATCGCGTCGCCATCAACGAAGGGGTCGAGCTGGCCAAGATCTACGGCGGCATCGACGGCCACAAGTACGTCAATGGCGTGCTGGACAAGCTGGCCGCCGAGGCGCGCCCGCACGAGGTGCAGCGCAAATAGGCTGTCGGGCGGCGACGCGGCGACAAATATGGTCACGCATCACGACGCTGCGCGGCCGTTCTTCCGCATATGTCTTCTTTTCGAAAAAAATCGCGTGTAATATCAATCCTGTAGACTTCAGAGATAATAAATAGTCGCCACTGCGTATAAAAAGAGGGAGAGCAGGGTTGAAGAAGACTTTCTGGAAATCGGACTGGTTCGCCGGTCTTGTCATCTCGCTGTTGTTCCTGTTCGCTGGCGGCAGTGCCATTCTGCAAAGCCTCGAGCGCGTGGCCTATGATTGGGGCGTGCAGGCATCCAGCCGCGATGCCGGCGATCAAATCTCCATCATCGCGATCGATGAGCAGAGCATCGCCAATATCGGGCGCTGGCCCTGGTCGCGCAATGTGCACGCCGAAATGACCGACATGCTGGCCGAAGCCCAGGCCAGGGTCATCGGCAACACGATCTTTTTCACCGAACCGCAGATCGACCCCGGTCTTGCGCACATCCACAAAATTTCCGAGTTCGTGCATTCTGCCGGCGCGGGTGCCGATGCTGGTTCTGTCGGCGACGAGTCCGTTGTAGCCGGTGCCGATGCGGCCGGGGCACCCGTTGCTCCCGCTGAGCCGGTCGTCCCGACCGGTGGTGAAGTCGACAGGCTATTGACCGGGCTGAGTGCATTGCTGGACGAAGCGGAATCGCAATTGAACACGGATGCGAGGCTGGCGCAGAGCTTGGCCAAGGCCGGCAATGTCGTGATCGCCATGCCATTCGTCATCGGCGAGCCGCGCGGCAATCCGGATAAGCCCTTGCCCGAGTATGTCAGCCGCAACAACCTGGGCAAGGTGGCGGACCGGGTCGGTGCTGCCGACATGGGCCTGCTGCCGATCCCGACCATCGGTGCGCTGCCGCCGATCGCTGATTTGGGAGAGCGCGCCGCTGCCATCGGTCACCTCAACGCCAGCCCTGATGTCGATGGTGCCATTCGTTCCGAACCGTTGGTGCTCGCGCACTACGATCAGCATTACCCCTCTCTTTCCATGCAGATCGCCGCCCGTTACCTCAACTTGCAGCCGCAGGATATCGAGGTGCGGCTGGGCGAGGGTGTGCGTCTCGGCAAGTTGAGTATCGCCACCGACCCCTTTCTGCAGATGAATACCTTCTTCTATGCGGGTGCCGATGGCCGTCCGGTCTTTCCGGTCGATTCGTTCTATGATGTATACAGCGGCAAGATCCCGGTGGAAAAATACCGTGATCGCATCGTGCTGATCGGGGCCACTGCCGACGGCATTGGCGATGCGCAGGTGACGCCGATCTCTCCTGCCATGAAACCGATCGAGACGCTGGCGCATTCGGTCGCCAGCATCCTTAACGAGGATTTCTTCGTGTCGCCCTCCTGGGCGTTCTGGGCCGAGCGCGGTATCTGGCTTCTGGTTGCGCTGTATCTGATCCTGCTGTTGCCGCGTCTGGGCGCCGGCGCGGCAGCGATGCTGACCGTCGTCCTGCTCGGTGTGTTGGTCGTCGGCCACTTTGTCTTGATGACGCAGAACGGCATGTGGCTGCAACTTGCCTCGCCAGCCGCGCTGTTGCTGGTCGGCCACGCGTTGCTCACCACCAAGCGTTTCCTGGTCACCGAGCAGGGCAAGATCCGGTCGGAAGCAGAGTCGGCGGAGAGCAACCGCAACCTTGCCCTGATGTTCCAGAGCCAGGGCCAACTCGACATGGCGTTCGACCGGCTGCGCAAATGCCCGATGGATGACAGTCTGATGGATGCGTTCTACAACTTGGGTCTGGATTTCGAGCGTAAGCGGCAGTTCAACAAGGCAGAATCGGTGTTCGCCTACATGGCCGACTACAACCCCAAATACAAGGATCTGGAGCAGAGGTTGACCCGTTCGCGCGCGATGGCGGAAACCGTCATCCTCGGCGGCAGCGGTGCCAGCCGCAGCAATGCCAGCACCATGATCCTCGACGACGGCACGGTGGAAAAACCGATGTTGGGGCGCTATCAGTTGGAAAAAGAACTTGGCAAGGGCGCCATGGGCGTAGTCTATCAGGGTAAGGATCCGAAGATCGGCCGTGTGGTCGCGATCAAGACCATGGCGCTGGCACAGGAGTTCGAACCGGATGAATTGGAAGAGGTGAAGGCCCGGTTCTTCCGCGAGGCGGAAACGGCTGGGCGGCTCAATCACCCGAACATCGTCACCATGTACGACGCTGGCGAAGAGCACGATCTCGCCTATATCGCCATGGAATTCCTCAAGGGCAAGGACCTGACGCCGTACACCAAGCCGGACAACCTGCTGCCGCTCGACAAGGTGGCCGACATCATCCTCAAGACCGCCGAAGCACTGGATTACGCGCACGGATATCACGTGGTGCACCGTGACATCAAGCCGGCCAACATCATGTATGAGCCGGACACCGGCAACGTCAAGGTGACCGATTTCGGCATCGCCAGAATCACGGATTCGTCCAAGACCAAGACCGGCATGGTGCTGGGGACGCCCAGCTACATGTCTCCCGAACAGCTGGCCGGCAAGAAGGTCGACGGTCGCTCCGACTTGTTCTCTCTCGGCGTCATGTTCTATCAGCTGGCGAGCGGGCATTTGCCGTTCACCGGCGACTCGATGGCGACGTTGATGTTCAAGATCGCCAATGAGCCGCATGCCAGTGTACGCACGCTGAATCCGGAAGTATCGCCATGTCTGTCCGATATCATCGACCGCATGCTGGAAAAGGATGTCGAGAAGCGTTACGCACACGGCGCCGAGATCGCCGCGGATATCCGGCGTTGTCTGGGACAGGCGGGCTGACATGGATTTGAGCGGGGTGCTCGAGGTCGTCAGGCTCAGCGATGTCGGTTGTCACCGGGATCACAATGAAGATGCCGTGGCCAGCGATATCGAGATCGGACTCCTGGTACTGGCCGACGGCATGGGCGGCTACAAGGCCGGGGAGGTCGCCAGCGAGATCGCGACACTGACCATGCTGGCCGAGCTGAAGGAGGCCATGTCCGGTTTCGACCCGGGCCAGACCGATCCGGTGACCGGCATGCAGGCCGAGTCCTTGCTGCTGATCGATGCGGCAGCCAAGGCCAATGCCTCCATCTTCAGCGTGTCGGAATCGCAACCGCAGTGCGCCGGCATGGGCACGACGCTGGTGACGGCCCTGTTCACCAATAACAAGGTGCTGGTCGGTCACATCGGCGACTCGCGTCTTTACCGCTTGCGCGGCGAACGGCTGGAACAGCTGACCGAGGATCATTCGCTGCTACAGGAGCAGCTCAGTTCCGGCCTGATCACGCCCGAGCAGGCCAAGATGTCGAACAACAAGAATCTGGTGACGCGCGCGGTCGGCATCGACCCCGAGGTGGAGCTGGAACTGCACGAGTATGATGTGGAAACGGGCGACATTTATCTGCTCTGTTCGGACGGCCTGACCGATCTGGTTGAGGACGACGACATCCAGGCAACGCTGATCGGCCTCGGGTCTAACTTGCAGCTGGCCGCCAGCCAGCTGGTGCAGATGGCGAATGACAATGGCGGCAAGGACAATATATCGGTCATACTGGCAAAAGTGCTCAAGCCTTTTACGGTAGAGAAGAGCTGGTATGACAACTTTCTTAACTGGCTGAAATAACAGGTGAAACATGGCTAAGCTCATTTATTCATTGGACGGTGCCTTCCTCGGCGATTTTGCACTGGACAAGGAGCGCATCACCATAGGGCGTCGACCCGGCAACGACATTCATATCGACAACCTTGCCATCAGCGGCCAGCATGCGGCGATAACGCTCATCGGCAAGGACGCTTTCCTGGAAGATCTGGGTAGCACCAACGGCACCCTGGTCAACGGCAAGCCGATCAGCAAGCACATCCTGCAGAACGGCGATGTAATCGAGCTGGGCAAGTACCAGCTCAAGTTCGTCAGCGAGGCGCCGGTTGCCGGTATGGGCGGGCAGGAAGATTTCGAGAAAACCATGATCATCCGGCCGGGAGTGATGAAGCCGGCTGCGCCTGCAGCTGCCGGCGCGGCGCAACCTGCGCCTACCGCCGCGTCGGCAGAGCCGGTAACGCCAGCTGCTACAGCCAAGCCGGCAGCCGGGGCCACCGTTTCCGGGCCAATCGCCAAGTTGCAGGTGCTGAACGGCACCAGTCAGGGCAAGGAGCTGGCCTTGACCAAGGCCCTGACTACGCTCGGTAAGCCCGGGGTGCAGGTGGCGGTGATCACCAAGCGGCCGCAGGGCTACTTCGTCACGCATGTGGAAGGCGACAGATATCCCAGCGTGAACGGTGAGTCGGTCGGTGCGCAGGCGCACCCGCTCAACGACCATGACGTGCTGGAACTCGCCGGCATCAAAATGGAATTCTATTTCTCGCCAGCGTGACCGCTGTCTTTGCCGTAAGGCACAATGCTGATCAAGGAACCCTGTTGCATGTCTGAACAGCAAGAACTGCTACGTCGGCTCGATCGCCTGAATGCCATCGGCGTCGCGCTGTCGGCCGAACGCGACACCTCGCGCCTGATGGAGATCATCCTGCTCGGCGCCAAGGAAATCACCAATGCCGACGGCGGTACGCTCTACAGCGTGACCGACGAGCGCACGCTCAAGTTCGAGATCATGCGCAACCAGAGCCTGGGCGTGGCGATGGGAGGGACGACCGGAAAGGAAATTCCGTTCGCACCGTTGCCGCTGTTCCTGCCGAACGGCTCGCCCAACGTCAACATGGTGGCGGCCTACACCGTGCTCAACGATTGCACGGTCAACATCAAGGACGCCTACGAGGAGATCGGCTTCGATTTCTCCGGTACGCGCAAATTCGACGCACAGACCGGCTACCGTTCCAAGTCCTTCCTCACCATTCCGATGAAGAACCACGAGAACGAGATCATCGGTGTGTTGCAGCTGATCAATGCGATCGACGCGGGGAGCGGTGAAATCATCCCGTTCTCCGACGAGAACCAGCAGCTGGTCGAGTCGCTCGCTTCCCAGGCGGCGGTGGCGCTGACCAACCACAATCTGATCGAGGGCCTGAAGAACCTGTTCGAGGCCTTCATCGAGCTGATCGCCGATGCGATCGACGAGAAGTCGCCTTATACAGGCGGCCATTGCCGCCGCGTGCCGGAGCTGACCATGATGCTGGCCAATGCGGCAGCGCGCATGGACCGCGGCCCGCTCAAGGATTTCAGCATGAGCGAGAAGGACGTCTACGAACTGCGCATCGCTTCCTGGCTGCACGACTGCGGCAAGGTGACGACGCCGGAATCGGTGATGGACAAGCCGACCAAGCTCTCCACCATCTTCGATCGCATCCATCTGGTCGAGCAGCGCTTCGAGTTGCTGAAGCAGCAGCAGGAGATTGCCATGCTGCGCCGGCAGATCGAGGCCATGCGGGAAGGCCTCGAGTGCGATGCGGCCGCGCTGGAGGCGCAGTTCCGGCAGCAGGTAGCGCAGTGGGAGTCGGACCTGGCGTTCCTGAAGAATGCCAACCTGGGTGGCGAATATATGGCTGAAGCCGACCTGCAGCGGGTGCGGGATATTGCCGCCTACCGCATCGTCGACAAGGCCGGCGAAGAAGTGCCCTTTCTCAGCGA
The DNA here is from genome assembly GCA_034004425.1 of Methylophilaceae bacterium. Taxonomy (GTDB): domain Bacteria; phylum Pseudomonadota; class Gammaproteobacteria; order Burkholderiales; family Methylophilaceae; genus UBA6140. The sequence continues at coordinate 9,457 of JAVEWT010000017.1, forward strand.
GGACGAGGTCTACAATCTCAGCATCACGCGCGGCACACTGACTGCGGAAGAGCGCGCCATCATCAACAACCACATCGTGGTGACCATCAACATGCTGGAGTCGCTGCCCTATCCCAAGGACCTCAAGCGGGTGCCGGAATATGCCGGCGGCCACCACGAGCGCATGGACGGCAAGGGCTATCCGCGTGGCCTGACGCGGGAACAGATGTCGATCCCGGCACGGGTGATGGGCATCGCTGACATATTCGAGGCATTGACGTCGCGCGACCGGCCTTACAAGAAGGCGAAGACGCTGACCGAATCACTGCACATCCTGGGGCAGATGAAACTCGATCACCATATCGATCCGGACCTGTTCGATATCTTCATCCATGAAAAGATCTACCTGCGCTATGCGGAGAAATTCCTCGATCCGGAGCAGATCGACGAGGTGGATGAGACGAAGATACCGGGTTACGACCCTTATTCAGCCTACCGGACAGAGGCCTGAACAGCCCGCACGCGGTGCTGGCGGATGATGTTCAGCAGCCAGCCTCAGGCGCCATGGTCTTCAGCAGCGCCACAATCTCTTCTAGTGTAGCGGCGTGGATGAAACGTCCGTCAGGCGCGATCTTCAGGTTCGGTCCGCGTTCGCAGACGCCCAGGCATTTGAACCGTTCCACCCGCACATCCAGCCCGAGTCGGGCGCATTCCGCTTCCGCCAGTTCCGCCAGTTCGATGCCGCCGCGCATGCCGCAAGAGGGTTGATTGGGATTGGCGCGTCGATTTACGCAAACGATGAGAGTTCTCACTTGGCCTTACTCGGCGTTTCTTGCAGCGGCATGGCGCGACAACCGTGACGGTCGAGCCGCAGGCAACTGCCCTGTTCGTACCAGTCTCCCAGCACCCAGCGCTGTATGGCATGACCGTCGACTTGCAGGTTGTGCAAGGCAGGGCGATGGGTGTGGCCGTGGATGAAGATCTCCGGGTAATCATGGGCGCGCAGCAATTGTTCGACTGCCAGCGGGTTGACGTCCATGATGGCCTCCGGCTTGCCGGATTTTTCCTGTTCGCTGCGCATGCGCAAGGCCTCGATCTGTGCCTTGCGGCCGGCTAGCGGAAGTTGCATGAACTGCGATTGCCATTCAGGCTGGCGTACCTGGGCGCGGAACTGCTGATAGGCGAGGTCGTCGGTGCAGAGGGCATCGCCGTGACTGAGCAGCACGCGGTGACCATAAAGTTGGTGCAGACACGGGTCCGGCAGTATCTCCAGTCGGGCGGCGGCTGCAAAGGCGCTGCCCAGCAGGAAATCCCGGTTGCCGTGGATCAGATAACTGCGTACGCCACGGGCGTGCAATCGTTCGAGTGCGCACACGACAGACTGGTGGTGGGGGTCGTCGAGATCGTCGTCGCCCGCCCAGTATTCGAACAAGTCGCCTAGTATGTAGAGCGCGTCGGTGTCGCCGGCGAGGTTACCCGCGAAGCGGATGAATTCGTCCGTAGTGCGCTGGCGCGTCGGCCATAAATGCAAATCGGAAATGAAGAAGCTGTGGCGTTCTTCATTTCCGGCGGCAGGCATGGCGGAGTCGATCGTTTTCAGACGACTTCTGCGCGCTCGATGATGACGTCCTCGACCGGTACGTCCTGATGGCCGGCCCGGTTGCCGGTCTTGACCTTGCGGATGGCGTCGACGACTTCGGTGCCTTCGACCACCTTGCCGAACACGCAGTAGCCCCAGCCTTGTGCGGTCGGCGCGCTGAAATTGAGGAAGTCATTGTCGTTGACGTTGATGAAGAACTGGCTGCTGGCCGAGTCGGGGTTCGGCGTGCGTGCCATGGCGATGGTGTAGATGCTGTTCTTGAGGCCGTTGTTGGCTTCGTTCTTGATCGGAGCCTTGGTGGCCTTCTGCGACATGCCAGGTTCGAAACCGCCGCCCTGGATCATGAAGCCATCGATCACGCGGTGGAAAATGGTGTTGGCATAGAAGCCGCTGTTCACATAGTCGAGAAAGTTGGCGGTGGTGATCGGCGCCTTTTCTGTGTCGAGTTCGATGCTGATGGTGCCGAAATTGGTGTGCAGTTTTACCACGGGGAATTCCTTAACAAATTGAGGGATGAGACTTGAGGGTGAAGCGGTCAGGCCGGACCTTCGTACTTGATCTTCCAGCGGTTGTTTTCCAGAACCCAGTACTGGCGCTTGCGCATGGTGTTGTTCAGGTGGTTGCTCTTGAACGACTGTTCAAAATTGACCACGGCCATTTCCTGTTTGCTGTTCGGGTAGCGCAACATGCTGACGTTCGACAGCTTGATCTCGACATCCGGCTTGCTGGCCTGCACCCGGCGCTTGTGATTCGCCCAGGCATCGTAGTCGGCGCCCTTGGTGAAAAAGCTCTTTGAGTAGTGGGCCAGATAACGCTCGGTGTCCTGCGATTCCCAATCCTTGCGCCAGGTTTCCAGCGCCTTGGAGAGTGCCTGCTGTTGTGGGGATGCCTGATTCTCTTCCAGCCATTGCAGGTTGTTGGCGATGACGAACAGCGTGCGGCCGCTCTTGAAGATCGGTTCCAACGTTTTCAGTTCCGGATTGGCCATCACCAGGCAACCGTCACTGGCCAGCGGCGGCCGGCTATAGGTGTCGCTCGGCGTGCCGTGGAGCCAGATGCCATAGCCTTTCTTGCCCAGATGGCGGTCCCACTCGTTCGGATAGTTGAGCGGAAAGGCCATGCCGCCGTAAAAGTCCGGCAGTTCCTTGGTCAGCTTGGTGCCGGCGAAATAGACGCCGATCGGCGTGCGCTTGTCGCCCTCGACGAACTTGTCGCTGCCGTTCTTGCCCAGCGTGACGTAGTAATCGGCGACATAGACCGGTTTGCCGTTGTTGTTGCGGTAGTGATAGAGGCGCGACTTGTCTGCGTCGACGACGATGACGTCCCTATGGCTTTTGTCGATCTGCCACAGCGGTTCCGGCAACCCGCGCGGCTTTTGTTGTGCCAGATAGTGCTCGAGGCGCAGGCGGGCTTCGCTCTGGAAGTCCTGGATGACTTCGGGCGGGCGAGACGCCGCGTTGCCGAAAGTGCTGATTTGCTGCGCCCGCGCCATCAAGAGATCGCCGCGTACCAAATGCGCGAGCTTGAAATTAGGCGCCTTGCTCAGCAGTTCCTCGGTGGTTTCGAGCGCCTGCTGCAGGCGACCCTCAGTGACTTCGAGCAGGCTCTTGATCAGCAGCTGCTCGATGTTGTTGGGGTTGAAGGAACTGGTGTTGCTGCGATCGGCGCTACCGAAAAAGAAGTCGCTGAAGCTGCTGCGGTTGATTGCTGTGGCATTCCACGGCAACAACGAGCAACTGATGATCAGTATCTGAAATACAAGTTTGAGTTTACGCATCAGATTTTCAAATCAGCCTGATTCAACGCTGAGCGATTTCCTCTTCAATCAGCCACTGGCCGTTGGTGTTGATCATGACCAGGGTCTTGCCTGTACGCTGGGACAGATGAGACGCGCGATAGTTTTGCTTGTAGGAGACGCGGGCCTGCGTGTTGCTGTCCATGTCGACCTTCAGGTCGCTGATTTCGACCTTGATGCTCTTGGGCGTGCTGATGCGCGAGCGGCGCAGATTTTCCCAGGCGCTGCGGCTCTCGCCCCTCGGCGTCTTGAAACTGGAACTGTAGCTGGCGAGATAGGCATCCACATCCTGGTCGGACCAGGCCTTGGCCCATCGGTTGACGGCTGCCTTGATGTCTTCGCTGGGGTCAATCGCTGCGGTTTGTGTCGGTGCTGTTGCCGGCTGGGCCGGGGCTGCCGTCGTTGCAGCCGGTTTCGCGGCAGTCTTTACAGGCTCGCTCGCCTTGGTTACCGGACGGGTGGCGGTCATGACCGGCTTCTTGGTGGAGGAGAACAGGTCGCGGATCAGCGCCAGCTTGTTCTGTGCTCGGGTGTTGCCGCTGTCGAGTTGCAGCGCCTTGTCGTAAGCTTCGGAGGCCATGCGGGCATAGATGTCGCCGAGGTTCTCATGTGCCGTGGCGTAGCTGGGATGGGTCTTGATCGCGTTCTCCAGCGCTTTGCGGGCCTGGTCGTATTCACCCTTCTCGGCGTAGAGCACGGCCAGGTTGTTGTGCGGTTCGGGCAGGTTGGGGTTCTTGCTGGTGATGTCGGCAAATATCTTGATGGCTTCGTCGCGACGGTTCAGTTCGGCCAGAATGACGCCTTTGATGAACTGGGCCTGCACATCCTTGGGATTCGCGTTGATATAAGTATTCACGCGCTCAAGCGCGGCTGCCTGTTGACCCTGGTTTGCCAGCTGGGCAATCTCTTTCAGATCGTTTGCCTGGGCGGTTCCAAAAATGAAGACGGAAGCTAGCAGGAGCAGGGCACGAGGCAAAGTGCGGATTAATGGCATTGTGATATACTTTTCGAGTCAAATAAGTAGCAATTCTAACAACAAGCCCATTCAACCTCCAATAGCTCGTTACATTTCTTAGTGATTAATTTTTCAGCAGAATTTCAAGCCATCGCCGAGTTCTGAATCCTGTCTTCCAGCCATCTTCCAGAAAATGCTCAAAATCTACAATTCCATCGCGCGTGAAAAACAGACATTCGTCCCAATCGTGGCCGGCAAGGTCAGCATGTATGTCTGCGGTATGACGGTCTACGATTACTGTCACCTGGGGCACGCCCGCGTCATGGTGGTGTTCGACATGGTCAACCGCTGGTTGCGAGCTTCCGGTTTCGATGTGACCTACGTGCGCAACATCACTGACATCGACGACAAGATCATCAATCGTGCCAATGAGCGCGGCATCACGATCCAGGCGCTGACCGACGAATTCATCGCCGCCATGAACGAGGATTCGGACAGGCTCGGGGTGCTGCGGCCGGACATCGAGCCGCGTGCGACCGCCTATATCGACGACATGATCACCATGATCGGCCAGTTGATCGACAAGGGCCACGCCTATCCGGCCGCGAACGGCGATGTGTTCTATTCGGTGGGTAGCTTCGAAGGCTACGGCAAACTTTCCGGCAAATCGCTGGAGGATCTGCGCGCCGGCGAGCGGGTCGAGGTCGACAGTTTCAAGCGCGACCCCATGGACTTCGTGCTGTGGAAGACGGCCAAGCCAAACGAGCCGAGCTACGATTCGCCCTGGGGCAAGGGCCGCCCGGGCTGGCACATCGAATGTTCGGCCATGGGCGCTCATCATCTAGGCAAGCATTTCGATATTCACGGCGGCGGTCAGGATCTGCAGTTTCCGCACCATGAAAACGAGATCGCCCAGTCGGAAGGCGCGCACGATTGCACATTCGTCAATTACTGGATGCATAACGGTTTCGTTCGCGTCGACGATGAAAAGATGTCGAAATCGCTCGGCAACTTCTTCACCATCCGTGAGGTGTTGCAGAAATACAAAGCCGAAGTGGTGCGTTTTTTCATCCTGCGTGCACAGTACCGCAGCCCGCTCAATTACTCCGACCAGCATCTGGACGATGCCAATCAGGCACTGACACGACTATATACCGCCCTGAAGAATGTGCCGCCGGCCGAGACGGATATCGACTGGAATCATCCCCTAGCTGCCCGTTTCAAGTCGGCGATGGATGATGATTTCAATACGCCGGAAGCTTTTGCCGTGTTGTTCGATTTGGCCAATGAGGCCAATCGCGATAAATCGGCAGCGGCGTCCGGTTTGCTGAAGTTGCTAGCCAATCTGCTGGGGCTGCTCACGGCAGAACCGGCGGCTTTCCTGCAAGGCGGTATGGGCGAAGACGATGCCGGCATCCGGCATTTGATTGAGCAACGTACAGCCGCAAAAAAAGCGCGTGATTTCGCCGAAGCGGACCGTATCCGTCAGACCCTCGCCGAGCAGGGCATATTGCTGGAAGACACGCCGCAGGGAACGACCTGGCGGCGGGTGTGATGGTTGTGATTGAAAAGGCTCCTTTGGGAGCCTTTTTCTTTATCCGGCCCACGGGTTTGCGTCCGGGCAAAAATGCCATATACTGCCCTGTATAGATAGCTAAAAAGGGATGGGACGATGTCTGAGCATGCAATCGATATCAATGAATATGAAGCCATCACCCGCGTGCTGCAGCATTACATCGACGGTGCCCGGTCGGGCCGTGGTGATGACATGAAACCGGCTTTTCATGCGGATGCAACCATCTACGGCTATGTCGGCGATGATCTGTTCGCAGGGCCGATCCGGAATCTCTACGACTGGAACGATCAGAACGGTCCAGCAACCGGGATCGTCAGCCGCATCACTCACATCGATGTCGTCGGCACGGTCGCCAGTGTGCGTCTGGAGTCGGATAACTGGACCGGCCATCGATTTACCGATTTCTTCAATCTGCTGAAGATTGATGGCGAGTGGAAGATCATGAACAAGGTCTTCCACTTGCATGCCTGATTGCGACAAATCACACAATAAATCATAAAGATGCGAGGAGAAAGCGATGAACAAGGCGGTTGATGATGTACAGAGTTTTTACGGCGGTTGCCCGCACGACTGTCCGGACACCTGTTCCATGGTGTTCAAAGTCAAAGAGGGCAAGCTGATCGAGGTCAAGGGCAACCCTGATCATCCGATGACGCGAGGCGGCCTGTGCGTCAAGCTTAAGGACTACGAGAAGCGCCACTATCATCCGGACCGCCTGCTCTATCCCATGAAACGGGTCGGCCCCAAGGGCAGCAAGCAGTTCCAGCGCATCAGCTGGGACGAGGCTCTGGACACTATCGTCGACCGCTGGCAGGGGCTGATCAAGCAACACGGGCCGCAGGCCATCATGCCGGCGAGCTATCTGGGCAATCAGGGGCTGGTGCACGGTCTCAACGGCGGGGACGCCTTCTTCAACCGCCTCGGCGCCACGGTCTGCGAGCGCACCTTCTGCGGCGAGGGTTCTTGTACGGCCTGGCTGCTTACGGTCGGGCCGACCGCCGGGGTCGATCCGGAAAGCTTCATCCATTCGAAGTACATCGTCATCTGGGCCTGCAATTCGGTCTCGACCAATCTGCACCACTGGCATATCGTCAAGGAAGCGCAGAAACTCGGCGCCAAGGTCGTGGTGGTGGACAGCTATGCCTCCAAAACGGCCAAGGAGGCCGACTGGCACATCGCGCCCAAGCCCGGTACCGACGGCGCGCTGGCGATGGCGATGATGCACGTCATCATCGCTGAAGGGCTGGTCGATCAGGACTATGTCGACAACTACACCGTCGGCTACAAGGAGTTGGCCGAGCGTGCGAAAACCTGCACGCCGGAATGGGCCGAAAAGATCACCGGCATTGCCGCCGACGACATCCGCCGTTTCGCCCGCGAATATGCGACGACGCCGCCGGCCGCGATCCGCCTCGGTGTCGCGCTGGAGCGCAATTACGGCGGTAGCCAGGCGATCCGCGCCGTCACCTGCCTGCCGGCGCTAATAGGCGCCTGGCGCCACGTCGGCGGCGGTGCGCTACAGTTCCCGGTGTGGGAGCACCCGTACAAGTTCGACGTCATCTGCCGGCCGGATCTGATTCCGGAAGGCACGCAGGTGGTCAACATTCTGCAGCTGGGCCGCGCACTACTGGGCGAATTGCCGCTCGACACGCCGATCAAGTCGCTGATGGTGTGGAACACCAACCCGGTGACGCAATCGCCGGAAACCGACAAGATCATCGCCGGCCTGCAGCGCGAGGACCTGTTCACCATCGTCGCCGACCACTTTATCTCCGACACTGCGGCTTATGCCGATATCGTGCTGCCGGCGACCATGGGCGCCGAGATGGAAGACATGATCCTGTCCTGGGGTCATCTCTATCTGACTTACAATACCAAGTGCGCGGAAGCGCCGGGCGAGGCGCTGCCGAACAACGAGATTTTCCGCCGTCTGGCACAGCGCCTCGGCTTCCAGGAAGAGAACTTCAAATGGTCCGACAGCGAGTGCCTGGAGCATTACGTGGACTGGAGTTCGCCCGCCTGCGAGGGTATCGATCTTGATTACCTGCGCCAGCACGGCTTCGCACGCCTCAAGGTCGGCACGCGCGATGATCGTGCACCGCACAAGGCGGGCAATTTCCCGACACCGACCGGCAAGTGCATGTTCTATGTCGAGGGGGCAAAGAACTTCGTCGCCGGACCGTTCCGCCAGATGTACGAGGGCCTGCAGCCGGGCGAGGATCTCGACCCGCTGCCCGGCTATGTGCCCAACCGCGAATCGCCGGACAGCAATCCGGCTCTGGCGGCGCGTTACCCGCTCAACATCATTTCGCCGAAGAGCCACGGTTTCCTTAACTCCTGCTATGCCAACGTGACGGAAAAGATCAAGGGGCAGGGCGAACAGTTCGTGCTGATCAATCCGGCAGATGCCGACATGCGCGGCATCGGCGAAGGGGCGAGGGTGCGCGTGTTCAACGACCGCGGCGCATTCGAGGGTGAGGCGAAAATAACGAAGGACGTGAATCCGGGCATCGTCGTCGCCACGCTAGGCTACTGGCGGCAGCTCAACAACGGTACGGTGAACTGTATCAGCGCTGCCGAGTTCGGCGACATGGGACATTCGACGACGTTCTCGGACAACCTGGTGCAGGTCGAGTTGCGCTGATCCTGAACTCGAGCAGTGTAATCGGGTTGCACATGGACGCCGACTGCTGCGTTCATGTGCAAAAGCCGGTGCGCGCCCCTGTGGTCGGCCGGCTTTTCCAGTAAAATCCCGCCATGGATATCTATTCGGTTTTAAAACCCTTCTTGTTCAGGCTCGACGCCGAGCGCGCGCATGACCTCACGCTGAAAAGCCTGCAGTTGGTACATAAATTCAAACTGGCATGGCTGTTCGGCAAAACGCCTGTCTGTGCGCCGCGGCAGGTGATGGGGCTTGCATTTCCCAACGCAGTCGGTCTGGCGGCGGGACTCGACAAGAACGCAGCCTGTATCGATGGCCTCGCAGCATTGGGTTTCGGCTTTATCGAGGTCGGCACCGTGACGCCGCGGCCGCAGCCCGGCAACCCCAAACCGCGCCTGTTCCGGGTAGCTGAGGCGGAGGGCATCATCAACCGTTTCGGCTTCAATAATCTCGGCGTCGACCAACTGATCGAAAATGTCAAAGCGGCCAGGTTCAACGGCATACTCGGCATCAACATCGGCAAGAACTTCGATACGCCGAACGAACGCGCTGTCGACGATTATCTGATCTGCCTGCGCAAGGTCTATCCGCATGCCAGTTATGTGACGGTCAACATTTCCTCGCCCAACACCAAGAATCTGCGGGCGTTGCAGGAGAAAGAGGCTCTCTCCGGCCTGCTGGCGGCCTTGAAGCAGGCGCAATCGGAACTGGCAAAGCAGCATGGCCGCTATGTGCCGATCGCGCTGAAGATCGCACCCGACCTTGAGCCGGAACAGGTTAACGAAATCGCCGACCTGCTGGTGCAGCACGCATTCGATGCCGTCATCGCGACCAACACCACGCTGGCGCGTGACGGTGTGCAGAACCTGGAGAACGGCGCCGAAACCGGCGGCCTGTCCGGTGCGCCGGTGCGCGACAAATCGACGATGGTGATCCGTCAACTGGCAGGGCGTTTGCAAGGCCGGGTGCCGATCATCGGTGTCGGCGGCATATTGTCGGGCGAAGATGCGGCGGAGAAGATCGCTGCCGGAGCGAGCCTGGTGCAGGTCTACAGCGGCCTGATTTATCGAGGCCCGGCGCTGGTCAAGGATGTCTGTCGTAGACTGAAATAAGGAGGGCAAGATGGGTTCAGGCAAACGCATGTTCGGCAGGGGCAAGGCCAACGTCGGCCAACTGGACCGCTTTCTGCGGATACTGGCCGGGCTCTGTCTGGTCGCCATACTCTTCATCGAAGCTTCACCCTGGCGACTGGTCGGCTTGCTCGGCCTCGCCTACATTTTCACCGGCCTCACGCGCTGGTGCCCGATCTATTCCTGGATGGGTATCACGACTTGCCGGCGCAAACCCGCGCAGCAATGAGCCTGCCGATACTGTATTCCTACCGTCGCTGCCCCTATGCGATGCGGGCGCGCATGGCCCTTCGCTATGCCGGTATCGCGGTCGAGATCCGCGAGATCGTCTTGCGCAACAAGCCACAGGCCATGCTGGCGGTTTCACCCAAGGGCACGGTGCCCGTACTGGTGTTGCCGGATGGCGAGGTCATCGACGAGAGCCTGGAGATCATGGGCTGGGCGCTGGCCCAGCATGACCCGGACGGCTGGCGGCTCGAAGATGATCGCGTAGCGACACTCATCCGCGAGAACGATAGCAGCTTCAAGCAGGCGCTCGACCGCTATAAATATGCGGACCGTTATCCCGATCAAAGTGCGGAAACCTATCGCCTGCAAGGCGAGCTTTTTCTGGCTCGACTAGAAGCCCTGTTGGCGCAACACGCGTGCCTGCTGTCAGACCGGCTGACGCAAGCCGATGTCGCCATTTTTCCGTTCGTCCGGCAGTTTTCCATGGTGGATGCTCACTGGTTCGCGACAGCGCCATATCCTCATCTGCGGCTGTGGCTGACACGTCTGTTGGCGTCCGACCTGTTCATTGGCGTCATGCAAAAACAAACAGCCTGGCAACAAGACGACGCTTCGGTCGCTTGAGCCAGGCTGCTGTGACCAGTGCTGTCTCGATTTCAGTCGGCGGTGGTCGCAGTCTCTTCGGCGGCCTTTGAC
>JAVEWT010000018.1:0-20031 GCA_034004425.1 Methylophilaceae bacterium
GAAAAACCAGAACAGATGCTGGAACAGGATGGGATCACCGCCGCCGGCCGCGTTGAAGAAATGCGTGCCGAAATGGCGGTCGGTCAGCAGCATGGTCACTGCGCCGGCCAGCACCGGAATGGTGGCTATAAGCAGGAATGCAGTGATCAGCCAGCCCCAGGCGAACATCGGCATCTTCATCAGCGTCATGCCGGGGGCACGCATGTTGAAGATGGTGACGATGACGTTGATCGAGCCCATGACCGAGGAAATACCGAGGATATGGATGGCGAAGATGGCAAAATCGACACCGATGCCGCCCTGTACAGAGAGCGGCGCGTAGAAGGTCCAGCCGGTCGCGATCGCGCCGTCACCGATGCCGAACAGGGCCAGCGTGAACGGCAGCGTTAACAAAATAGCCGCCGGCGGCAGCAGCCAGAAGCCCCAGTTATTGAGCCTCGGCAGCGCCATGTCGGGCGCCCCGAGCTGCAGCGGCAGCATCCAGTTGGCGAACCCGGTCGCCGCCGGCATCAGCGCCGCGAAGATCATGATCAGCGCATGCACGCCGATCAGCTGGTTGTAGAAATCGGGCTGCATCAACTGCATGCCCGGCTGGAACAGCTCGACCCGGACCGCCATGATCATCAACCCGCCCACCATGAACATGATGAGCGAGAAGATCAGGTACATGGTCCCGATATCCTTGTGGTTGGTCGTCGTCAACCAGCGCATGAAGCCGGTCGGCTGGTCATGGTGTTCGTCATGCCCCGCGGTGCTTGCATAACTCATCGCTCTCTCCTTAAACCCGAAATTCGAACCGTTTTACCGTAATGCCTTGACCTGTGCCGGTTGCAGCACGTCGCCGACAGCATTGCCCAGTGCGTTGCGCTCGTAGGTCACCACCGCAGCGATATCGACATCGTTCAACGTACCTTTCCAACCCGGCATGATGTTCTTGCCGTTCCAGACGCGGTCGAGATGGCTATCCACCAGCAACTTGCCGTCCGCATCGAAATTGGGGCCGGCGACGATAGCACTGCCGGTCAACGGCGGGAAAGCCGGGGGCATGCCCTGGCCATTGGCCTGATGGCAGACGGCGCAGTTCTTCTCATAGACGCCCTTGCCGTGGGCGACCAGTTCTTCCTTGGTCCACTCCTTGTCGGCGCCGGCGCTGGCTGCCTGCATCTCGCCCTTCTTGGCGACGACCCAGGCCTTGAACTCCTCCTCCGGCACGGCATCGACGACGATAGGCATGAAGCCGTGGCCCTTGCCACACAGTTCCTTGCACTGACCGCGATAAGTGCCGGGTTTTTCGACCTGTATCCAGGTCTCGCGCAGGAATCCGGGGATGGCGTCGCGGGCGGAGCCGAAAGCCGGCACCCACCACGTGTGAATGACGTCGTTGGCGGTAATGAGGATGCGCACCTTCTTGTCCACCGGCACGACGAAATGGTTGTCCACTTCAAGCAGGTAGTTCTCGCCTTTTTCCTGCTGGTTGTAGATCTGCTCCTGCGGCGTCGTCAGGTTGCTGACGAACTTGATGCCCTGCGCATCGCCGTCCATGTATTCATACTGCCAGCGCCATTGCGAGCCGGTGATCTTCACCACCATATCGGCGCCCTGTTTGGTGTCCTCCATCAACTGGATACTGTGCACGGCGGGGATGCCCATCAGGATGAAGTCGATATAGAGCAGGATGGCGAACGGCACCAGCGTCCAGGCGATCTGCGATCTGGTGGTCGGGCCGGTGAAGTTCGCCGCCTTGTAACCGCGGCTCTTGCGGTGCATGACGATGGAATAGATCATGATGGCCAGCACGACGACGAACATCACGAAGATCACCAGCATGAACTGGTTGTGAATCTGGAAGATATCCCGGGCAACCGGCGTCACCGGTTCCGGCAGATTCCATTTGGCCTCCTGCGCGACCGCGGCGAATGAACCGAGCAACAGCACGAGAAACAAGCCTGCATTTTTTATCCACTGCATCAGCATACCCACTCCCAATTCAGAATTTTTATGTGATTGCATCCGGGTGATTGCTTTCAAAAGACTGCTTTCATGCTTTCAAGTGAAAGCACCGACACGCGCTTTCAGTTGCCCGGCCAGCAACAGGCGCTGCTCGTCACTGAGGAAACGACGACCGAATTCCACCTCCCTGCCATGCGACCGCACCAGCAAGGCATGGTCGCCGGAAGGCCGCTGCCGAAGCAGAATCTGCGCCCAGTAACGGTTGAACACCGTGCGGCTGTCGTGATTGCAGTCGTGCTTTTCGATGGCAAGGCTGTCGCCTTCGATCGTCAGGCTTTCGTAATCCCCCGCATGGCGCTGGATGTGATGAAAGGCCCAAGCGACGGCGAGCACCTCGAGTCCGGCGAACGGCAATACCGGCCAGGCCCCGGCCAGGGAAAAACCAAGCCCGATCAGGAGTGAGAATGAAGCGGTGATGGCGACAACGACCATCATGCCCCTTGGCGACAAGGCGCAACGTGGTCGTGCGATGACTTTGTAACCTGTAACAGATACTGCCACTGCCGTCCTCCTCCACATTAACCGCCTCTGCCGGGCGATTTTTTCAAAGGAACTGCAACAACAAAGTAAACCGAATACAGCGCATTACAAACTGAATAACAGGGTGCGACATTTCGTCACACTTTGTTACGTTTTGGAAATTAACACAATCATCCGCCTTGCACAAGCAAGTTACATCTGCAGGAATTTTGACGACAAGGGTCAAACGCAGATTCATATCTCCCCGTCATCGTGGATTGCAATCATTTGTTTTCATGGCACTTTCACAAATCCACCACGCCAATCCGCGCAGCCCGCCCATACCCTTTTTACGCTGTTGCCGCTCAGCCGTTTCACTTATCATGAACACAGCGACGAACGGAGGTAAGAAAAATTCAAACCGTCAACCGGCAACTGCTGCTGATCACCTGGCCTTTCATTTTCATCGTGATCTTCATGCTAGGCATGATCGCCGCCAGCCTTTACCTACAGTCTGCGGTGCGTGCTTATGTCGCCGGCGAGAGCCAATGGTCGAAAGGCCAGAAGGAAGCCGTCTTTTATCTGAGCACCTACGCCTCCTCGCATTCGGAAGACGACTGGCAGCGATATCTGCGTGCCATTGCCGTCCCGCTCGGCGACCGGCAGGCCCGCCTCGCACTGGAGCAGGCGGACGCGGACATCGTCAGTGCCCGCCGCGGCTTCATCGAGGGTCGCAATCATCCGGACGATGTAGCGGGCATGATCCGCCTGTTCCGCTGGTTCCGGCACACTTCCATCATGCAGCGGCCGATCGCCATCTGGACCGAGGGCGACGCCTACATCGGAGAACTGGTGGCGCTCGGACAACAGTTGCGCGACAACATCACCAAAGACGCGCTGAATAAAGAGAAGCGCCAAACGCTGCTGGCGGAGATCCACCGCGTCAACCAACAACTGGCGCCGCTGGAAGAGGCATTTTCGAGTGCGCTGGGAGATATCTCGCGCCGGGCCAACCTGTTCATCGGCATCGCGGTAACGCTGATCACCTTGCTGATGCTGGGCATGGGCGTCGTCACCTCGCGCAACATGGTGAAGCAGCGGGTGATATCCAATGAAGCGCTGCAAAGAAACAAGTCGCGCTTCAAAGCCATGATCGACGCCGCCATGGATGCCATCATCGAAATCGACAGCGCCGGCAATATCACGCACTGGAGCCATCAGGCCGCGTCCATGTTCGGCTGGGACGAGGGAGAAGCCATCGGCCGGCCGCTGCACAAGCTTATCATCCCCGAACATCTGCGCGATGCACACCTGCAGGGCATGCAGCGCTACCGGCCGGGCATCAGTGCCCCGATCGTCAACAAGCGCTTCGAGACACAGGCACTACGCCGCGATGACTCTCAGTTTCCGATCGAACTCACCGTATCGTCGATCGAATTGCAGGACGGCAGCGCGTTCTGCGCTTTTATCCGCGACATCACCGAGCAGAAACAGGCCGCAGCCCTGCTGAAGAATCTCGCCCATTACGACAACATCACCGGCCTGCCCAACCGCGTGCTTTTCCAGGACCGCCTGCTGCAGGAAACCAAGCAGTCCAGACGCACTGGCCTGCCGACGGCCCTGATGTTCCTCGATATCGACCACTTCAAGGAAATCAACGACACGCTCGGTCACGCCCAGGGCGACGCGCTGCTGCAACAAGCGGCGGAACGCCTTAGCGCATGCCTGCGCGATACCGATACGGTCGCCCGCTTCGGCGGCGACGAGTTCGTTGTCATCCTGAGCCAACTGCACGACCTCGACAGCATTAACCAGATCGCAGAGCGCATGCTCGAATCGATGTCGGCGCCGTTCCATTTACAGGACGAAGTGGCCTATGTCTCCATCAGCATCGGCATCGCCATCTTCCCGATCGACACCGACTCCTGCGAAACGCTGATCAAAAATGCCGACCAGGCCATGTATCTGGTCAAGAAATCCGGCCGTAACAACTACACCTATTTCACCAGCAGCATGCAGGATGCAGCGCAGTCGCGCAGACAACTGACCAACGATATGCGCGGCGCGCTCGCCGCCCGGCAATACCGCATCTTCTACCAACCCATCGTGCGTCTGACCTCCGGCCGCATTGAGAAAGCCGAGGCGCTATTGCGCTGGCAACACCCGGTGTACGGTCTGATGCTGCCGGACGAATTCATCCCGATCGCGGAAGAGACCGGCCTGATCGGCGCGATAGGCGAATGGGTCTACCAGACCGCGACCGAGCAGGCGGCGCGCTGGCAACAGCGTCATGACCGGCCATTCCAGCTCAGTATCAACCAGTCGCCGAGCCAGCTGCTGCAGAACGGTCCGGGACTGGTCGCCTGGTGCCGAGAACTGCAGGGCGGCAGGCGTAGCGGCGGATGCCTGGTGGTCGAGATCACGGAAGGCATGCTGATGGAAGCCAGCGAAGACATCAGCAAGGTACTGCTGGCCTACCGCGACGCCGGCATCCAGATCGCCCTCGACGACTTCGGCACCGGCTACTCCTCATTGTCGTACCTGAGCCGCTTCGATATCGACTTCATCAAGATCGACCGGAGTTTCGTCAGCAACATGACGGCCAGCAACGAGGATTTCAGCCTGTGCGAAGCGATTGTCGCCATGGCACACAAGCTCGGCATCCAGGTGATTGCGGAGGGGGTAGAAACGGAAATGCAGAAGACATTGCTGACCGAGATCGGCTGCGATTACGCCCAGGGATTCCTGTTCGCTATGCCATTGCCGGCGGAAGAATTCGAACAGCTGCTGAAGGAGTCGCCAGGAGAAGTCTGACGGCCTGAAGATAAGTCAGTGATTGCTTTATAATGCTGGTGCCGGGAGGGGGACTCGAACCCCCACACCTCGCGGCGGCGGATTTTGAGTCCGCTGCGTCTACCAATTCCGCCATCCCGGCACGGGAGGCAGCATTATACAAGCAGTCAGGGTCATGCGCACTACAGATTTCGATTTTAATCTCCCGGAAGAACTCATCGCTCAGTTCCCCGCCGCCGAACGCAGCGCCAGCAGATTGCTCCGGCTGGACGGCAAAAGCGGCCAGCTGAGCGACGACTGGTTCCGCGACTTGCCGGAGTTCCTCGGGCCGGACGACCTGATCATCCTCAACGACACCCGCGTCATCAAGGCTCGGCTCAACGGCGAAAAAGCCAGCGGCGGCAAGGTCGAAGTCATGGTCGAGCGCGTCATCGACAACCATCGCCTGCTGGCGCAGATTCGCGCCTCGCGTTCACCCAAGCCCGGCAGCCGACTGCATATCGCCGGCGCCTTCGAGGCCGAGGTCATCGAGCGACAGGACGACCTGTTCCTGCTGGAAGTACTGAGCCCGACGCCGGCAATCGAACTGATCGACCGCTACGGCAACCTGCCCTTGCCACCTTACATCAGCCACGCCGCCGGGCAGCACGACGAGGA
Organism: Methylophilaceae bacterium; assembly: GCA_034004425.1. Taxonomy (GTDB): domain Bacteria; phylum Pseudomonadota; class Gammaproteobacteria; order Burkholderiales; family Methylophilaceae; genus UBA6140. The sequence continues at coordinate 5,920 of JAVEWT010000018.1, forward strand.
ACGCTACCAGACCGTATTCGCCCGCGAACCCGGAGCGGTGGCGGCACCGACTGCCGGCCTGCATTTCGATGAAGCCATGATTCAAAGGCTGCGTGCTTCCGGCATCGCCATCGCTTACGTCACACTGCACGTCGGCGCCGGGACCTTCCAGCCGGTGCGGGTCGACAACATCCAGGAACACAAGATGCACAGCGAACTCTACTCGGTGCCGCAAGCTACGGTGGAGGCCATCCGCCAAGCCCGGGACAGGGGCGGCAAAGTGACCGCTGTCGGCACTACCGTGCTGCGCGCGCTGGAAAGCGCCGCTCGCGGCGGTGAACTGCACGCCGGTTCGGGCGAGACCGACATTTTCATCACCCCCGGTTACCGCTTCCAGGTGGTGGAGCGCCTGCTCACCAACTTCCATTTGCCGAAAAGCACGCTGCTGATGCTGGTTTCCGCCTTTGCCGGCAAGGAGCACATCATGCATGCCTACCGCCACGCAATCGAGGCCAGATACCGTTTTTTCAGCTACGGCGATGCCATGCTGATCGAACGCGCCTGACAGCGGCATGAACTCTTTGGCCGCCGGAACACTCCACACCGATGCGCATTCTGTCCATTCATCAAGGTTAACGTCATGTCACCATCCAAACACCTGATTTTCCTGGCTCCCGCCCTTGCATTGGCCCTGCTGGCGCCACTGGCGCAGGCCGAAGTGCTGGCCGAGGCCGTGCCCGAAGCGAAGATTCCGCTGGCCAAACCGTCGACCTCGCGGCCGATGACCGTGGCTTACGTGCCCTACCTAAAACAGTATTTCATCGCCGACGGCGGCCTCGCCGCGCCGCCGGGCGACCCCATGGGCGGCCTGTCGCCGTCCGAGGTCCATGTCTACGACGAAAGCGGGAAATACCTGTCTTCGGCCAAACCGGGGCTGGACAACCGGGCGATCTACTACAACACCAACACCCACCAACTCGAGTCGGTGACCTACAACATCTCCAGCGAAGCCGGTTTCGGCCCCAACACCGGTATATTCAGCCTGCTCTTGAACGAGGACGGTACGCTAAAGAACGACAGCAAGGAGATCACCGGCCACAACCCGGCTTTCGGTAGCGCCGGGACCATCCCCAGCTACGATGCCGACCGCAACCGCTATTACGCCAAGCAGAACCGCAGCAATCTGGTCCGCATCATCGAATCACCGAAGCGCGAGGTGGCGGGCGAGATCAAGCTGGATCTGGATGCGGCCGGCGCCAGGTTCGACGAGATCAGTCACTTTTTTGTCGCCTACACCGGCATCAAGGGCGAGGAACTGGCGCTGCTGGATATCGACCACAAGGCCGTGCTCGTCTTCGACCTCGATGGCAGGTTCGTCGGCAAGAGCGCGCTACCGCCGACCTTGAAGCTGCGTTCGCAGAACCACATCAACGGCACCGGCTACAGCAACGGCCTGTTCTTCGTCTTTGCCGAAACCGAGGGCGACTTCGGCACCTATTACGGCTTCAAGATCCAGAAATAGTCCGACGCAGCAACACCGGGCGCAGTAATTGAAAAAGGCGATGCATGCATCGCCTTTTTTATCGCCAACTTCGCGTGTTCCGGCGCAGGCCAGAAAATCAGATGCCGAGCGTCGAAGACGGCTGATAGTGCCAGTGCTTGCGCCAGGCATTGAGCACCAGATTGGGGTAGTGCGGCTTGCCGAGACTGCCGTTGTAGCGGCCGAGCGCACGATAGAGATCGCCTTTTTCGATATCGATGTAATGGCGCAGAATGGTACAACCGTAGCGCAGGTTGAGCCTGAGGTGGAACAGGTTGTGCTCCGGCGTGCCGATGGCGCGCACCCAGAACGGCATGACCTGCATGTAGCCACGGGCGCCTGCCGAGGAAACCGCATACTTCTTGAAGCCGCTCTCGATCTGGATCAATCCCAGCACCATCTGCGGATCGAGGCCGGCGCGGGAGGCCTCGTAATGGACCGTGCGCAGAAAATCCTCGCGCATCTGCTGATCCGGCATGCGCTTCTGCAAGCGCTTGGACATCTCACTGAGCCAGTGCAGGCCTTCCGACTCGGTCGCGAACACCAGCCTTGGCGCCGCGCTGTCGCTGATGGATTTCTGCATCTGCGCCTTGACGCTGTTGGACAAAGGCTCCTCCAGCTGATTGCCGGCCTGGGCCGTCAGCGATGTCAGGAACAGCAGTGTTGTCAGCCAGTATCTCAAACGTTCATGCCCAAATTCTGCTTGATCAATTCGACCACCTGATCCAAGGGCACATTGCGCGCCTCCGCATCGGTACGTCCCTGGTATTCTACCTCTTGCGTCTTCAATCCGCGATCACCGATGACGATGCGGTGCGGGATGCCGATCAGCTCCAGATCGGCGAACATGACGCCCGGACGCTCGCCACGATCGTCCAGTAACACATCGATGCCAGCGGCCTTCAGTTGTGCATAGAGTTCGAGTGCAGCCTCTTTCACCGCTTCACTCCGATCCATGCCGATCGGCGCGATCGCCACCTCGAACGGTGCCATGGCAGCCGGGAAGATGATACCGCGCTCGTCGTTACCCTGTTCGATGGCAGCGCCGACGATACGTGACACGCCGATACCGTAACAACCCATCTCCATGACCTTGGTTTCACCCTTCTCGTCCAGATAGGTCGCTTCCATCGCTGCCGCATACTTGGTGCGTAGCTGGAAGATATGACCGACTTCGATACCGCGACAGAGTTGTAGCGTACCTTTGCCGTCCGGCGACGGATCGCCCGCCACCACGTTACGGATATCGGCCACCAATGCCGGTTCCGGCAAGTCACGGCCGAAGTTGACGCCAGCGAGGTGGTATTTGGGTTTGTTGGCGCCACAGACAAAATCCCTCATGACCGTCACGCTGCGGTCGGCGATGACGCGCACGCCGGCACCGACCGGGCCGATGAAGCCGGGCGGGCAGTTGAGGTTGGCACGTATCTCTTCATCCGTGGCGAAACGGAAATCGGCCAGACCTTCCAGCTTGCCGACCTTGATCTCATTAAGGCTGTGATCGCCGCGCAACAGCAGCAGATGGAATTGCTCACCGGCCATCAGCGCGATAGCCTTGACCGTGCGCTGCAACGGAATGCCGAGCAGTGCGGCAACATCCTCGCAGGTCGTCTGCTTGGGCGTTTCCACCTCGCGCATGGTCTCCTGCGCCGGCTGGCGAGCCACCGCCGGGGCCATCGCCTCAGCCAGCTCGACGTTGGCGGCGAAATCGGAATGCTCGCAATAGGCCAGCGCATCCTCACCGGAATCGGCCAGCACGTGGAACTCGTGCGAGCCCTCGCCGCCGATAGCGCCGGTATCGGCACGCACGGCGCGGAACTGCAAGCCGAGGCGATTGAAGATGTTGCTGTAGGTCTGGTACATCAGCGCGTAGGTTTCTTCCAACGACTCGAGGCTGGTGTGGAAGGAATAGGCATCCTTCATGACGAATTCGCGCGCGCGCATGACACCGAAGCGCGGGCGGATCTCGTCGCGGAACTTGGTCTGGATCTGGTAGAAGTTGAGTGGCAACTGCTTATAGGAGCGGATCTCCTTGCGCGCGATGTCGGTGATGACTTCCTCGTGCGTCGGGCCGAAGCAGAAATCGCGCTCGTGCCGGTCCTTGATCTTCAGCATCTGCGGACCGAACACCGCCCAGCGGCCGGTCTCTTCCCACAACTCCTTCGGCTGCACGGCCGGCATCAACAGTTCGAGCGCGCCTGCCCTGTTCATTTCCTCGCGCACCACCGCCTCGACCTTGCGCAGCACGCGCAGGCCCAGCGGCATCCAACTGTAGAGTCCGGAACCCAGCCGCTTGATGAGGCCGGCACGCAGCATCAGCTTGTGGCTGACGAGTTCGGCCTCGTTAGGGGCTTCTTTTTGGGTCGCAATGAAAAATTGAGAGGCACGCATGGAAATTCTTTACAGGGGTTGAGTCAAGGAGCGGATTTTACAGGGAAATACGCGCGAAGTCAGTCCGGCCTCGCTGAAACCGGCGCGCTCAATGGGCCCGGCTATCGTCCGGCTTCCAGCCGCTTTTCCAGGTCTCGAACGGAATGATGACGGCGGGCTGACCATTGTCATAGAACCAGGTGTCGACCGCATAGCGCTGACCGCTGTCGATCTCGCGGATGACCGCAGTCGTATGCGGCCAGCCGTTGAAGAAGAAGCCGCGCCGCGCGACATCCATGATCTGGTGAAACTGCAACAAACCATGCTGCTGCATGAGCTTGAGATAATTAGTGGTGTTGATCGCCTCGTCGTTGCAATCCATCTGTCCGGCATAGTCGCTGTTGCCAAAGGTGCCGCCACGATCGGTATCGGTGCCGGTGCTGGCACCCATCACACGCTCGAATGCCCCCAGCGTTTCTGCGATACAAGCACGCTCTGCTTCTGCATCCGGCAGTGCCGGCTGGCAGATTGCCTGCAACTCACCCCATGCATCGGGGGCAATAGCGGCGGTCGTCACCCGCGCGCAGCCGCCGCCATGACAGATGGCAATCCCGGAAAGTGCCGGTGTCTGTTGCAATACACGGTTCATGACCTCTACATCGGCGTGAGCAGGCAAGGCCGCGATGCAACAGGACAGCAATGACAGGCTAAATAAGTATCGGTTGATTCGGCAGTTCGTTTTCATGGTTCTGATTTGCGGGGAAATGCTGCTGCAGCAATTGCGAAATGCGCTCCACCCCATGCAGCAGACCCGCCTCAAAGCGGCCCTCGGCAAACTGTTGTTCCATGTCGTGGCATATCTGTTCCCAAATCTCCGCCGGCACGCGCTGATTGATGCCGCGGTCGGCGACGATCTCGACGTCATGGTCAGCCATCAGCAGATAGATCAACACGCCGTTGTTCTGCTCGGTATCCCATGCGCGCAAGTTGGAAAACACTTCCAGCGCGCGCGCCCTCGGCGACAGGCCAGTCAGCACCTGATACGGATGCAAGCCGGACTCGACGACGAAGCAAATCTGCCCGGAATGCGAGCGTTCACTACGCTCGATCGCCTTTCTGATATTGGACATGGCGTCATCACTGAAATGTCGCCGCACCAGCCACGGACCGCTGAATAGATGCAGGAAAAAACGCCTGATGCTACCGGTCATACCCTGTTCCTCACCATCTGCCTGACGCACCGCCACCGCCAAAACCACCGCCGCCGCCGGAGAATCCCCCGCCTCCGCCGAAACCGCCACCGCGCGTTCCGCCCATACCGCCGACACCACCCATTCCGCCGCTCAAGGTCAGCACGAACGCGACAAGACCGAGTATCAACGCGAACAGCAAGCCGCCGCCCAGGAACCAGACCAGAAGACCGACCAGCCCGCCGCTGATGCTGCCGCCGAGAAAGCGTCCGAAGACCGCTCGCAGCACACCCCCGACGGCGATGGTGGCGAAGAGCAACAGGGGCAGCGTGTCGCCGATGGAGGACGCCGCTTTCTGCTTGGCCGGAGGTGGTAGCGGTTCGCCGGCGACCAGTGCCGACAATTGCGTCACGGCGGCATCGAGCCCGCCGTAAAAATCGCCCTGGCGGAAATACGGCGTCATGATCTCGGCGATGACGCGCTTGGCCACCGCATCCGGTATCACGCCTTCCAGACCATAACCGACCTCGATGCGCATGGTTCTGTCATCCATTGCCAACAGAATCAGCAAGCCATCATCGACGCCCTTGCGGCCCAGTTGCCAGCTTTCCGCCACGCGGATGCCATACTGCTCGATGGTTTCCGGTTGCGTGGTCGGCACTGTCAGTATGGCGATCTGACTGCCTTTTTCCTGCTCAAGTGCTGCCAGGCGCGACTCAAGCGCCGCACGTTGTTCGGGCTGCAACACGCCGGCCTGATCGGTAACACGCGCCGTCAGCGCCGGCACCGCGACCTGCGCCGTGCCGGCCAGCGGGAACAGCAGCAACCAGAAAGCCAACAGCAGGCGAATGGCTGAATCAGACATGCTTAATCGAAGCTGACGGCTGGCGGCTGGGAAATCGCCTGTTCGTTTTCCACGCTGAAATTGGGCTTGGTCTTCATGCCGAACACCATGGCCGTCAGGTTGCTGGGGAAGGAACGCACCGTGACGTTGTATTCCTGCACTGCCTGAATATAGCGGTTGCGGGCCACGGTGATACGGTTCTCAGTGCCTTCCAGCTGCGCCTGCAGGTCGCGGAACAGGCCGTCGGCCTTCAGTTGCGGATAGTTCTCCGCCACCACCAACAGGCGAGAGATGGCCGAAGTCAGCTCGCCCTGCGCTGCCTGGAAGCGGGCAAAAGCCTGCTCGTCGTTGAGCAGCTCCGGCGTCGCCTGGATGCCGCCGACACGGGCGCGGGCGTTGGTGACGTTCTCCAGCACCTCCTGCTCGTGCGCGGCATAGCCCTTGACCACGTTGACCAGATTCGGCACCAGATCGGCGCGGCGCTGATACTGGTTGAGCACCTCGGACCAAGCCGCGTTGATCTGCTCGTCGGTCGTCTGCAGCTTGTTGTAACCGCAACCGGACAGGCTCAACAACGCCAGCAGCAATATTGCAGTGAACACTCTACGCATGATGAATCCTCCTGAAAAAATCTAAGCTGTCACGTCAAAAGATGCCGCCGCCATACCGGCATTTCAAGCCCGGATTCCTAGCTGGATCGCCCCGTCCAAACACGATACGACATGGATCAGGCCGACGTTGCCGCCTGCAACTCCTGCATGGTGCGGCGCGCGAGGCACAGGTCTTCCCAGGCCCTGGCCTTGTCCGGCAGATTGCGCAGCAGGTAAGCCGGGTGGTAGGTGACGATGACCGGTACTCCGTTGTAAGTGTGCAGCCTGCCGCGCAATTCTGCTACTGTCGCGTCGGTCTGAAGCAGGGTCTGGGCGGCCACCCGTCCCAGCGCCACGATCAGTTTCGGCTGCATCAGCGCCACCTGCCGCTCAAGATAAGGTTCGCATTGCGCGATCTCGTTGCGGTGCGGGTCGCGGTTCTCCGGCGGGCGGCATTTCATGATGTTGGCGATATAGGTATTCTGGCCGCGCTTCAGCTTGATGGCAGCCAGCATGTTGTCCAACAGCTTGCCGGCCTGGCCGATGAAGGGCTCGCCTTTGCGGTCCTCCTCAACGCCCGGCGCCTCGCCGACAAACAGCCATTCCGCCTGCGGGTCGCCGACGCCAAAGACCGTCTGCGTTCGGGTCACCGATAACTCGCAGGCCGTGCAATCCTGCACGCAACGCTGCAAGGCCTGCCAGTCCAGATGACGGATCTGCTCCGGGCGGTTCTCGGCAAAGACTGCCGGCTCGCTGGTCGTTGCGGGCGCGGCCTGAACTGCCTCTGCCACCGGCGACGGCGTTTCTGCTGCTACCGGCGCTGACATCGGGGCAGGGATTGGCTCAGCCACTGTGGCGGCTGCCTCGGGTGCTGCTGGTACAACCGCCGGCTCGGCGGGCGTCAAAGGTTCACGCAGCTTCCAGACCGGCAGCAGTTCCAGTTCGCGCAGCATGTCCTCGCGGCTCAGGCCCATCACATCACCCCGTTCACAGTGCGGCACCCATCAGCATGGCGTCTTCGCGGCCGTTCTCGGCCGGATAGTAACGCGGGCGGATGGCCATCTCGTTGAAGCCCTTTTTCTCGTAGAGGCTGATCGCCACCTTGTTGGATACGCGCACTTCCAGAAACATGTTGAGTGCGCCGTGTTCGCGCGCCTTGTCCATGATGAAGGACAGCAACATGTCGCCGTAACCCTGCCCCTGCGCCTCCTTGGCGACGCTGAGGTTGAGCAGGTGCGCCTCGTCCAGCACCAGCATCATGACCGTGTAACCGGCGATGCGGCCATCCAGTTCGAACACCCAGCAACTGTAGCCGGTGTTGAGCGAATCGCGGAAATTGCCGAGCGACCAAGGAAAGGGATAGATGACCGGCTCGATGCGCATGACCGTGTCGAGGTCGGCCACCTGCATCGGCCGCAAGCGCACCTCAGGTTTCAGCACCGCGTTCACAGCTTGAGCCCGGCCTCGCGCTCTTGCGTCTTCAGCGCCACCCGGTTGCGTATATACACCGGTGCCGCTTCGGCGGCCGGCACGCCATGTCCTGCTTCAAGTTGCGGCATCGCCAGCGTCAGCATGGCACGCGCTTCCGGATACTGTTCCGGCATGGTCGCACTGATCTGCTCGCCATAACAGCCGTGCAACTGGTCCGCATAAGCCGCCCAGCCGTTGCCGACACCCGTCCATTCGCGATCTTCGATCGCCGGTAGCTGATCCGGCTTGTAGAGTCCGGGTTCCATGACCGTATGCCAACCGGCGCCGCTGCGCTCGTAGACCGCGTGATAGACCTCGCCCATGCGCGCGTCGAGACAGGCTACCACGCGTGAGTGACCGCTCGCTTGCGCCAGCGCCATCAATGTACTGACACCGAGCACTGGCAAGCCGGCGCCGAACGCCAAGCCCTGCGCGACGCCGCAGCAAATGCGCAAGCCGGTGAAGGAACCAGGACCGGCACCGAAGACGATGGCATGCAGATCATCCATATCGGCCTTCACTTCATCCAGCAGTTCACGTATGGTCGGCAGGATCTGTTGCGAATGGCTCTGGCCGGCATGAAAGTGCCGTGCCAGCGTCTGCCCGCGGCACTGCAGGGCAACCGAGAGAAATTCAGTGGAAGTGTCGAGCGCGAGGATATTCATCGGAGCAGCACGAAAGGAACAAGACGCTATTTTGCCATAGCCGGCGCTGGGCAAACATGCAAGTTGCACCGGGACAAGCGCAAGGCCGCAGTCACCGATTCAGTCGCGGTTAAAAGCGATGACGTGATCGATCTCCAGCCGGATGCCGATCCGACTACCGAGTTGATGATTGTGGTGCGAAGGCACTAGCGACAACACCTGTTCACCACTGTCGAGCTGCAACGTGTAGAGAATATCTGCGCCCTGAAAAGCCTTGTGCACAACCTTGGCCTGTAGCGGACTGGCATCGTCGTGCACAATGTCATCGGGCCGGAGCAGGATATCGACCTGCCCACCCAGGGGGCAGGCAGAAGATTCGGTACAATCCATCGCGCCAAGGCTGGTCAAGACCTGCCCCGGCTTTGTCACTTCACCGGCGATGAAGACACCCTTGCCGACGAAATCGGCAACGAAGCGGCTATTGGGTTCGTGATACAGATTATAAGCGGCATCCCATTGCTGTATTCGACCCTGATCCATCACACCGATCTCGTCTGCCATGGCGAAGGCCTCGTTCTGGTCATGAGTGACCAGAATCGCTGTCGCATTCTGGCTCTTTAGCACTTCACGGATTTCCTGCGACAAACGCTCACGCAGATCGCTATCGAGGTTTGAAAAGGGTTCATCCAGCAGCAGCAGATCGGGTTTTGGCGCCAGCGCACGTGCGACGGCGACACGCTGCTGTTGACCGCCGGATAGCTCATGCGGGTATTTTTTCTTGGCTCCCGCCAGGCCCACGAGCCCGAGCAACTCCATTGCGCGAGGGATGCGCTCCGACTTCTCCAGCCGATGCAGGCCGAACGCCACGTTCTCGAACACGGTCAGGTGCGGGAACAAGGCGTAATCCTGAAACACCATGCCGATGCGGCGTTTTTCCGTCGGCAGGCTGAAACCGGGCGTGGCTACAGCCGTGCCGTTGAGCAGGATCTCGCCGGCGGTCAGTTGCTCGAAGCCGGCGATCAACCGCAACACGGTAGTCTTGCCGCAACCGGAAGGGCCCAGCAGACAACCAATGCGGCCCTTCTCCAGTTGCAACGAAAGTGACTCTATCACGCGCAAGTCGCCATAGGACTGGCTGACATTCCGGAGTTCGAGCAAAGCGTTATTGTTCATTCACATTACCGTGACGGCTTAAAAAGATGATAGGCAGCAACCCCACCAGCACCAGCGTGACGGCGGGCAAGGCCGCGCGCTCCCACTCGCCTTCCGAGGTCATTTCGAAGATGCGCACCGCCAGCGTATCCCAGCCGAACGGGCGTGTCATCAGAGTGATCGGCATTTCCTTCATGACGTCGACGAACACCAGGATCAGCGCCGTCACCATGCCGCCACGCAGAATGGGTGCATGCACGCGACGCAGCATGGTCAGGCTACCGACACCCAGCGTGCGCGACACGTCATCGAGACTCAAAGGCAGGCGCTGCATGGCGCTGTCCACCGGGTTGAAGCCGACCGCCATGAAGCGGGCCATATAGGCAACGAGCATGATCAGCAGGCTGCCCTGCAACAGCATGCCGGCCTCGATCTGCATGACCGGCTGCAGCAGTTGCAGCAGTGTGCGATCCAGCCAGGCGATGGCGACGAAGACGCCGACCGCCAGTACCGGCCCCGGCAACGCATAGCCGATGGTGGCGATACGGACTGCCACCCGCGTCGTCAGGTCGCGATTGCGACGGGCCGCGTAGGAAAGCAACAAGGCCGCAATCGCAGTGATCAGCGCAGCGAAACCGGCCAGCAATAACGAATGCTGCAGGAAGCCGAAATAGCGGCTGTCGAAATCCTGTTCGAAGACATTCGCCGCCCACATCAGCAATTGCAGCATAGGCGCGATGAAGGCCAGCGCCACCACCGCCAGCGCATAGAAGCAAGCCGCCCAGGCAGTGAGGCCGCGCAATCGGCGACGGCCGGTCTCCTGATGGCGACCCGCCTGCGTGTAGCGCATGCGCGATCGCGAAAGCTGTTCCAGCACCAGCAGGCCGAAGACGATGACGACCAGCAGCGAAGCCAGCTGTGACGCTGCATCGAGCGAGAACATGCCGAACCAGGTCTTGTAGATGGCCGTGGTGAAGGTGTCGTAATTGAAGACGGATACCGTGCCGAAATCCGCCAGCGTCTCCATCAGCGCCAGCATCAGTCCGCCGACGATCCAGGGCCGCGCCATCGGCAGCGCGACGCGGAAGAAGCCGCTGCGGCGCGAGTGGCCGAGCGCCTGCGCCGCTTCCAGCGCGCGCTTGCCCTGGGTGGCAAAGGCGTTGCGCGCCAGCAGATAGACATAGGGATAGAGCGCCAAGCTCATCACCAGAATGACGCCGCCGGTGGAACGGATGCGCGGGAACCAGGCGCTGCTGCCGAACACCTCGCGCAGCCAGCTTTGCAGCGGGCCGGTGAAATCGAGCAGGCCGATGAAGACGAAAGCCAGCACATAGGCGGGAATCGCCATCGGCAACAACAGCGCCCAGTTGAGCAGGCGCCGGCCCGGAAACTCGTACATGGCCATCAGCCAGCCCAGGCTGACACCAAGCAGCAAGGTGCCGGCGGCAACGCCCAACACCAGCCACAGCGTATTGAGAAGCAGATCGGACAGCACATGGTCGAGCAGGTGGCGCCAGACCTCGGCTTCCGGATGGATGAAGGCAGAGCTCACCACCAGCACCGGAATCAGTACCAGCGTGGCGAACAGCAAGGCGATCAGGCGCCAGCGGTCGCGCAGGATCGCAGAAACGGCAAAAGCGCCCTTGTGCGGCGCTTCTACCCGGTATGCAATACCTTCAGCCTGCATCAACTCACTTGTAGCGCGCCCGGTCCATCAGCCGGACGGCGGCGGACTGCAGCTCGCCGGCCTTGGCGACGTTGATCAGGTTGTGCTTGAACTCGCCCCAGCTCGCGACCAGAGGGTCCGGCTTGTAGGAGGGGTTGGCCGGATATTCCATGTTGAGATCGGCGAACATGCGCTGACCCTTGCCGGAAGAGAACCACTCCAGCAGTTGCACGGCGCCCTTCTCGTTCTTGCTGTGCTTGACCACGCCGGCACCGGAGACATTGACGTGCACGCCGTTGGTCTTCTGGTTGGGCCAGAACAGTGCCAGCGGCAAGTTGGGCTTCTTCTCCATCAGGCGACCGTAGTAATAGGTGTTGACGATGCCGACTTCGCACTGACCGGCGGCGATCGCCTCCATCAGCTTGGTGTCGTCCGGAAAGACGTCGGTGGCGAGGTTGTCGACCCAGCCCTTGACGACCTTCTCGGTCTCCGCCTCGCCCTTCTCGGCGATCATCATCGCCACCAGCGACTGGTTGTAGACCTTCTTCGACGTGCGCAGGCAGAGCTTGCCCTGCCACTTCGGATCGGCCAGATCCTCGTAGGTGGAGAGCGCGGCCGGTTTCAGTTTTTCAGTGTTGTAGACGATGGTGCGGGCACGGATGGACAGACCGAACCACTGGTTGTCCGGATCTTTCAGGTGGGCCGGGATATTGGCATCCAGCACGGCAGAACGGGCCGGTTTCAACAGACCCATGTTGGCGGCCTGCCACAGGTTGCCGGCATCGACCGTCAGCAAAAGGTCGGCCTGCGTGTTGGCGCCTTCAGCCTTCAGCCGCTCCATCAGCGGGCCTTCCTTGTCGGTGATGAACTTGACCGGTACGCCGGTCTCCTTGGTAAAGGCATCGAACATCGGCTTGATCAGCTGCTCGGCGCGCGCCGAGTAGACCACCACCTCGTCCGCGGCATGGGCGGCAGACACGACGAATACGCTCAACAAGAGTGCGGAGAGTGTGCGAGAGAACATGGAGTATCCTGAACGGAAGTTGTATGAAATGACTGGGACCAATCTTATCAAGAATAATTCTTATTTACAAGAAAAGAACGCTACCACATCTTCCACATTACGCGTGCGGGTAAAAGGCGGCAAACTCTGCCAGACCCTTCTGCCATAGGGTTTACTGATCAAACGCGGGTCGCAGATCATCAGCACGCCGCGGTCGCTCTCGTCGCGGATCAGGCGACCGGCGCCCTGCTTCAGCGTGATGACGGCATAAGGCAGCTGGTATTCCATGAAGGCGTTCTTGCCCTCGGCATTCATCTTGTCGATGCGCGCGGCCAGCACCGGATCGTCCGGCGGCGCGAACGGCAGCTTGTCGATGATGACGGCGGACAAGGCCTCGCCGCGCACATCGACCCCTTCCCAGAAACTCTGCGAACCGACCAGCACGGCATTGCCGAGCTTGCGGAAGCGTTCCAGCAACTCGGTGCGCGAGCTCTCGCCCTGGATCAGCAGCGGATATTCCATGCCGTTGCTGGAGAACGCATCCTTCAAAAGCGCATGTACCTCGCGCATGGCGCGCAAACTGGTACACAGCACGAAAGCCCGCCCGCGACTGGCCTGGATCACCGGCAGCGCAGCGGCGGCCACTGCGGCGGTATAAGCACCGCTGTTCGGCTCCGGCATGTCCTGCGGCACATAGAGCAGCGCCTGCTCGCCGTAATCGAACGGGCTGCTCCAATAACCGGTGGTGGCCTGTTCCAGACCCATCTGCGCCAGGTAATGGCTGAAATCGTTGCGCACCGCCAGCGTGGCGGAAGTGAATATCCAAGAGCGCGGCTGGGCGTTGAGCTGTTTGCCGAAACCTTCGGCCACCGACAGCGGCGTCGCGTGCAATTGCACGGACTGCGTGAACACCTCCACCCAGCGCACCAGATTGGCGTTCTCCGCCGCCCGCCAGCGCTGCAATTGCTCGATCAGCACCAGGCTGCGCTCGTAGCAGTTCTCCAATGCCGGGGCGCGTTCTGCCTGCGTTTCCAGAATGTCGCTGAGCGCCTTCAGCTTTTCCCGCACGGTGTCGTAAGCACCGTCGAAGTTCTTCAGTGCCAGCGCTTTCTGCACCGGCATGCGCGCGCCTTCGTAGGCGAAGATCAGACGGAAGTCGCGCACCGCCTTCTCCAGCGCCGCCGTCGCTTCCGGCAGCGCCAGACAATCCTTGGCCGTGGTGATGAACTCGGCATGCGCATCACGCGCCAGTTCCATCAGCTGACTGGTCGAGACATCTTCGCCGAAAAACAGACCCGCCACCTCCGGCAACTGGTGCGCCTCGTCAAAAATCACCGTATTGGCGGAAGGTAGCAACTCAGCCACGCCCTCGTCGCGCAGCATCACATCGGCAAAGAACAGATGATGGTTGACCACCACCACGTCCGCCGCCAGCGCCCGCTTGCGCGCCTCCATGACAAAGCAATCCTTGTAATAGGCGCATTCCAGCCCCATGCAGTTGTCACGAGTGGAAGTCACCGAAGGCCACACCGTCGCACTCTCCGGCACATCGGTCAGCTCCGCCTTGTCGCCGCTGCTGCTGTTCTCCGCGAACGCGCGAATCTTCTGCACATAGTTCGCATCCTCGCGGGATACGAAACGGCCTTCGTTGACTGCACGCTCAA
>JAVEWT010000019.1:0-19980 GCA_034004425.1 Methylophilaceae bacterium
TTCCGGTCATCGTCTGTACAGGCAAGGAGCAGGCCACCGATCGCATGTGGGCCTTGCGCCAAGGTGCCAAGGACAGTGTCATCAAGCCGGTCGTTGCCGAAGAGTTGTTGGGCAAGATCAAGGAACTCGGCTAGATGGCAAGAACCAGGCTCAATCTCCATGCATATCAGCAGGAGATTCTTGCACGCCTGAAAGAGTCGGCCGAGGGTGGCAGTGTCAAGGCGGTTTCCAAACTCGGGGTCAGCATTAACGGCCAAAACTGGCTGATCGCTCTGGACGACGTCAGTGAAGTCCTGCCGCTGCCTGAAATCACACGCGTGCCGCAGACGCAGACCTGGTTCATGGGGATGGCGAATGTCCGCGGCAATCTCTATGCATTGAGCGACCTTGCTGCGTATCTCGGTTATCCGGCGACCAGAGTGGATGCGAATAACCGCATTCTGCTGGCTCACCCAAAATTCGATGTCAATGCCGGATTGTTGGTGGAGCGTCTGATCGGTTTGCGCTCCACCGATGAAATGGATAAGCAGGATGAGATCGGTGAGCAGGCAGTCTGGTACATCAATCAGTATAAAGACGCAAACAACGAAACCTGGCATGAAATGGATATCGGCAGGTTGCTGATGCAGAACGAGTTCATGCAGGTGGCGGCTTGACGCCGGATATCACGAACTAACATAAAAATTCATATTTGGGAGTAATGCAGATGGCCCTCGATAAGGCAAAAATTGGCGAGTTGGTAGCAAAGCTGAAATCCTGGTTCAAGCCGGGCTCTAAACCAGCCAGTTCGACAGAAGCGGGCGGCAAGCGGTTGCTTCCGATCTTCATCGTGCTGGCATTTGTTGTCAGCGTCGTCACTGCAGTGCTCGGCTTTACACAAACCCGCAAGGATGCGGATTTCACCAAGGGCGTCAGTGACGTGCAGGTGTTCGTGCAGCAGATGGTGCGCGATGTGCTGCTGCTTAAT
Source organism: Methylophilaceae bacterium (assembly GCA_034004425.1). Classification (GTDB taxonomy): domain Bacteria; phylum Pseudomonadota; class Gammaproteobacteria; order Burkholderiales; family Methylophilaceae; genus UBA6140. Next base: position 968 of record JAVEWT010000019.1, read on the forward strand.
CAGGGCGACCAGTATGCGGAGAGCCGCATCAAGGCGGCCGAATCCCGGGTGACTCAGGGTATCGCCACCATGGGTCAGTCGTTCGGTGGTTCCTCCGCGAACCTGAATAAACTGGGTGCGGCCTGGGACAAGTTGCGCGTGCAGGCGGCCGGCATGAAGCAGGTGGCCGACAAGAGCGCGCTGGAGGGGCTTGCGGCACAGGGTGACGGCATCCTTGCGATTTCCCGCGACATCGTCGATCAGCACAACCAATCCAGCCTGGCCGTACGCTGGCTGCTCGCGGCGTTCGTTGCCGGTCTGACAGCATTGATCCTGATTGTGCTGAACGGTAGAAAACAGGCAGAGGCGGAGCGTCTGCGTTCCGAACGTATTGAAGCGGCCAACCTGGAGAACCAGGAGGCGGTTCTGAACCTGCTGGACGAAATGGGCGACCTGGCCGATGGCGACTTGACGGTAAAGGCGCAGGTTTCCGAAAACATCACCGGTGCGATTGCCGACTCCATCAACTACACGATCGACAGCTTGCGGGACCTTGTCACCGAGATCAACCGGGCGACCGAGCAGGTGAACCAGGCGACCGCGCAGGCGCAGGAAACTTCTACCTCGCTGCTTGCCGCTGCTGAAGAGCAGTCAAGGCAGATTGTCGATACCGGTGAGGCGGTCAACAACATGACCCGTTCGATTCTGGAAGTGTCCAGCAATGCCGGACAGGCAGCCCAGGTGGCGCAGCGCTCCCTGCAAGCGGCGACACAAGGCGCGCAGGCCGTGCAGAACACGATCGCCGGTATGAATGAAATTCGTACACAGATTCAGGAAACGTCCAAGCGAATCAAGCGGCTGGGCGAAAGCTCGCAGGAAATTAGTGAAATTGTGGAACTGATTTCAGATATTACCGAGCAGACCAACATTCTGGCGCTGAACGCGGCGATTCAGGCGGCATCGGCAGGTGAGGCAGGCCGAGGCTTTACCGTGGTTGCGGAAGAAGTGCAGCGCCTGGCGGAACGTTCATCCGAAGCGACCAAACAGATCAGTGCGATTGTGAAGACCATTCAGACCGACACCAACAGTGCCGTGGCAGCTATGGAAAAGAGTACGGAGGGTGTGGTTGAAGGGGCGCGACTCTCGGATGCGGCGGGTCAGGCACTGAACGAAATCGAAACCGTTACCAACAACCTGGCGCAACTGATCGGCGCGATCTCCACTGCCACGGCTGCGCAGACAGAAGTGGCCGCTACCGTGAGCCGCAACATGCAACAGATTCAGAACATCACTTCGCAGACGACCGAAGGCACCAAGCTGACAGCCAGTTCCATCGGTCAGTTGACTGGTCTGGCCGAAGAACTGCGGGGTTCTGTGGCCGGCTTCAAGCTGTCCTGATGCCGGTGGGCGTGGCGTGCTGAATCATGACGAATATGTGGAGTAATTTTGGCTGAAGAATTCGATATTGGGCCACTTACCTGGGTCAAGGACGAGATCGATCAGGCGCTGAAGAGCGTGCTGGAGAATCTTGAATCATTCGCGGCCAATCCTGCGGATACTTCGGTCTTGCGTTTCTCCAAGACACATCTGTTCCAGGTCAGTGGTGCGCTCGATATGGTCGGGTTGCAGGGGTGCAAGCGTTATTGCGCAGAAATCGAACAACTGATCGGCAAGCTCGAACAGCATCTCGTTCCGGCGTCAAGCGACACTATCGATACCATCAAGCAGGCAGTCCACACGCTCGACCACTACCTGCAAAGACTGCTTGACGGCGCACCGGATACGCCGATGCTGCTGTTCCCCATGCTCAAGTCGTTGGCTGAGTTGCACGGATCGGCGGTCGAAGAAGCGGAGCTGTTTTTCCCGGATACCTCCATCCGTGCACCCAGGAATATTCCTACCGAGGACATCGCTGACGTTGAAATACCCGCTGTCGTTGCCAAACAACGCACTGCCTTTCAGACCGCGTTGCTGAAATGGCTGAAGACAGCCAGTGACGACAGTCTCACTGCCATGCGCGAAGCGCTCGACAATGTCCAGAAGACCCAGAAGCAGGCAGCACAGAAGACCTTCTGGTGGTTGAGCAGCATCTTCACCGAGACCCTGGCGCAGAAGTCGATTGCCGAACGGAATGCGGTCAAACTGCTGTGCCGGCAGATTGACCAGCAATTGCGCAATCTTAGCCAGGGTAGCAGCAAGCCTACCGGCAATCTGCTGCGCGATCTGTTGTTCTATATCGCGCAGAGTGAACCGGCGAGCGAACGTATCAAGCAGGTCAAATCCCTGTTCGAACTGGACAGCCTGTTGCCTGCAGGCGAGGATGCGGCCAACGCCCTGGTCGAATTGAGTGCCGATGATCTCGCCATCTTCGCCGCGCTCAAGGAACTGGTGGCCAATATGAAGAACAGTTGGTCGGTTATCAGTGAGGGCGAAAAACAGGAGTTGTCGGCATTCCTTGACCAACTCGGCGAGGCCGTGATCGATTCGCAGAAATTGAGCGAACCGGTACTTCCAGAATTGCTGGAGACCGTGCATGGTCTGGCATCGGCCATTCAGGAGACTCCAGAGAAATATCCGGAGCAAGTATATGTGGAAGTCGCAGCCAGTCTGAACCTGTTGCAGGATGTCCTGGCTGACGAACAGATGTTCGATCGCAAGGCAGTACAACAGATGACGGCGCAGAGTCAGCGCATGCGCGATATATTGCGCGGCGATGTCAGTGCCGTACCGATATCGGCGCAGCTCGATGAGAGTACTTTGCTGGCGATGGCGAGCCAGATCAAGGACGCGCTGCAACAGGTCGAGCAGTCGCTGGATATCTTCTTCCGCAATCCTGCGGATCATGCCGTGCTGAATGCGATCGGCAAGCCGCTGGAGCAGGTCGTCGCCGCATTCGACATGCTGGACATGCCGGTTCCGACCAAGATTGCCGCGACCGCGGCCGAAGTGGTTGCCCATTTCCATGAATACCCGGAGCAGGTGAGCGAAGGGGAACAGAAGCAGTTCGAACTGGTGGCGGAAAGTCTCAGTATGCTGGGCTTTTTCGTCGACGAATTCCCGCGCATCCGGCCTGAATCGGTCGAGGCGCTTGGGTCAGCATTGACTAGACTGGAAGCAGAGCAACAGTCCCTGGGGCGGCAGGTTGCCGAACCTGCAACAGCAGAACCCGTACAGCAAATACCGGATACGGCTGGCAAGGAAGCCGTCGAAGGTCGTACGGAGGAGACAGCCGTTGCACAAGTGCCGGCAAAGAAAGTCGACCCTGAAATCCTTGAGATATTTATTGCCGAAGCTGAAGAAGTGCTGGCCAGTGTTGCCCAGCACATGCAGGCTCTGCGAGTGAATCCAACCGACCGTGCGGCGCTGACCGAAGTGCGTCGCGGCTACCATACCCTCAAGGGGAGCGGCCGTACCGTGGGTCTCGATGCGCTTGGTGAGATCGCCTGGGCGGTGGAGAAACTGCTGAATGTCGTCATTGAGAACGACGTGGTGCCGACTACGGATCAGCTGGCTTTCATCGAGAAAGCCAGCGCTGCATTCTCGGGCTGGGTGGTGGAGTTGCTTGAAAAGGGTGGCTGCGAGCCGTCCTTTGCCGAGTGGCAGCAGGAGGCGTTGGCACTGGAAAGCGGTTCATCCAAGCAGAAGCCAGCTGCTGAAGTCGCTGAGGTATTGATCGGAGGTACCAGAAAAGTCAGCCGCGGGCTGTTCAATATCTTTCTGGGCGAGGCCAAGCAACACCTGCAGACCATCAGTAACGAGTTTGCAAAGCTGCAGGCCAAACCGGCAGGGCTACCTCCGCAGTCCTTGTTGCGATCAGCTCATACACTTGCCAGCAATGCCGGTGCGACGGGTTTCAAGGCCTTGTCCGATCTCGCGCGCGCCCTGGAGAACTGGCTGGATGTCTATGCTGGTGATTGGGACGATAAATCGTTGACCTTGCTGGGCAACGTTGTGAAATCGCTGACCAGCATGCTGGAGAAGGTGGAGGCGCTGGATGAGCCGAAACGCGCGACAGCGCTGTTGACGGCCCTGAAGAGAGCGACGGAAAAAGCCGGCGAAGCAGCCCCCAGGGGTGAGGAAGCCGCTACGGGCGCGGAGGTGATTGAGGTGGCTGAAGCAAACCTCATTTCGCCGACAGCGGCAAGCGCGGAACCTGTGGAGTCTGTGCTGGCGCCAGTTGCTGAACCCCAGCCGGAAACGGCCGAAATCCCTGACCTCGGCAGTTCCATTGAAGTCGGCAGTCCGTTGGACCAGGAGTTGCTTACGATCTTCACGGAAGAAGCCCGCGAGCTGGTGCCGCAGATCGGCAATGAGCTGCGTGCGTGGCGCAAGGCGCCTGGTGAAAATGGTCATCCGGATGCCATTCAGCGGGCGCTGCATACCCTGAAGGGTAGTGCACGCATGGCGGGCCAGTCTGAGATGGGCAACGTCGTGCACGAAATGGAAGACCGTGTGATTCAGGCGTTGAAGAGAAAGGTCACGCCCGCTGATTTCGATGCGCTGTTCCAGGATGTCGACAAGATCGGTGTTTTCCTGGAAGAGTTGACCGGGGAATCGGCTGCCGGTCGCCGTGCAGAGACGCCGGATGCTCGTGGCGGTGGCCGCCGTGCCCAGTTCATGCGCTTGCGTGCAGATGTGTTGGACCGGTTGATCAACGAAGCGGGTGAAGTCAGTATTGCGCGATCGCGCATGGAGCAGGAAATGCTGGCATTCAAGCATTTTTCTCTGGATCTGACCGAAAGCGTGTTCCGTTTGCGCAACTACCTGCGCGAACTTGAAATCGAAACGGAAAGTCAGATGCAGTCGCGCATGACCCTGCTGCAGGAAACGCAGGAAGCCTTCGACCCGCTGGAATTCGACCGCTTCACACGGCTGCAGGAATTGACCCGCATGATGGCGGAAAGCGTGAACGACGTTTCCACCATCCAGAACGGGTTGCTGGGCAATCTGGACGAGACGGAATCCGCATTGCAACAACAGGCCCGCATGAATCGCGAACTGCAGTATGGCCTGATGAACGTGCGTATGGTGCCGTTCTCGGTGATCTCCGAACGTCTGCATCGCATCGTGCGGCAGACCGCCCATGAGTTGAACAAGCCGGTCGAGTTAACCATCGACGGCGAGTCGGTGGATATCGACCGTAGCGTGCTCGACAAGATCGGTGCACCACTGGAGCACTTGCTGCGCAATTCCGTCGGTCACGGTATCGAAGCGACCGCAGAGCGCAAGAAACACGGCAAGCCGGAAGCAGGCAGCGTCCAACTCAAGATCAAGCGCGAAAACGACGAAATCGTCATTACCGTCGCCGACGACGGTGCCGGCATCAAGCTCGACAAGGTGCGGGAAAAAGCCATCCAGAACGGTTTGATCCAGGCGGATCAGGAAACTACGGAACAAAGCCTGCTGGCGATTATTTTCGAACCGGGCTTCTCGACCGCTACCGATATCACCCAGATTTCCGGCCGCGGCGTTGGTCTCGACGCCGTGCGTGGCGATATCACGGCGCTCGGCGGCCGTATCGAAGTGTTCAATTCGCCGGATCGCGGCGCGGTGTTCACCATCTATCTGCCGGTGACCCTATCGGTGGCGCAGGTTGTGCTCATTCGTTCCGGCGCGCATCAGTATGCCTTGCCATCCATCATGGTGGAGCAGTTGCAGAAGCTTAAAACGGCGCCGCTGGCGGCCGCCTACGAGGCCAAGTCCATACGTTGGGCAGAGCGCGACTATCCGCTGCATTATTTCTCCAAGCTGATCGGCGAGGCCGATTCTGAGCCCGAGCAGCAGGCTTATACGCCGATTCTGCTGCTGCGCAGCGGTACCAACCGCATCGCGCTGCATGTCGATGAGATCATCGGTAACCAGGAAGTGGTGATGAAACCGATCGGCATGCAGCTTGCGCGCGTGCCCGGCATCACCGGTGCGACGGTGATGGGTGACGGCAAGATCATTCTGATCGTCAATCCGGTACAGATGGCCAACCGCGAAGTCGTCGTGGTCAGCCATAGCCGTGCGCAGGAAACGGAGCAGGCCGGAGCAGGCAAGGCCACGGTCATGGTCGTCGACGATTCGCTGACCATGCGCAAGGTGCTGAGCCGGACGCTGGAGCGGGAAGGTTACCAGGTGGTGACTGCTAAGGACGGTATGGACGCCTTGCAGATCCTGCAGGAAACCAGGCCGGACATCATCCTGCTCGACATCGAGATGCCGCGCATGGACGGTTTCGAATTTGCCCGCAACGTGCGTGGCGATGTCGATACGGCCGGTATCCCGATCATCATGATCAGCTCGCGCACGGCCGAAAAGCATCAGAGTCATGCGCGCGAGATCGGCGTCAATGCCTTCCTTGGCAAACCGGTGCAGGACGACGATCTGTTGGCGGAAATCGGCCGGCAGCTGAGCCAATCCGCTGTCACTGCCTAGCATTCGGATCAGGGCGCGTCCAGCGTCCTGATCCGGTTGCCGGATAATCCTTCATGCTGGCGCACTAACTGGTGGTGCGAATCAGGTAAAATTGCACCGTATGCAACAGCCTTCCTTTATTCATCTGCGTTGCCACAGCGAGTATTCCATTGTGGACGGCACTGTCCGCATCGATGAGTATGTCGAGCGGGCTGCCGGCGACCATATGCCGGCATTGGCGCTGAACGACCTCGGCAACCTGTTCGGGGCCATCAAGTTCTACAAGGCGGCGCGCAGCAAGGGCATCAAGCCCCTCGTCGGCTGCGACCTGTGGCTGGAAAACCCGCTCAACCGAGACCAGCCTTCCCGTATCCTGTTGTTGTGTCAGTCGCATGCCGGCTATTTGAAGCTGTGTCAGTGGCTGACTCAGGCCTATCTGCAGAACCAGCACCGCGGGCGTGCAGAAATCAAGCGGGAGTGGTTGCAAGCGTCCGGCACCGAGGGCTTGATCCTCTTGTCGGGCGCCATGCAAGGCGACGTCGGCCAGGCCCTGCTGCAGTCCAATCAGCAGGCTGCCATCCAGCTGGCACAGGCGTGGGCGCAGCTGTTCCCGGGTCGTTTCTACATCGAGTTGCAGCGTTGCGGCCATGTCCAGCAGGAGATCTACGTGAACCGCGCCATGGCGCTGGCGGCGGAACTGCAATTGCCGGTGGTGGCGACACATCCGGTTCAGTTTCTCGGACCCGACGATTTCAAGGCGCATGAAGCGCGGGTATGCATTTCCGAGGGCTATGTGCTGGCTGATAAACGACGCCCGCAACAATTCACGCCAGACCAGCATTTCAAGACACAGGCACAGATGGCGGAGCTGTTCGCTGACATTCCATCGGCTCTGGAGAACAGCGTCGAAATTGCCAAGCGTTGCAACCTGACCCTGACGCTGGGCAAAAACTATTTGCCGCAATTCCCGACCCCCAATCAGGAAAGCTTGGAGGAATATCTTGGCGCTCAGGCGCGGACCGGGCTGGAACGTCGCCTGGAGGTTCTGTATCCGGACCCCGAGGTGCGCCGGGCCAGACAGCCGGAGTACCTGCAGCGGCTCGAATTCGAAGTCGGCATCATCATCCAGATGGGTTTCCCGGGTTACTTCCTGATCGTGGCCGACTTCATCAACTGGGCCAAGAACAACGGCGTGCCGGTCGGGCCGGGACGCGGCTCCGGTGCCGGTTCACTGGTGGCTTACAGTCTCGGTATCACCGACCTTGACCCCTTGCGCTACAACCTTCTGTTCGAGCGTTTCCTCAACCCGGAACGGGTGTCCATGCCCGACTTCGATATCGACTTCTGCCAGGAAGGCCGCGACCGCGTGATCGAGTACGTGCGCTACAAATACGGACTCGATGCGGTGTCGCAGATCGCCACTTTCGGGACGATGGCGGCCAAGGCCGTGATCCGCGATGTCGGGCGCGTGCTTGACCTGCCGTTCAACTTCGTCGACGGTATCGCCAAGCTGATCCCGAACGAACTGGGCATCACGCTGCCGCAGGCGATGGAAAAAGAACCACAGTTGAAGGAACGCTTCGAGCAGGAGGAGGAAGTGCGTGAGCTCATGGAGCTGGCACTGCGGCTGGAGGGGCTGACGCGCAATGTCGGCATGCATGCCGGCGGCGTGCTGATCTCGCCGGGCAAGATATCGGATTTCTCCCCGATCTACTGTCAGGCTGGCGGCGAAAGCGTCGTCAGTCAGTACGACAAGGACGACGTAGAAGCCGTGGGTTTGGTCAAGTTCGACTTCCTCGGTTTGCGCACGTTGACTATCCTCGACATGGCGCTGGCACATGCCAACCGGCAGCGCGCCGCGCTGGGGCAGGAGCCGTTGGCGTTCGAGACCATCCCGCTCGACGACAAGCCGACCTTCGATCTGTTGAAAGCTGCCAATACCACCGCGGTCTTCCAGCTCGAATCGCGCGGCATGAAGGACATGCTGAGGCAGGCTAAGCCGGACGTGTTCGAGGATATCATCGCGCTGGTGGCGCTCTACCGGCCGGGTCCGATGGACCTGATTCCTGACTTCTGCCGGCGCAAGCACGGCCTGCAGCGTGTCGAATATCCGCATCCGGCGACCGAATCGGTGCTGAAGGAAACCTACGGCATTATGGTCTACCAGGAGCAGGTGATGCAGATCGCCCAGGTCGTGGCCGGCTATAGCCTGGGCGGCGCCGACCTGCTGCGCCGCGCCATGGGCAAGAAGAAGGCGGATGAAATGGCCCAGCAGCGCGCCATCTTCGTCGAAGGCGCGGTCAAGAACGGTACCAGCGAGCGCCAGGCGGAAGAAGTCTTCAACCTGATGGAGAAGTTCGCCAGCTACGGTTTCAACAAGTCCCACGCGGCGGCGTATGCGCTGGTGGCTTATCACACGGCTTACCTGAAGGCGCATTATCCGGCGGCTTTCCTTGCCGCCACCATGTCGGCGGACATGAACAATACGGACAATGTCCATGTTTTCCATGACGACTGCCTGCAGAACGGCGTCGAGGTACTGCCGCCGGACATCAACCGGAGCGAGTTCCGCTTTCAGCCGGTAAGCGACAGGCAGATACTCTACGGTCTCGGCGCCATCAAGGGCACCGGTCTCGCCGCGATCGAAGTGATCCTCGCGGCAAGGGATGCGGACGGTCCGTTCAAGGATTTGTTCGATTTCTGCCAGCGCCTCGACCTGCGCAAGGTCAATCGACGCGTCATCGAATCTCTGATACGCGCCGGCGCATTCGACAAACTGGAGCCCAACCGCGCCGCCTTGCTGGCAGGGGTCAGTCTGGCCATCAGCGCCGCCGAGCAGAGCGGGGCGGCCAGTGGCCAGGACAGCCTTTTCGGCGCCATTTCGGACAGCATGGCGCATGTGTTGCCGACAGTGGATGAATGGAGCGATGCGGAGCGCCTGCAGCAGGAAAAGACCGCGCTGGGCTTCTATCTCAGTGGCCATCCTTATCTCGGCTATCAGAAAGAGTTGTCGAGTTTCGTGCGAGTTACGCTGGCTACCCTGACGCCGCAGGATCAGCTACAGTTGCTGGCCGGGGTCGTCACTGGCATCCGCATCCGCATGACCAGTCGCGGCAAGATGGCGATCGTGACGCTGGACGATACCACCGCGCGCATCGAGATCGTTGTCGGTAACGAGTTGCTCAACCAGAACGCGCATCTGGTGAAGGAGGACATGTTGCTGGTGGTCGAAGGCCGTGTCAGCAACGATGATTTCAGCGGCGGCATCCGCGTCAACGCGCGTAAACTCTACGATCTGCCCTCTGCCAGAAGCGTGCATGCGAGTATGTTGAAGATTTCCTGCAACGGCCAGTCGGATGCGGGCAAGCTGAAAGAGCTGCTGGCGCCATACTGTCGCCGCGAGAATGCAGAAGAACGCCGGGGCTGTGCGGTCAAGGTCGAATACCATAACGATGGCGCCCGCGTGGAACTGATGCTGGGCGATTCCTGGCGGGTCGAGCTGCACGATGAACTGCTCGCCGGATTGCGCCGCTGGCTGAGCGAGGACAACGTCCGCGTGTTGTACAACTAGCCGGATTCCTTGCATTTAGGTTGGCAGAGGCGGATGCGAATCCACTATAATTCGAGACATACGCAATAAAGGTAACGCTATGAAAACCAGTTTTCTGGAATTTGAACAACCGATCGCCGAACTAGAGGCCAAGATCGAAGAACTGCGATATATGCAGGAAGATTCCGCTGTCGACATTTCCGAGGAAATCAGCCGATTGCAGGAAAAGAATCAGTCCATGACCAAGGAGATCTACAGCAAGCTGACTGCCTGGCAGATCTCGCAGGTCGCCCGTCATCCGCAACGTCCTTACACACTGGACTACATCAACGGTCTGTTTACCGATTTCGAGGAGTTGCACGGCGACCGCGCCTATGCCGACGATCCGGCCATAGTCGGCGGTATCGCCCGCTTCGAAGGTCAGCCGGTCATGGTGATCGGTCATCAGAAGGGACGCGACGTCAAGGAGCGCCAATACCGCAATTTCGGCATGCCGCGGCCGGAAGGTTACCGCAAGGCGCTGCGGCTCTACCGGCTGGCGGAAAAGTTCGGCATGCCCATCATCACGCTGATCGACACCCCGGGAGCCTATCCTGGCATCGGCGCGGAAGAGCGCGGTCAATCCGAAGCCATCGCCCGCAACCTCTATGTGATGGCAGAACTGAAGACACCGATTATCGGCGTCATCATCGGCGAAGGCGGTTCCGGCGGTGCGCTGGCCTTGGGCGTGGTCGATCATCTGATCATGCTGCAATATGCGACCTATTCGGTCATCTCGCCGGAGGGTTGTGCCTCGATTCTTTGGAAGAGCGCCGAACAGGCTTCAGTCGCTGCCGAGACGCTGGCGATCACTTCCAGTCGCCTGAAAGCCTTGGGCCTGGTCGACCGTGTCGTCTCCGAACCCATGGGCGGTGCTCATCGCGATCCGGATGCCATGATGCAGACGCTGCGCCGCGCATTGATCGACGAACTGGCGCGCCTGCAGGTGAAGTCGATTCCGCATCTCCTGGAAGCGCGTGTGGACAAGCTCATGAGTTACGGCAAGTTCAAAGAGGCCGGCGTCAAGTAATGCGACCGCGGGCTGAATCCTGCCTTGGCTGATCAGCGCGACCCCGTCAGAAAACCTGTAGCCGCGACCATGGCTGCGACCAACCGCAGCAGCCCGCTGGTCGCCGGCCTGGCTGCCCGATTAAGCGAACTCATCCGTCCGGGCCAGCGACTCCTGCTGGCCTATAGCGGCGGCCTCGATTCCTGCGTTCTATTACACCTGCTTGCCAATTTACGCGGCGAACTCGGATTCGATTTGCACGCCTTGCACGTGCATCACGGTCTCAGCCCCAATGCCGACGATTGGGCGCGTTTTTGCGAAGAGGCCTGCGCCGCCCTCGATGTGCCGTTGCGTGTCGCCCATGTGCGCGTCGCTGCGGACAAAGGAAACGGGGTGGAAGCCGCCGCCCGCCGCGCCCGTTATCAGGCGCTGTCCGAAGCTGAAGCCGATTTCATCGTGCTGGCCCATCATCAGGACGATCAGGCTGAGACCTTGCTGCTGCAGTTGCTGCGGGGGGCGGGAGTCAAGGGGTTGGCGGCCATGGCCGTGCTCGATCGCGAACGACGGCTGCTACGGCCGCTGCTAGATTACTCGCGCTCCGAATTGCAGCAGTACGCTGTCGCTTGCAACCTCGACTGGATCGAGGACGAGAGTAATCAGGATCTTCGCTACGACCGCAATTATCTGAGGCACGAACTGTTGCCGCTGATCGAGACGCGCTTCACGGGTGCGAAGAAGGTCTTGGCGAGGACTGCCGGCCATATGGCGGAGAGCGCCATGCTGCTGGATGAATTGGCGCAGATCGATGCCGCCTGCAGCGGGTTGTCCATCCAGGAGCTCAGGCAAAGGTTGCCGCTGGGTTGTTTGCGGCGGATCTCGCAAGCTCGTGCCCGCAACCTGCTGCGCTGGTGGTTGTCGTTGCAGCGGTTGGAGATGCCCAGCGCCGCGCGGCTGGCCGATATGCTGACGCAGCTACTGAGTGCTCGGGAGGATGCCGTCATCAGCATCAAGCTGGGCAATGAAGCGCATATCAAGCGTTACCGGGACTCGGTGTATGTCGACAGCCATGGCGACAATCAGCCGTTTGCCCTGCTCTGGTCGGGGCAGCCGGTTCTGGCGCTGCCGGATGGCAGCCGGTTGCATTTCGAGAAAAGTCTGGGGGCAGGCATCGCATGCGAGCGATTGAATGTCGACAAGCTGCGCGTGGTCAGCCGCGAGGGCGGCGAGCGTTTCAAGCCACATCCGCAAAGACCGACGCGTACGCTGAAGCATCTGTTACAGGAAGCCAACATGCCGCCCTGGGAACGTCAGCGCTTGCCGCTCGTCTACCTGGATGATGAACTGGCTGCGGTGCCCGGTATCGGCGTAGCAGCAGGTCTGCATGCGGAACCGCAGGAGACGGGTCTGGTCGTCACTTGGTGTCGCGGCTAGCCGGCGTCGCTGCCGGCTCGTGTGTGCATCAGGCCGCGCTGGACTTGAACCAGGGTGCCAGCACTTTCCAGACGTTTTGCAGAATCATTGGTTGTGCATCGGCCTTCGGGTGCAGACCGTCATCCTGCATCAATTCCGGGGTTTCCGTGACGCCGTCCAGCAGGAAGGGTACGAGAGGGAGTTTGTATTTTTTTGCCAGTAGCGGATAACTTTCCTTGAACTCCAGCGTATAGCGGGGGCCATAGTTAGGCGGAATCATGATACCGATGAGAGCGACCCGGGCGCCGGATTTCTGGCAGAGCTCGATCATGGCCGACAGGTTGCGGCGCATATCGCTCACCGGCAAGCCGCGCAGACCGTCGTTGGCGCCGAGCTGGATGATGACGAGTTCCGGCCTGTGCTGGTCGAGCAGCTGATTCAGCCTGGTCAAGCCGCCGCTCGTGGTTTCTCCGCTGATGCTGGCATTGATGACCTCGCGCCTGTGCGCCTGCCGGTCGAGTTGTTGTTGCAGCAGGGCGACCCAGCCCTGTTCGCGCGGGATGCCATAGGCCGCGGACAGGCTGTCGCCGAAAACCAGCACTCTGGCACCGGTTTCGGCAGTGGCCGGGCCGGCCAGTAGGGCCGTCATGATCAATGACATCACCATGATCAGAAAAAACCGAATGAATCTGGATTGAAAGTTTTTAAGCATGCATAAACCTTTTGCTGTTGAAGCCGTCGCCTTGAGCAAACATGTTAGCAGTAGCGAGGCTCGATTAACGATATTGCAGGATCTGAATCTGGCGGTCGCCCATGGCGAGCGCGTGGCCATCGTCGGCCGCTCAGGCTCGGGCAAATCGACCTTGCTTGGGCTGCTCGCCGGATTGGACAGTCCCACGGGCGGAAAAGTGCTGATCGATGGCACCGAGCTCAGCAGCCTGGATGAAGATGGGCGCGCCGAGGTGCGCGGCCGTGAGATGGGCTTTGTCTTTCAGTCCTTTCAGCTGCTGCCATCTCTGACGGCGCTGGAAAACGTCATGCTGCCCTTGCAACTGGCTGAGCGCGAAGATGCCAGGGTGCTGGCGACCGCTGCATTGGAACGGGTCGGCCTGGCGCAGAGGTTGTCGCATTATCCCAAGCAATTGTCCGGTGGCGAGCAGCAACGCGTTGCCATTGCCCGCGCCTTTGCGCCGGGGCCTGCCATTCTGTTCGCTGACGAGCCGACCGGCAATCTGGATGCGGCGACCGGACAGCAGATCATCGACCTGCTTTTCGAACTGAATGCGGCGGCAGGTACCACATTGATATTGGTCACCCATGACAATGCGCTGGCCGCCCGCTGCCAACGCTGCCTCTTGCTGGGCGATGGAAAGCTGACGGAACAGGCTGCAGTACCGGCGGGTGCTCCGGCATGATGGCGTTGTCACTGGCCTGGCGCCAGTTCAGGAGTCAATGGTCGGCCGGCGATTTGCGTGTGCTGTTTATGGCGCTGGTGTTGGCCGTTACAGCGAATACTGCCGTCGGCTTTTTTACCGACCGTGTCGAAAATGCCCTGGCCCGGCAGGGCGGCATGCTGCTGGGCGCCGACCTGCTGATCTCATCCGCCAAACCATTGCATGATGCCTATCGACAGGAAGCGCAGCGCCGGCTGCTGGCGTCGACGCAGACCATGGAGTTCCCCAGCATGGTGGTGCGCGGAGAACTCAGCCAATTGGCCGAGATCAAGGCGGTCGGCAAAGGCTTTCCGCTCCGCGGGGAACTGGTCATCTCCGATCAGGCGGTGATCGCCGGTGTCAGCGAAGGCGCGCGAGCAGCAACCGACATTCCACCCCTCGGTAGCGTATGGCTGGAACCGAGACTGGCGGCGTTGCTCGAAGTCGGCGTCGGCGACCGGCTGGAAGTCGGCGAGCGCGAGATGCGGGTCGATGCCATTCTGGAGCGCGAGGCATCCCGCGGCGGCGACATGTTCAGCTTCGCTCCAAGGCTGATGATGAATCTGGACGATGTGCCATCGACCGGCCTCGTTCAGTACGGTAGCCGCGTCAAATACCAGTTCCTGGTGGCGGGGGAAGCCCAGGAGATGGCGTCCTATTCTGAATGGGCGCAAGCCAATGCCGGCAAGGGCGAACGGGTGCAGGATGTTTCCGCGGCGCGGCCGGAGATCCGCAGTGCGCTGGAAAAGGCCGACCAATTCCTCGGACTCTCGGCCATGGTCAGCGTCATATTGGCCATCGTCGCCATGTTTCTGGCGAGTTTGCCCTATGTGCAACGCAGTCTGGATGCCTATGCCCTGATGCGCTGCTTTGGAGCCTCGCGCCGTCTTATCATGCAGATACTGCTCTGGCAGACTTTTATCATCAGCCTGTTTGGCAGTGTGCTGGGTGTCTTGCTCGGATATCTGGCACAGGCCGGACTGGCAGGGCTGGCAGGCAGTCTGTTTCTCGAGAATCTGCCGGCGCCCGGCTGGTGGCCGGTACTGACGGGGGTCTTGTTGGGGTTCATGACCCTGCTGGCCGTGGTCTGGCCGCATTTGACGAGGCTGGCGGATGTGCCGGCCCTGCGCATATTGCGTCGCGATCTGGGAGATCCGAAGCGGCAAGGCTGGGTGGCTCTTCTGCCGGCAGTCGCCGTGATTGCCGGCATGATCTATTGGTATGCCGGTAGTTTGAGACTGGGTACTGCCACCATCCTGATTTTCAGCGTCTTGCTGTTGGTCATCGCCCTGTTGGCATGGCTCGGTCAGCGCCTACTGCATCGTTTACCGGAAGGCAAGGGGGCGATGTGGAAACTCGGCGTGGCCGGCCTCAAGCGCAGGTCAGGCATGGCGCTGGCGCAGGTGACCGGTTTCAGCCTCGGGCTGATGGCGCTGATCCTGCTCGCGCTGGTTCGTGGCGATCTGCTCGGCAATTGGCAGGCCTCGTTGCCTCCGGATGCGCCAAATCGTTTCATCATCAATATCCAGCCGCACCAGATCGCCGGCGTGGAGGCGTTTTTCGCCGAGGCCGGCATCGACGATGCCGAAGTCTTTCCCATGGTGCGGGGCCGTCTGATTGCTGTCAACGACATGCCGCTGGAAACCAGTCGATACGAAGATGAGCGCGCGCGCAGGCTGGCTGAACGCGAATTCAATCTGTCCTGGGCGGCGCACATGCAAGCCGACAACCAGATGCTGGAAGGGCGATGGTGGACCCCTGAAGAGCATGGGCAGCCGCAGTTGTCGCTGGAGCAGGACTTGGCCGAGACGCTAGGCCTGAAAATGGGCGACTGGCTGACCTATGACATTGCCGGCACCCTGCTCAAGGTGCAGGTGACCAGTATCCGCAAGGTCGAGTGGGATACCATGCGTGCCAATTTCTTTGCCGTCATGCCGCCGGGGTTGCTCGAGGATTTTCCGGCCAGCCACATTACCAGTTTTCATCTGCCGCTGGGGCGTGATCAGGCGCTCAATGCGCTGGTGCGCGAATTCAGCAATCTGACCGTGATCGATGTCGCGGCACTGATGGAACAGGTGCGCGGCATCATGGTCAGGATGACGCATGCAGTCGAATACGTCTTCGGTTTCAGCCTGCTGGCAGGTCTGGCCGTGCTATATGCCGCGCTGGTCGCCACGCGCGAGGAGCGTGTACGGGAGACCACCCTGCTACGAGTGCTCGGCGCTTCGAGGCGGCAGGTCATCGCCGCGAGCCTCGCCGAGTTCGCCTGCATCGGCCTGTTGGCCGGGCTGGTGGCGACACTGGCCGCAAGTGCACTGGCCTGGTATGTCAGCACCTCCATCCTTAACATTCCCTATCGGTTCAATCTGCTGCTGGCGCTAATCGCGCTGGTCAGTGTTTCCCTGCTGGTGCCGTTCGCAGCATGGCTCGGTATGCGTGGCTATATCAATCAGCCGCCACGGAAATTGCTGCAGAGCGTCTGACGTTTATTCAACCGTTGATCACGATATAATCTGGCTTATATGGTTGTATACAACCATATAAGCCATTAATATGGTTGTATACAACCATATTTGGCGGTTACACTCTGCTTTTTTCCTCATTCTCCGCAGAGTTTCCATTGATTTTATTGAGTTATTTTCTCATCGCCGTTTCTGGCATAAATCTTGATGCTATTAAAACACTTTAAGCCATAAATAATCTGGGGAGATTATATGAAAAACTCTAATCCATACCGTTTGAAACTGGCGGCAGTTGCTGTAGCGGGCACCTTCACGGCATCGCCAGCATTTGCAGCCGAGGATGTCGATCGTACCGACAAGATTGAGGTCATCAGTACGACGCCGTTACAAGGCGTAGGCTTGCCTATCGAAAAAATACCCTCGAATGTGCAAGTAGTAAAAGGTGAGGAGTTGCAGAAACAAGGCAGCTTAAGTATTGCCGATTACATGAATCTCAATCTGCAGGGTGTCAGTATTAACGAGACGCAAAACAATCCCTATCAGCCCGATATTCTTTTTCGCGGCTTTACTGCTTCGCCTTTGCTGGGTACGCCGCAGGGCCTGTCCGCGTTTCAGGATGGTGTCAGAGTCAATGAGCCGTTCGGTGATGTGATTAACTGGGATTTGATCCCCAGCAATGCGATTGCGGGTATTTCACTCATCCCCGGTTCGAATCCGGTTTTTGGTTTAAACACTCTCGGTGGCGCACTATCGGTGCAGACTAAGAACGGCCGAACTCACCGGGGCGGCGCCATTGAAGTGACTGGCGGTTCCTGGGATCGTAAAACCGTATCTGCCGAATACGGCGGCGTTTCCGAAGACGGTTCGATAGATTATTTCGTTGCCGGCAATTATTTCGATGAAAACGGTTGGCGCGATCATTCCCCGACCGAAGTCAAGCAGATATTCGCCAAGCTGGGCTGGGAAAACGAAAGCAGTCGCTTGGAGCTGAGTTATACCGGCGCTGATAATGACATGATAGGCAACGGGTTGATTCAGCGCGAACTGACGCACAGTCTGGATCGTGAAGCTATTCATACACGTCCGGACCAGACCAAGAACACGCTTTCATTCCTTAATCTGAATGGTAGTCACTGGTTCAATGACGAGACCCAATTAACGGCCAATGCCTACTATCGCCGCTCGGACCGCAAGACGCTGAATGGCGACATCAATGACGATTTCGACCTGGATGATTTCTTTGCAGAGTCCGGCATCAGTGATGATCTGGCCGATGCGTTGCAAGCCTGTAGAGACATCGCCAATGGCACTTACGCCGGTGGTGGTGACGAAGAGGAAGTAGCGGAGCTGGCATGTTCGGGTGCACTGAATCGCAGCAAAACCAAGCAAGACGGATATGGTCTTAACGCGCAACTGGCGTTTAACCAGCCTTTCATGCAAATGCAGAATCAGTTGATTGTCGGTGCCGGCTATGACTATTCCCGTATCAAGTTTGATCAGTCTACGGAGTTTGGTCTGCTGAATGCGACGCGTGGTGTCGATGGACTTGGTATCGAAGGGGATGAAAGTAAAGTTGAACTGCACGGCAGGACCAGAAGCTGGGGTCTGTTTGCAACGGACACCTTGTCTCTTAATGACTTTTGGCATGTGACCTTGTCAGGTCGTTACAACCATGTGAAAGTTAAGAACCGTGACAAACTGGTTCCAGATGCCAGTGATCCTGAATCGCTCTCCGGCGATCACAGCTTTAATCGATTCAATCCGGCAGTTGGTCTGACCTATACACCGACCAGCGATCTGACAATTTACGGCTCCTATAACGAAGGCATGCGCGCGCCAACTTCAATGGAACTGGGCTGTGCTAACCCGGATGAACCATGCAAGCTGCCTAATGCCATGGCCGGCGATCCACCACTGAAGAAGGTGGTATCCAAGACTTATGAAGTCGGTGCGCGCGGTAATGTCAGCCAAGGCATCAAGTGGTCTGCTGCTGCTTACCGGACAATTAATCATGATGACATCCAATTCATTGCGACCAATGCCACGAACGGCATGGGCTACTTTGACAATGTCGGTCGCACCAAGCGCGTCGGTCTCGATACCGGCTTGTTTGGCGCTATTGGTAAGTTCAGTTGGGTGGCAGGCTACAGCTATGTGCGGGCAACTTACGAGTCGCCGCTGGAACTCATTAATGAAGTCAACTCTACATCTGATGGTGATGTTATTCGCGTGAAGAAAGGTGACCGTCTGGCCAATATTCCCGAACATCATCTGAAGCTACGCATGCAGTACGATGTGACGCCGAACTGGAATATCGGCACCAACATCGCGATGTTCTCTGATGTGTACGTCCGCGGCAATGAAAACAACAAGCACCGTTCGAATGATGGTGACGGCGATCATTATCAAGGCAGCGGAAAACTGGGCGGGTATACGGTGGTGAATCTGGATACGCGCTACAAATTCGACAACAGTGGCTGGCAGGTTTTTGCCAAGGCAGTCAACATCTTTGACAAGGAGTACTCATCCGGCGGCATGCTGGGTGAATCCTTCCTGGATGCTGGCGGTAATTTCACAGGCGAGGAAGCGTCTTCGATGTTCATCATGCCGGGTGCCCCACGCGCGGGCTGGCTGGGCGTGCGTTACGAGTTCGCTGCCAAGAAGTAGGAATGATGTCCAAGATGCAGGCACACGTAGATACTGTTGATGGAATGACGAATCATCAGGCGCTC
>JAVEWT010000020.1:0-3153 GCA_034004425.1 Methylophilaceae bacterium
GCGCGTTCGATCTCGGTAAAATTCTTGAGCTTCATGAAAGTCCTGCTTTCCAGTGATGTCAGTTCAGCATTGCATTAAGAAACAGCCCGTTAGCGGCGCCGCCATGATACCAAAATATTTCACCACCCTGCCGCAGAAATGTCATGTTTTTGTCATTTCGGATACCTACGCGAGGCCGGAAATCCGGCTATCTGGCACGGTCAAGCCGGCATTGGCAGCACCAATAAAAACGGCACCCGCGGGTGCCGTGCCTACTACTGCCTGCATACTTGATTGTCTGTATGCTGATTGTCTGTCCGGACGAATGCGGGCCGCACTAAACCGACTCGGGTTTCTGTTCGCGGCGCAACAAATTCTCGACCGCAGTGCGCGGCGACTGTCCGTGTGACAGCACCTGATTCACTTCGCACGTGATCGGCATTTCCACGCCCAGTTCTGCCGCGCGCTTGTGCACTTCGCGCGCCGTGTGCACGCCCTCGGCCACATGCCCCAACTCCCGTAGTATCTGCTCCAGCGTCTGACCACGCGCGAGACGCAGGCCGACTTCGCGGTTGCGGGAATATTCGCCGGTACAAGTCAAGATCAGGTCACCCGCGCCGGTCAGCCCCATGAAGGTTTCCTTCTGGCCGCCCAGCGCCATACCGAAGCGCGTCATCTCTGCCAGGCCGCGCGTGATCAGCGCTGCGCGCGCATTGCTGCCGAACTGCATGCCGTCGCTGATACCTGCAGCGATGGCCATGACGTTCTTGACTGCGCCGCCGACCGACACACCGATGACGTCATGACTGGTATAGGCGCGCAGATTGCCACCATGTACCAGCGTGCCGGCTTCGGCGGCCAGCGTTGCGCTGGCCGAAGCGATGGTGACGGCGGTCGGCAGGCCGCGCGCCAGTTCGACGGCGAAACTGGGGCCGGATAGCACGCCCCAGCGCTGGCCGTCGCCGAGTTCTTCCTGCGCAACTTCGTATGGCAACTTGGCCGTCGCCGGCTCCAGACCTTTGGAAGCCCAGATCAGGGGCGCCTGACTGCCCACAGCCCTGATTTCGCGCAGCATCTGGCGGAAGCCGGCACTGGGCACGACCGAGACGATGAGATCCGCGTCGCGCAAGGCAGCGGCCAGGTCGCGATTGACCAAAAGATTCTGGTTGAACGGGAAATCGCCGAGATACTGCAGGTTGCGGCCGGCGGACTGCATTTCCGCCGCACGCTCCGCGTTGTGCGTCCATAGCGCGACCTGATGACGTTGGCTGAGTTGTATGGCCAGCGCCGTGCCCCACGCGCCGGCACCGAGAACAGTGATTTTTTTCAAGGCCTACTCTTGATCCGGTTCAGCTATTCAATTGATTCGCGGCTGGTCATTCGCAGCAGGAGCCTACAGCCCCCACACCACGGCCGTCTGCACGAAACCCACCAGCCCGTCGCGATGCCTGACCTTGGCCCAGCCGCCCGCCACTTCGACGAACTCCAGCACCACATCCTTTTGCAATTGCGACAAAACCGCAGATCCAGAGTCCGGCGCCTGATGCATGGCTGCCGGCTCCTGCACGACGATCAGGGTGCGTGCCGGACTGAGGTTCTTGGCTTCGACCCAGCTCAGGCTGCCTTGCTGATCGCGCACCTTCACCCAGTCGCCGAGATTGACGATGACTTCGACCGGATAACCCTGCCACAGCAGAAAGAGTTTCTTCGCCTGCGCCGATGGCGCATCGAACAGCACCGCCTTCGGCACGGCGATCGAGCGGAAATCCGTGGCTGACGCCAGTAGCGGCATCAGCGCCAGGATCAGACCGGATGCGAATCCGCGCAGCAGCTTCATTATCAGTCCATACTCGGTTCGCAATCCGTGCTCAGTGCGTGCTGGCGCCCTGCGCTTCAGCGGCGGCAGCCTGCTGTTGCTTCTGCTGCAGGTAGAGCGCTTCGAAGTTGATCGGGTTCAGCAGCACCGGCGGGAAACCGGCGCGCACGACGAGGTCGGAAACGGCTTCGCGTGCATAAGGGAACAGGATGTTGGGGCAGGTCACCGCCAACAGGCCTTCCAGGTTCTGCTCGGGAATGTTGCGGGCCTGGAAGATGCCGGACTGCGCCACTTCAACCAGGAAAATGGTCTTGTCTTCGATCTTGGAGGTCACGGTGACGGTGATGGTCACGTCGAACAGGCCTTCTTCCAGCTTCTTGGCGGAATTGCTCAGTTCGATGCCGATTTGCGGGGTTTCGCGCTGCAGGAAGACTTCCGGCGCATTGGGGATCTCCAGCGAAACGTCCTTGACGTAGACCTTCTCGATGCCGAATACGGCTTCCTGTTGCTGTTCTGCTGCTTGGTTCTGTTCTTCTGCCATGACACTTCCTATATGTGCGTCCCGTGGGATACAGCCCCGGACGCGGAGTTAAGCGGTGCCGGCTCGATGCCGGCGGACCGCAGAAAAAATCAATTCGTTATTCTAACTATTTATGCCACGCTTTTGAAACCGCGCAACATGAAGAACTCCGGCCGACCTCTATTCAGCCAGCAGCGGATCGAGCCCGCCGGCGAGGTCCAGCGCGCGCAAATCGTCGAAACCGCCGATATGTCGGTCGTCGATATAGATCTGCGGCACCGTACGGCGGCCGGTCCGCTCCATCATGATGATGCGCTGCTCGGGCTCGAGATCGACGCGTATCTTGGTCACGCTGACTCCCTTGCTCGCCAGCAGCCGCTCCGCATTCATGCAGTAAGGGCAGTAGGCGCTGGTGTACATGACGACGTCGGCCACGTTCAGCCCTTCACCACCGGCAGTTTGGCGGCGGTCCAGGCATTGAGGCCGCCTTCGAGATTGTGCAGCTGGCTGAAACCCTGCTTACGGAGGATGTCGCAGGCCTTGAGCGAGCGCACGCCGCCCTGGCAGTTGACCAGGACCGGCTTGTCCTTGAATTTCTCCAGCTCCTTGATGCGCTCGCCCAGTTGGGCCAGCGGCACATGTCTGGCGTCCATGATGTGGCCGGCCGCGAACTCGGCATCCTCGCGCACATCGAGTACCAGCGCGTTGCTACGGTTGATCAGCAGGACAGCCTCGGCCGGGGCCAGGTTGGCTGCGCCACCGCCGCCGCGCAGCATCGGCCAGATCAGCATGAGACCGGAGCCCACGGCCAGGCCGATCAATAACGCATTGTTCGTAA
>JAVEWT010000020.1:3253-19853 GCA_034004425.1 Methylophilaceae bacterium
CGGTTGATCAGCAGGACAGCCTCGGCCGGGGCCAGGTTGGCTGCGCCACCGCCGCCGCGCAGCATCGGCCAGATCAGCATGAGACCGGAGCCCACGGCCAGGCCGATCAATAACGCATTGTTCGTAATGAATTCCACACCACACCTCTTGAATATTGAAAGAAAACCGCTGAAAACCAAAAAATCAACAGCCCGTCATTATCGCCGAATTCAGGCAAAAAGCATTGAATTCCGGCGGCGATTCGCAGTCCTTACCCTGCCGGGAATATAATACAATCGTTCTGTTACCTGAAAAGCGCAAGTCACTCATCATGAAGCCTACTCCTGTGATTCTTCTCATCCTCGATGGTTTCGGCTATCGGGAAGAAGCCGCCGACAACGCCATCGCGCTCGCCCGCAAACCCAACTGGGACAACTTGTGGGCGACCTATCCGCACACGCTGATCAACGCATCGGAACACTATGTCGGCCTGCCCGACGGCCAGATGGGCAACTCCGAGGTCGGTCACCTCAACATCGGGGCAGGGCGGGTTGTCTATCAGGACTTCGAGCGCATCAACCAGTCGATCCAGTCCGGCGAGTTCTTCCGGCTGCCGGTGCTGGTCGACGCCATCGACCGGCTGAAAGCCAGCGGCAAGGCGCTGCATATTTTCGGCCTCCTGTCCGACGGCGGCGTCCACAGCCATCAGGACCACATCCACGCCATGCTGGAGATGGCGGTCAAGCGCGGCCTGAAGAAAGTCTACGTCCACGCCTTCCTCGACGGCCGCGATACGCCGCCGGTCAGCGCCGGTCCCTACATCGAAAAGCTGGAAGCGCATATCGCCGCGCTCGGCGCCGGCAAGATCGCGTCGATCTGCGGCCGCTTCTACGCCATGGACCGCGACAAGCGCTGGCCGCGCGTGGAAGCTGCCTATGACCTCATTACCGAAGGCATCAGCGAATACCGCGCCGCCTCCGCCAGCGAAGGCCTGCAGGCGGCCTACGCGCGGGACGAGCATGACGAGTTCGTCAAACCCACCGCCATCGCTGCTGCCGGCCAAGCGCCGGTGCATCTGGAAGACGGTGACATCGTCGTGCAGATGAATTTCCGCTCCGACCGCGCGCGACAACTGACCCACGCGCTGCTGGCAGCGGAGTTCGACGGCTTCCACCGTCGCCATGTGCGCAAATTGGCCGGCTATTTCACGCTGACCCTGCACGACAAGAAGGAAGCGGCGGCCGTGCCGATCTTCCCGCCGTTCGAGGTGCGCAACACCTTCGGCGAATACGTTGCCGGCCTCGGCATGAAGCAGTTGCGCATCGCCGAGACCGAGAAATACCCGCACGTCACCTTCTTCTTCAACGGCGGCGAGGAACTGGTATTCGAAGGCGAGGATCGCATTCTGGTGCCGTCGCCGCAGGTCGCCACCTACGACCTGCAGCCCGAGATGAGCGCGCATGAAGTCACCGACCGGCTGGAAGAAGCCATCCTCAGCAAGCAGTACCAGGCCATCATCTGCAACTACGCCAACTGCGACATGGTCGGCCATTCCGGCATCCTGCAGGCGGCAATCAAGGCCGTGGAAGCCGTCGACATCTCGATTGGCCGCATCGTTGCCGCCGCGCAAAAGACCGGTGCCGAAGTCATCATCACGGCCGACCACGGTAACGTCGAGATGATGCTGGACAAGGTGAACCACCAGCCGCACACGCAGCACACCACCAATCTGGTGCCGCTGATCTACATCGGCCGCCAGGCCAGACTGGCCGAGACCGGCGCCCTGTCCGACATCGCGCCGACACTGCTGAAGATGATGGGCCTCGCGCAACCGGCGGAAATGACCGGCAAGTCCCTCGTTGAATTCGACGCCTAGATGCAGATGCAGTTGGCCAACGCGATCCGGCTGCCGGCGGCACAGCGCCTGACCATGCTGTTGCCGCTGGCACTGGCGGCACTGCTCATGGCGGCGCCGGCGGCCGCCAACACCAAGGCGGACAAATCCAAGGCCGAACTGAACGCGCTGCACAAGAAGATCGAGGCGCTGAACAAGGAGCTGAACAGCTCGCAGGCGGCGCACAAGGATGCGGCGGACGAGCTTAAGGACAGCGAAAGGGCCATCAGCGAAGCCAACCGCAAACTGCATCAGCTGACGCAACAGGAAAGAAAGAACCGCGACACCCTGCAATCGCTGGAAAAGCAGCAGGCCGGCCTGCTGCAAACGCTGGACACGCAGCGCACCCTGCTCGGCAACCAGCTCTATCAGCAATATCTGCACGGCCAGCAGAACCATCTGCAGATCATGCTGCAACAACAGGACCCCAACGCCATCGCCCGCCAGCTGCATTACTTCTCGCATATCTCCAAGGCGCGCGCTGAACTGATCCATGGCATGCAGGACAACCTCCAGCAAATCGAGGACATCAACCGGAAAACCACGGAAGCGCTGGCCGAGATCGAACAGCTCAAGCTGGCTCAGGAGGAAGAGCGCAAATCGCTGCAGGCGCAAAAGACCGAGCGCAGCAAGGTGCTGAAGAAACTCTCGTCGCAGATCGCCAATCAGCGCAACGAGATCAACAAGCTGAAGCGCGACGAGAAGCGCCTCTCCAGCCTGGTCGAGCGGCTGGCGAAAATCGCGCGCGAACAGGCGGAAGCCCGGCGCAAGCAATCGCAGGCCGCGCCGAAAAAACCGGACAGCGGCAAATCCGGCACCGTCGCCCGCAATCAGGCGCTACCCACCAGCAAATACGACGGCAGCAACTTCGCTTCGCTCAAGGGCAAGCTCAACCTGCCGGTGCGCGGCGAGGTGACCAACCGCTACGGCGCCGCGCGCAAGGACACCGGCCTGTCCTGGAAGGGGCTGTTCATCCGCGCGCCGGAGGGCGCCGAAGTGAAATCGGTAGCCAAGGGCAGCGTCGTCTTCGCCGACTGGCTGCGCGGCTTCGGCAACCTCATCATCATCGACCACGGCGACGGTTACATGAGCCTCTACGGCAACAACCAGTCGCTGTTGAAAAACCTGGGCGACGACGTCAAGGGCGGCGACACCATCGCCGCCGTCGGCAACACCGGCGGCAATGAGAGCGCCGGCCTTTATTTTGAACTGCGCCGCCGCAGCCAGCCGTTCGACCCGCTGAGCTGGAGCGTGGTGCGCTAGACGATGGAGCAACACGACATTGATTGACCGACTCAAGCATCTTGTGACTATTGCACTGCTGCCGCTGATACTGATCGCCTGCAGCAGCGAACCGCAATTCCCGCCGCTGCCCAAGGGCGCGAACGTGCTGATCCTCGGCGACAGCCTCAGTCACGGTACCGGTGCCGCCGACGGCGAGGACTACCCGAGCCTGCTGGCCGCCAGTACCGGCTGGAACATCATCAACGCCGGCGTGCCGGGCGACACCTCCGCGGCCGGCCTGCAACGCCTGCCAGCCCTGCTGGAGCGGCATGAGGTCGATCTGCTGATCGTCGAACTGGGCGGCAACGACTTCATCCGCCGTGTACCGCAGCAGCAAACCGTGGACAACCTGCGCGCCATACTCTCCGAAGCCAGAGCCAACGGCATCCAGCCGCTGCTACTGGCAATCCCGGCGTTCAGCCCGTTCGGTGCAGCGGTCGGCAGCCTGTCCGACCACGAGCTCTACCAGGAGCTGGCGAAGGAGACCGGCACGCCGCTGATAGAGGACATCTTCTCTGACGTGCTGGCCAGCAACGCGCTGAAATCCGACCCGATCCACCCCAATGCCGAGGGCTACCGGCTGGTCGAGGAAGGTCTGCGCAAGGCACTGAGCAAAAAAGGTTTCCTGAACTAGTCATGGCAGCCGTCAAGCGCGCCGGCCGCGGAGCCTGGATCAAATGAACACCGTATCCACCAGATTACGCAGCAGTATGCCGACAGCGTAAGCCATTGCAGCGGCAGCTCCGCCGACCAGCAAGGTTTCGAGGCCTGAACGCAATGGCGGATGACGCAGCACCCTGCCCTTGAGTACGCCGATGCCAAAGAAAGCCACTGCCGTGGCAGCAGCGCTCAGCGGAAATACCATTGATTGCGGCAGGCTCGGCAGCAGATAAGGCAGCAGCGGCAGCAGCCCGGACAGCATGAAGCCGGCGAAGGTCGCCAGCGCGGCGAGCCAGGGTTTGGGCAATTCCAGCCGCAGCCCCAGCTCCTCGGTCAGCATGGTATCCACCCAAAGCTTGCGATCGCTGGTGATACCTTCCACGATGCCCTCAAGCACCTCGCCGCGGAAACCCTTGGCACGGAATATCTGGCGCACCTCCTCGCGCTCGCCATCCGGCACTTCGCGTACGTGCATCTCCTCCTCAGCACGCGCACGGTCGAGCAGCTGACACTCGCTTTTGGCACGCTGATAGTTGCTGGCCGCCATGCTGAAACCGTCGGCAACCAGGTTGGCGAAGCCGAGTATGATCGCCACCTTCGCCGGCAACCCGGCGCCGGCCGTGCCTGCAACCACCGCGAAAGTGGTCACGCAACCGTCGATCGCACCGAGTACGGCATCGCCCAGATAACTATTCTGCTTGGCTTCCGCCAGCCGCAACTCGATTGCGGCCGCCTCGTGCTCGGCATGCAGCTTGCGCACATCGCGCGAAACGCTCACGGCAGCGTCCCCAAGACATGCCGCTCGCGGAATTCACAACAAATATGCATCACCATCACAAGCGCGCCCTCAGGATGGATGCAACCTCGTCGTCCGTGAGCACCAGCGGATTGGTCTTCATACTGCTGCCGCGGCAATTGGCGACCACCCGCGGGATATCTTCCGCACGCATGCCGTAGGTGCCGAGCCGCGCCAGCTGCATCTGTTGCGTCCAGTCTTCCAGCACCTGCACCAGCGCATCCAGCCCCTGTCGTTCGCTCAACTTCATGTCGTTGACCAGCACCTTGCCGGCATGGGCGTATCGCCAGAGCGCCGGACTGTCGGGCGCGCGCGCCTGCAACAAGCGAATATTGGTTCGCGTGCATTCGGCCACCAGCGTGCCGCAGACCACGCCGTGCGGAATCGGGAAAAAAGCGCCGAGTGGCGCTGCCAGACCATGCACTGACCCCAAGCCGACCTGCGCCAGCGTGATGCCGGACAGCAGCGCGGCATACGCCATATTGGCCCGATGCCCGGCGACGTCCCCTTCCTGCCGGTACCAGCCGGTCAGGCTGTCGCGCACGGCGCGCATGCCGGACATGGCCAGCGCATCGGTGAACGGGTTGGCGCGGGTGGAGACATAGGATTCCAGCAGCTGGGTGAAAGCGTCCATGCCGTCGGCGGCGATCAGCGCCGGCGGACAACTCGCCAGCAACTCCGGATCGAGCACGGCATGGCGCGCCACCAGCGTATCGTGGCGGAAGGACTTCTTGAAGCCGCCCTCGCCCGGCTGCGACAGTACAGCGTTCTTGGTCGCCTCGGAGCCGGTGCCGGCCGTGGTCGGCACGGCGATGAAAGGGATTGCCGGCCCCTGGTAGGGCTGTTCCGGACCGACACCCTCCAGATAATCCATGACGCTGTTCTCGACCCGCAGCAGGCCGGCGATGGCCTTGGCCGCATCCAGCACGCTGCCGCCGCCGATACCGATGACGACATCGATGGCGGCACTGCGAAAATGCTGCGCCGCCTCATCCACCATCTGCGGCGAAGGCTCGCCGCTGACCGTCATATGTTCGAACACCATGCCGCGCTGTTGCAGGCCGGCTAGCAACTCAGGCCAGGCCGGCGAACACTGGAACGAGGCGGCACCGGTCACCAGCAACACAGAGTTGCCGAAACCCTGCGCCAGTTCCGGCAGCCGGCGGCGCGTCCCGTCGCCAAAGACGATGCCGGGAATGGCGGAGATGGAAAAAGCGGGAATCTTCATGGCAGAAATGACTTGGTTAAAAAGTAGCGGCTGATCGACAACCGGTCACGTGATGGGAAAGCCAGCTGCTCACAGATACAGGCCGTCGTAACGCAGCCCCTGGCGCGGTGCCGCCATCCAGTCGGCGACGGTATCGCGCCAGGCCAGATAATGTGCGGTCTGTTTGTGGGCGGCTGCCGCGGCTTCATTCTGGTAGGCTTCCACCAGCGTGAAACGGGTCGGATCCTCGACCGACTGCAACACATCGAAGCGCAGATTGCCCGGCTCATGTACCGAAGCCTCGCGATTACGCCGCGTGGCCTCGATGAAAGACGCCAGATGGACGGCCTTGACCTGCACCGCCACCAGCGTGACATAAGCCTTGTCTGTATTGCCTTTATTTTGCTGCATGTATCGCTTCCCGGACGAATGGTTGAATGATTAAAGCCTTGCGGCCTCTGACCCGAATTCGAGCTGAAAGACCTGCTCCTGCATGCGCGTCAGGCCACGCTGGCGGAAACGCTCGTTCTGCGCCAGCACGTCGAACAGCGCGAGCGAACGCACCTCGGCGAGGCCTGCGTACAGCCGTCGCACCTCAGCTTCATCCACGGCAAACGGTGGGCCGGGCATCTGCGCCTGCGGGTAGTCCATGCTGATCAGAAGACCCCTGGCGGTATTGTCCATGAGGCCGGCCAGGTGCCGGACATAGCGCGAGCGCAACGCCGGCGGCAGCGCGATCAGCGCAGCGCGGTCATAGACTGCCGCCAGCTCTGGCACATCGCCCGGCGTCAACGCAAAGAAATCTCCGCAGAAGATCTCGATATCGCCGGCGGCGTATCGCTGCAATGCGCCGCTTGAGCTGACTTGCGGCACCAGCCCGGCCTCCCGGAAAAAAGCCTCGACCGCCAGCCGGCTCAGTTCGACGCCGGCAACGCGATACCCCTGATCGCGCAACCACATGAGATCCAGACTCTTGCCGCAGAGCGGCACCAGTACACGACTGCCGACAGCGAGTTGCATCTGCGGCCAATACTGGCGCAGATACGGATTGATGTCGTCCAGATGAAAGCCGATCTCGCCGCGCTCCCAGCGCTCCAGCCAGAATTCAGATTGCATGCCGCGCGCTTCCTTTCATCGGTTACCAGCTGCGCACGCGGCCGATGTCCACATGGACGAAATGCGAATCCGGGTAATAACCGACGCCGCCGGCACGCAGTTCCATGGCAGCGCGGCGCAAGTCCTCGAGCGCAACGCCTTCGATGCAGAAATCCATGGCCATGCCCTCCATGTGCAGACTGCGCTTCGCGACCGTCGGGTCGGCCTCGCGCAATTGGTCGTTGCTGGCCGGCGATCGGTAGCCGGAATAGACCTGGAACGGCAGCGTGGTATCGAATCTGGCGTGCAGCTGATAAAGCAGATCGAGCAAACGCGGGGCGATGGCGCCCACCTGATCGTTGCGGTGGTCGCGCAGGATGCGATTGATTTCGGCCAAACCCTGCGGCACATAGAAGCCGTCGGCCCAATAGACCGTGCTCAGGCTTTCGCCGGTATGCAGATTCATGAAAGCGAGTTCGCGTACCGGCGCTGCAGAGGCGGCGCTATCCAGCTTGAGCGCGGCGAATGCCGGCCGGCCGGCCAGTCCGCCCAGGGCCAGGGCCATGCCCGCCTGCAGCAATCCGCGTCGCCGCCTGTTGACCGTCTTGTCCATGCTCATCTCCTGCCTTGCAATCAAGTATCCGCCCCTAGTCGCGGGGCAAGCTCACATCGCGCGCCACACCTTCGAACGCGGTCAGCACGTCATACGCCCGCTGCCAGTCGATGCGGGCAGCCAGCCCCTGTTCCGCCGCCAAGCGCTGCAGCGTCTCGAAATCCACGCCGCCGCGGTCGTAGATGTCCGCGTGCGCCTCGAGATAGATGCGCCCGCCGATCTCCGCCAGCAATAGCGGCGCATAGAAAATCTCGCCGCCCATGCC
The DNA here is from genome assembly GCA_034004425.1 of Methylophilaceae bacterium. GTDB lineage: Bacteria > Pseudomonadota > Gammaproteobacteria > Burkholderiales > Methylophilaceae > UBA6140. The sequence goes on from JAVEWT010000020.1 coordinate 11,047, forward strand.
GGGCTCCACCTGCTCGAACAGCGCGGCGATATCGTCCGGATGCAGCCGGATGCAGCCGTGACTCTGGAAGCGATAGATGCTGGAAGGCGCGGTGGTGCCGTGGATGCCGATCGCCGGCAGACTCAGCTCCAGCCAGTACCCACCGAGCGGATTGTCAGGCCCCGGTGGCACCAGCGTCTTCACCTGCTGGCCGCTTTCGGCCATCTCCTGCTGGATCGGCAGCGGCACGCGCCATTCCTTGTCCCGCTCCTTGCCGGTCACCTTGAAACAGCCGCCCGGCGTCGGCCAGTCCGGCTTGCCCAAGCCGACCGGATAGGCCGCCTGCAACTGCCCGCCGCGCAGCAAATACAGCATACGCTGCGGCAAATTGATGTACAAGCGGCCCGCCTGCGTCCCCGTCTCGCCAACGGCGCGCGGCCGCGCCGGCACGATATGTCGGTTGTCGATCCAGAGTTGCTGCCCGGGATAGATGTAGCCTTCGTAGCGCAAGCCGTTATCGCTGGCGATCAGCCGCGCGGAAACGCCGAAACGGGCGCCGATCTTGATGAGGAAATCCCCGCGCTGCACCGTGTACTGAAAACGCCCGCCGCTCAGCACGGCCTGTCCGGTTTCCGCTTTTGCGTCCTCTTTCGCCTGCGCCGGCGCGAGCGATAGCAGCCATAGAACGCTCAGCAGCACCAGACCGCCGCAGAGCATGAACCCGGCTGCACGAAGCCTGATCATGGGGATAGCAGCGGCCGGCATGGATTTCAGTCGCCGACCAGATGCAGCAGCACGCGCCGCGTGTGCCGCATCAGCCGGTGCTCGTAAAGGAAGATGCCCTGCCACTGACCGAGCGCGACGCGCCCTTGCAATAGCGGGATGGACAGGCTGGTCTGGGTCAGCGCGCTTCGCACATGCGCCGGCATGTCGTCCGGGCCTTCCACGGTGTGGATGAAGAGCGGATCGCCGTCCGGCACCAACCGGGCGAAAAAGGCCTCCATGTCCACCAGTACATCGGAATCGTAGTTCTCGTTGATCAACAGACTGGCGGAAGTGTGCTGGATATAGAGCGTCAGCACGCCGGTCTCGAAACCGCTCTGATTGGCCCAGCCGGTCACTTCCGGCGTAATGTCGTAAAGCCGGCGGCCGTTGGTGCCGAGGCTGATCTGATGGGTGAGCTGGCGCATGGTGAACCTCTGCTGATACGGATAGGGGATTATAACGTGGCCGGCGGCAAGCCCGGGCGTTCGGAACGGTCCGGCGCCGGACAGGCACCGAGGGTCACTTGTCGGCGGCTCGCATCCGGGCATATGATGTGACTGTCCAGCGAACAAAAACGAAGAAAAAACATGCTATTACGCTACTTTCGCCGTCATGCGGAACCCGCCCACCTGACCTTGTTGCGCGGGGTGCCGCTGTTTGCCGATCTCAGCACGCACGAACTGCTCACGCTGGACGACCTGCTGCACCATCGCGACTACGTGCAGAGCGAAGTGGTGTTCGACCAGGGCGAGGACGGGCAGGCCATCTGCTTCCTGCTGTCGGGCAAGGTCGTCATCCGGCGCCAGGACAGTGGCGAGGTGCTGGCCGAGATCGCACCCGGACAGTTCTTCGGCGAACGCGCCCTGCTGGAGAACCAGCCGCGCATCGCACAGGCGCGCGCCGTTGAGGATTGCGTCATCGCCGTGCTGTTCCGCGCCGATTTCCTCTGGCTGTTGCACACCCACCCGGCGATTGCCAGCAAGATTTCCGCCCACTGCAGCCTGCGCGACGCCACGCACAGGATAGAACCGTCAGCGCACAACGGCCCCGGCTTCTCCAACCTGCGCAATGTGCCGGGTCCGCTGACCTGGGTCGGTATCCTGGCTGTCACCTGCCTGCTGCTGTTCATGTTCAAAAAGGTGTTGTGGCTGGTCGTGCCCTTCCTGCTGGCGCTCATCCTCTATTACCTGCTGCTGCCGCTGTCGCGACGCATGATACTCGCCGGCTTCAGCACCAATGTCGCTGCCGTCAGCCTCAGTGGCCTGTTCCTGCTGGTCATGTCGGTCTGCATCCTGTCCTTCTACCCGCTCGCCATCGCCAACGCCGACGAGTGGCAGGCCGCGCTGGGACGTTATCTGGGCGGCGGCGCCGCCTTGCTCGAAAGCCTGCTGCAGTCGTTCAAGGAACAGTTCGGCTTTCTCAAGCAAGCACAGTTCGACGATGACCTCTATCAGCAGTTCCGGGATTTCTCCACCCATTTCTCCGACCGCTATCTGGGTGACTTCATCCTCGGCATCGCCGCCTGGCTGCCCTCGCTGCTATTGACGCCCATCATCAGCTTTTTCCTGTTGAAAGACCACGCGCGGCTGCGCAAGCTGCTGGGGAGTGCCGTGCCCAACGCCTTCTTCGAGAAGACGCTCTATCTGATGCATGCCATCGACCGCACGGCGCGCATCTACTTCGTCGGGCTGATGAAGATCACGGTGCTGGATACGCTGATCATGGCCTGCGGCTTCTGGCTGCTGGGCCTCAATGCGCCGCTGTTGCTCGGCCTGATGGTCGCCGTGCTGAACTGGATCCCCTATCTCGGCCCGCTGCTCGGCTTCGCCATCGTCATGATGGTGGTCGCCGCCGACTTTCCCGGCAACCTGCCGCTGGTCTACAGCATCATCGCCCTGTTCGTTGCGCTGCGCGCGCTGGACGACCTCGTGTTCCTGCCGCTGATCGTCGGCAAGAGCCTACGCATCCACCCGCTGTTGACGCTGATGATGTTCCTGGTCGGCGAAGCGATCGCCGGCATCGCCGGGCTGATGCTGGTGATCCCGATTCTCGGCATCGTCACTGTGCTGGGGGAAACGCTGGAGATCATCCTGACAGACCTGCGGCTGCAGGCCAGACACCGTTATTCACGGCACATGCGCTGGCTGGCGGCGCGCCGGGATCTGTCGCAGAAGCCGGATCAAGTTTGAAAAGACAACTAGCCACAGAGGGCACAGAGTTCACAGAGAAAACCAAGAGCGTCTATCGCGATGATCTTGATTTCTCGGGCCACTCCTTGAACTCCAGGAAATTCGCTTTGCCTCGGTGTGCTCTGTGAACTCTGCGGCTTGCATTAGGGTTTTCAGGATAAACGCGGCTACCACCAGTAATAGCCGGGGCCATAGTAGCGATAGCGCCACCAGGGCGAATAGCCGTAGCCGTACCAGGGATGGTAGTAGGGCTGATAGCGCAGCTGGTATTCGCGTTTCAGGCGCTCCTGCTCCTTGCGGTTTTCCAGTTCGCGCTTGTTGATCTCTTCCGCCATGCTGTCGCGCAGCGTCTGCTCGCGGCTGCTGTGCATGTAATCCAGCACCTTGGCATCGACGCCCTGCTTCGCCAGGTCGACCGCCTGTGAAGGCGTCAGCTCATACTGGGAGCCGCTCTCCTTGATTCTGGCGATAATGAGGTCCGGCGACGTGCCAGCCCTGGACAGCGCGACGATCTCGTCCAGGCTCAGTGCGGCTACAGGCGGTGGCATCAACCGCGCCAGCTCTTCCGCCGAGATACGCTGAATCTGCGGTTCCTGATAGGCAGTGGTCGCGCAGCCTGATGCCAGCACGGCAAAACCGCCGAGCAATCCCAATATCAGTCTGCGCATATCACTCTCCTTCACATAGGATGTTTAGCCCTTGCTGAACTGCATCCTGCCGCCCTTGTAATCCACTCTGACCGTATCCTTGGCGACAAAGTTGCCGTTGAGGATCTCCTTCGCCAGCGGATTCTCGATCTCGGACTGGATGGCGCGCTTCAGCGGCCGCGCACCATAGATCGGGTCGAAGCCGGCATTTGCGATCTCGCCCAGCGCGGCATCGCTGACGTCCAGCTGCATCTCCATCTGCGCCAACCGGGCGGCGAGGTTCTTCAGCTGGATGCTGGCGATGGACTTCACATGCGCCTCGCCCAGTGCGTGGAACACCACCACTTCGTCGATGCGGTTGATGAATTCCGGCCGGAAGTGAGTTTTCACTTCGCCCATCACCGCCAGCTTGATGACTTGGTAATCGTCGCCGGCCATGGTCTGGATCATCTGGCTGCCGAGGTTGGAAGTCATGATGATGACCGTGTTCTTGAAATCCACGGTGCGGCCCTGGCCGTCGGTCAGGCGACCGTCGTCCAGCACCTGCAGCAGCACGTTGAACACGTCCGGATGTGCCTTCTCCACCTCGTCCAGCAGGATGACGCTGTAGGGCTTGCGGCGCACGGCCTCGGTCAGATAGCCGCCTTCCTCGTAGCCGACATAGCCCGGCGGCGCGCCGATCAGGCGGGCAACGGAATGCTTCTCCATGAACTCGCTCATGTCGATGCGGATCAGGTGCTCCTCGCTATCGAACAGGAAGTTCGCCAGCGCCTTGCACAGTTCTGTCTTGCCGACGCCGGTGGGGCCGAGGAACAAAAAGGAACCATAAGGCCGGTTGGGGTCGGACAAGCCGGAACGCGAGCGGCGGATGGCGTCCGACACCAGGCGCACGGCCTCGTCCTGGCCGACCACGCGTTCGTGCAGCTTGTCTTCCATCGCCAGCAGCTTGTCGCGCTCGCCCTGCATCATCTTGGACACCGGGATGCCGGTCGCACGCGATACCACCTCGGCGATCTCCTCGGCACCGACTTCGGTGCGCAGCATGCGGTGCTTGGGCTGATCGGCAGAAGCCTCGGCCTTGGCCGCCTGCTTCAGTTGCGCCTCCAGCTGCGGCAGCTTGCCGTATTGCAGCTCGGACACCTTCTGCCAGTCGCCCTTGCGCGTCGCCTCTTCCATCTGCAGCCTCAGCTGCTCGATCTCTTCCTTGATGTGCTGGCTACCCTGCACCTGCGCCTTTTCGGACTTCCATATCTCCTCGAGGTCGGCGTATTCGCGTTCCAGCCGCGCTATCTCTTCCTCGATCAGGGCGAAACGTTTCTGCGAACCTTCATCCTTTTCCTTCTTCACCGCCTCGCGCTCGATCTTGAGCTGGATCAGTCGGCGGTCGAGCTTGTCCATGACCTCAGGCTTGGAATCGATCTCCATCTTGATGCGGGATGCGGCCTCGTCGATCAGGTCGATCGCCTTGTCCGGCAGGAAGCGGTCGGTGATGTAGCGGTGGCTCAACTCAGCGGCAGCGACGATGGCCGGGTCGGTGATCTCGACCCCGTGGTGCAGTTCATACTTCTCCTGCAGCCCGCGCAGGATGGCGATGGTCGCCTCCACGCTCGGTTCATCGACCAGCACTTTCTGGAAGCGGCGTTCGAGCGCGGCGTCCTTCTCGATGTATTTGCGGTATTCGTCCAGCGTGGTGGCGCCGATGCAGTGCAGTTCGCCGCGCGCCAGTGCCGGCTTCAGCATGTTGCCGGCGTCCATCGCGCCCTCCGCCTTGCCGGCGCCGACCATGGTGTGGATCTCGTCGATGAAGACGATGTTGCGGCCTTCCTCCTGCGCCAATTCCTTCAGCACGGATTTCAGGCGCTCCTCGAACTCGCCGCGATATTTGGCACCAGCCAGCAAGGCCGCCATATCTAGCGAGAGTACGCGCTTACCCTTCAGCGTGTCCGGCACCTCGCCATTGACGATGCGCTGTGCCAGGCCTTCGACGATGGCGGTCTTCCCGACACCGGGTTCGCCGATCAGCACCGGGTTGTTCTTGGTGCGGCGCTGAAGCACCTGGATGGCGCGGCGTATCTCATCGTCGCGGCCGATGACCGGGTCGAGCTTGCCCATACGGGCGCGCTCGGTCAGGTCCAGCGTGTATTTCTTCAGCGCCTCGCGCTGACCTTCCGCATCGGAACTGTCGACCTGCGCGCCGCCGCGGACCGCCTCGATCGCCTTTTCCAGCGCTTGCTTGGCCAGGCCGTGCTGCTTCAGCAGCTTGCCGGTGGCGCCCTTGTCGTCGGCCAGCGCCAGCAGGAACATCTCGCTGGCGATATAGCTGTCGCCGCGCTGTTGCGCGTATTTGTCGGTCAGGTTGAGCAAGTTGTTGAGATCGCGCGAGATCGACACCTCGCCGGCATTGTTCTCGATACGCGGCAGGTCCTTGATCGATTGCTGCAAGGCGGCACGTAGCGGCAAAAGGTTGACGCCGGCATGCCCCAGCAAGGACGATGTGCTGCCGTCCTCCTGTTGCAACAGGGCCTGCAGCAGGTGCTGCGACTCGATACTCGGGCTATCGTTGCCGACGGCGATGCTCTGGGCATCGGCGATCGCTTCCTGGAATTTGGTGGTCAGTTTGTCGAAGCGCATGTTGTCCTCTTGATAAATGATTGTTGCTAACTAGATGAGGAATTCTGTACGGATTTCAAGTCGTTGCCATCCGCAGGCCGCTGTATCCCCCATGCTATAATTTTTTCGTCCGCAAAACACGGCCGGTTCCGCCGCTACCGAACCCTGTGCTGACAGAAATTGCGGTTTTTATCCGATTTTTTGAACCACTCCAGCCTGCCGACTGACTATAGAAAGCCCAAGCAAGTTATCCATCATGTCCGATAAAGAACAAAAGCATGAATGACATTTTGCCTCACGCCTCTCTGTTGCCGCTGGCGCTCATGGTTGCCTTCGCCGGCGTCGGCATGCCGCTGCTGGCCGAGCGCTTCGGCCGTAGCGCGACCGCCATCGCTTCCGGCGCCGTCATGGCGATTGCGCTGGCACTGTTGTTCCCGCTGTTTTCCGCCGTGCTGGCCGGTCAGACCGTGGTCATGCAACTCGATTGGCTGCCGGCCTTCGGCTTCAATCTCGGCTTCCGTCTAGACGGACTCGGCATGCTGTTCTCCATCCTGATCCTCGGCATCGGGCTCCTGGTCGTACTCTACGCCTACTACTACCTGCCGCAATACGACCGGCTGGGACGCTTCTACGCCTTCCTGCTGCTGTTCATGTCGGCCATGCTGGGCATCGTGCTGTCGGAAAACCTGCTGCTGATGGTGGTGTTCTGGGAGATCACCAGCCTCTCCTCCTTCCTGCTCATCGCCTACAAGTCCGAAGCACATGAATCGCGCATCGCTGCGCGCATGGCGCTGGCGGTGACGGGCGGCGGCGGCCTTGCGCTGCTGGCAGGCGTCATCCTGCTCGGCCAAGTCGCCGGCAGCTACGAACTGAGTGCGGTCATCGCTGCTGCAGACCAGATCAAGGCTGATCCGCTCTATCCGGTCATCCTCACCCTGGTGCTGCTCGGCGCCTTTACCAAATCCGCGCAATTCCCCTTTCATTTCTGGCTGCCGAATGCGATGGCCGCACCAACCCCGGTTTCCGCCTACCTGCACTCGGCGACCATGGTCAAGGCCGGGGTCTTCCTGCTGGCAAGGCTTTATCCGGCACTTTCGGGCACCGACGCCTGGCTCATCAGCGTCAGCGCCATCGGCGCCATCACGCTGGTCTATGGCGCCTACATGGCACTGCACCGCGACGACTTCAAGGGCCTGCTGGCTTATTCCACCATCAGCCACCTCGGCCTGATCACGTTGCTGTTCGGCCTCAGCACGCCGATGTCGGTGGTCGCCGGCGTGTTCCACATCATCAACCACGCCATCTTCAAGGCATCTCTGTTCATGGCGGCCGGCATCATCGACCACGAGTGCGGCACGCGCGACATGCGGCGCGTCAACGGCCTGTTCAAGCTGATGCCGATCACGGCGACGCTGGCCATGGTGGCTGCCGCGTCGATGGCAGGCGTACCTCTGCTCAACGGCTTCCTCAGCAAGGAGATGTTCTTCACCGAGGCGGTGTTGTTCACCGGCTTTGACGGCGCACATCTGCTATTGCCGGTTTTCGCCACCATCGCCGGCATCCTCGCCGTCGCCTATTCCGCGCGCTTCATCCACGATGTGTTCTTCAATGGCGAGCCGATCGACCTGCCGCGCCAGCCGCACGAGCCGCCGCGCTGGATGCGCGTACCGGTCGAGGTGCTGGTACTGCTGTGCCTGGTGGTCGGCATGTTCCCGGCCTGGTCGGTCGGCAGTCTGCTGGCAACCGCGGCCGGCTCCGTCCTGCAGGCGCCGCTGCCGGCCTATGACCTCAAGATATGGCACGGCTTCAACCTGCCCTTCGTCATGAGCCTGGTCGCGCTGGCCGGCGGCGTCGGCATCTACGCCATGCGCCATCGCCTGGTCGAATGGCACGACAAGCTGCCGACGCTCAACAGCCGTACCGGTTTCGAGCGCCTGCACCGCTATCTGGTGGAACAGGCGGAACGGATACTCCGCCTGCTCGACAACGGCTCTCTGCAGCGCTACGTCGCGCTGCTATGCGCCTTCGTGCTGGTCTACGCCGGTTGGGCCTACGCCAGCGGCGGCCGCCTGCCGCAAGGCAGTACCGGCATGCCGCTCGATATCGCCGCTCTGATCGCGCTGGCCGGCCTCATGCTCGGCACCATCGGCACCACGCTGCTGCACCACCGACGCCTGCTGGCCGTGGTGCTGATCGGCATCGTCGGCCTCGTCGTATCGCTGACCTTCATCCGCTTCTCGGCACCCGATCTGGCCCTGACCCAGCTCTCGGTCGAAGTCGTCACCATCGTGCTCATGCTGCTGGCGCTGTATTACCTGCCGCAGGGTTCACCGAAGGAATCCTCGCGCGGACGCATCGCCCGCGACATCCTGCTGGCCGCCGGCATCGGCCTCGGCATGGCGTTCGTCACCTATGCGCTGCTGACCAGCCCGTTCAGCACCATTTCCGGCTACTACCTGGAACAGTCGGTGCCGGGCGGTGGCGGCAGCAACGTGGTCAATGTCATCCTGGTCGATTTCCGCGGCTTCGATACGCTGGGCGAGATCGCCGTGCTGGCGATGGCCGCGCTCGGCGCCCATGCACTGCTCGACCAGTTGCGTCTGACGCCCCCATCGCG
>JAVEWT010000148.1:0-4124 GCA_034004425.1 Methylophilaceae bacterium
CGCCACGAAGTCCGCGGACGCGACGTGCTGGCACACAGTGCGGACAACCCGCTCGGCCTTGATTTCACCGAAGACCAGTTGTCCAAGCTTTTGCTGGTAGCCAAGGGCACTGACGCTTACACCATTGTCGACACGTTCCCGTTGCTGTCCAGTCTCAATCTTGCAGTCATGGACTTGGCGGATGAAATCTTCCTGATTACCGAAGGCGTCGTGCCGGCCATCCGCAGCGCGCATTACAACCTGAAGATGCTGGAGCAGGCCGGTTACGGCCCTAACCGCATCAAGGTGGTGTTGAACCGCTACACACAGTTCCGCGGCAACGTAACGCCGGATCTGATCTCCGAGACTCTGAACTGGCCGGTCAGCCACGTGCTGCCTTACGACGTGCATGCGACCATCGCCGCCAACAACGGCCAGGCTGTGGTCAACATGTTCCCGGACCAGAAACTGACACTGGCGCTTTCCATTCTTGCCGACGATGTCATGGGCGTCGAAACGCCAATCGAGGAGCCCAATTTTCTGCAGAAACTCTTTTACCGAATCCGTGCAGCACTGACCTGATGAGCGACAAGCCAGCAACCAATCTGCAGAGTCTGCGCGATGCCTTGCGCAAGGAAGAGCCGGAGCATCGCAGCCTGTTGCGCGAGCGCGTGACGGCGCTGAAAGGTAATGGTACCAGCGCCAATCTGGGGGATATCAATGCCCAACTCAATGCCAGCGCGGCCGGCTATACGCAAATCCGCCATCGGCTGCATCGCGGCCTGATCGATGTACTCAATCCGCAGGCGGTGGCCAATGCCAGCATGGAGCAGATGCAAGCAGCGATCGAGGAGTACGTTGCCAACGCGCTCGAAAGCGAGAATCTGCCTTTATCCCGGATCGAACGTATGCGGCTGCACGACGACCTGCTGTACGAGGTGATGGGCATGGGCCCGCTGTCGCCGCTGATGTCCGACCCGACCGTGTCCGATATCCTGGTTAACGGCCCGCATCAGGTCTATGTCGAACGTTACGGCCTGCTGGAAAAGACCGACGTGCATTTCCATGATGACGAGCATTTGTTGCTTACCATCGAACGTATCCTCGCCCGCGCCGGTCGTCGAGTCGATGAAGCCTCGCCGATGGCTGATTCGCGCCTGCCGGACGGCAGCCGGGTGAATGCCATCATTCCGCCCCTGGCGGTGAAGGGGCCGTCCCTTTCCATTCGCCGCTTCATGCGTAACATTCTGGATGTGCGCGAACTGGTCGACGGCGGCTCCATGACTGCGGAAGCGGCCAAGTTCCTCGAAATGGCCGTCAAGGCGGCGCTCAATATCATCGTTTCCGGCGGTACCGGTTCGGGCAAGACCACCATGCTCAACTGCCTGTCTCAATTCATCCCGGAAGGCGAGCGACTCGTCACGGTGGAAGACACGGCGGAACTGCAGCTCGACCATGAGCATATCGTCTGCCTGGAAGCCCGCACCTCGAATACGGAAGGCCGCGGGGCGGTCAGTATCCGCGATCTGGTACGCAACACCTTGCGGATGCGGCCCGACCGCATTATCGTCGGTGAAGTGCGCGGGGCAGAGGCGCTGGACATGCTGCAGGCGATGAACACCGGCCATGATGGCAGTCTGGCCACACTGCACTCCAACAGCCCGCGCGATACGCTGGCGCGGCTTGAGACCATGATGCTGATGGCCGATCTCGAACTGCCGCAGCGCGTCATCCGCGATCAGATCGGCTCGGCGCTGCATCTGATCGTACATCTCAACCGTTATCCGGACGGCAAGCGCAAGGTGTCCCACATCACTGAATTGACCGGCACCGATAACGGCGTGATTCTCATGCAGGACATTTTCGTCACCAAGCGGGAAGGCAATGAGATGCGCATGCGTGCCTGCGGCATCGTGCCTGCACTGGCGAACCTGATGCACGAGCGCGGGGTTGAGATCGATCCCGAATGGTTCAAGGCAAAGTGACCCGCGGCATGAGGCGGTGAACAATCCGGCAAATCATTTGACTGATTCTCAATGACGACACTGTTTCTCATCATCGCCGGCCTCGTCATTGCCGGTCTGCTGGCACTCTATATCTGGGACGTCAGGCAGAACCGTGCGCGCGAACGGCTGGTCGCGGGCATGCTGGAAACAGAAGAGGAGGAAGTCAGCCTCTGGCGCGATGCTGCCGACTTGCTGCAACTGGCGGCCATCCAGCAGCTGCTCAGTAACTCCAGATTGACGCGGCGGCTCGATTACTTGCTCAAGCTCGCTGCTGCTCCGGTTTCACTGCTCGGATCAATCATGTTGCTGGTGGTTGCCACAGTGATAGTCGCTGCCATTGCATACCTGATTGCAAAAGCCTGGTGGGCGAGTGTCGCGGCACTGCTGTTGACCCCGTTGCTGCTCTATGGCGTCCTGGATTTCATGGCCAAGCGTCGTGTTGCCAGGCATGATGCGCAGCTGCCGGGCATGGTGTCGCAGATGATCACCTCACTGCGCTCGGGTGGTACGCCCATGCAGGCCATGCAGGCGGTGTCGCAGAACGCACCTTCACCAGTGCGCGAATCCATGGCAAATCTGTTGCACGATATCCAGGTCGGCCGGTCCGGCTCGCAAGCCTGGCGTGACTGGGGTCATTTCTGGAACACTCGCTCCAGCAACATGCTGGCGCTGGCCATACGGCTCAAGTGGGATACCGGTGGCCAAATGGTCAACATTCTCGAACACGTGCTGACGACCATGGAGTTTCACCGGCGCATGGAACTCCGTGTTCAGACCATTACCGCACAGGCCCGGCTTGGCGCCTATTTTCTCAGTGGATTACCTTTTTTGCTCGGGGCCATCATGTACTCTGTCCGTCCTGAGCCGATCGATGCCATGATTGCCGACCCGATCGGGATCAAGATGATCTGGGCTGGCATCGGCCTGCTGATCGTTGGGTTTTTCTGGATGCGCCGCCTGGCGCGACTCGCAAACTAGCCTGCAATGACACCCGCGCTATTTTTCCTGATCGCGTTTCTGATAGTAGCTATCGTGCTGCTGTGGCTGTTTATCGATCAGCGCAGGCAGAACGTCATCGACAGGCTGACCTTCGGTTTTGAGGAAGTCGTCGAGGCTCCAACGGAAGACCTCAGTGCCGGGGATTATGGCCTGACCGGATACGAGCGTTTCATCTACCATCTGCGCAGCTATCTGGAATCGTTGCAAGGCAAATTGCTCTTGTTTGGCAGCGGTGCGTTGGTCGGCGGTATCAGCGGCTTTTTCGGAGGCATGACGCCCGATCGTATCGGTATCACCGCCATGACGGGCGGTTGCCTGATGTGGTTATTCGCCATGGCTATTATTGCCAGCTATAACAACCGGCGGAGCAGGAAAATCCAGCATGAACTCCCCAATGCACTGGAAATGCTGGCTTCCATCATGGAGGGCGGGACCGCGTTCGAGGCTTCCCTCGGCCATGTGTTGCGGGAATCGGACCGTAACCATCCGCTTTACTTTGACCTTTCCATCATGGACGAGGCCATGCAGCGTGGCAGGCGTCGTGGCGAGGCCCTGCGTTTGTGGGCTCAACGCTGCAATGTCGCGCAGGTACAGGAAGTCAGTGCCGCCATGGTGCAAGCCGAGCAGACCGGCAGTTCGCTTGGCGAAGTCATGCGACATCATGCCATGGCGCAGTTACGCGAGATCGAGGCAACGGTTCAGCAACGCGCGGAACGTCTGCCGATTCGCATGATTTTCCCGATGCTGCTCACCATCATGCCTGCCATGTTCATTGTCGCTGCCGGTCCATCCATGTTGAAGCTGATGCGCATGTTCGAGGCACTGATGCGCGGTCTCAGTTAACCCTAAATAAGGAAAGTGTCGTGTCGAACTGCCGAAGCATGATTCTGACCCAAGCCGTCAACGGCACCATACTCGCCAATCGCTTGTTGCTTGCGCACAACTATTTCAGCAGATTGCGCGGGCTGATTGGCCGTGCGCCATTGCAGGCAGGCGAGGCGCTATGGATCAAGCCTTGCCAGCAGGTGCACACCCATTTCATGGGTTATGCGCTGGATATCGTGTTTCTGGATAAGGAACTGCGTGTCGTTGAGGTCGTGCGTGGTCTCCGGCCGTGGAAAATCTCCCCATGGGTACGTT
>JAVEWT010000021.1:0-19508 GCA_034004425.1 Methylophilaceae bacterium
GATCTATTATTCGATCACCAGTCATGAAGCGCAGGCGGTCATGCAGCTGTTGTACAGCCTGTTCTGTCAATCCTGTCGAAAGGTGGTTTGACATGCGTCGATTCAGTCCGGAGTCGTCCGATAGCCGTTTCGTCGGCCTGATGTTGCGTGGATGGTCTGCCGCTCTGCTCCTGCTTGGCGTATGCCTGGTGCCGGCACAGGCGGCGCAGACTGCCGGTACGCCGGCATTGCGCACGCTGCAGGTCGGCGTCGCGCAGTCGGGCGGACGCGCCAGCTACGACGGTACGGTGGAAGCCGTCCGCCAGACCATGATCGCCGCACAAGTGGCAGGTACCATCGTCGAGCTGCCAGTGGCGGCTGGCGATACGGTGCGTAGTGGTCAGCCGCTGGCGCGGCTGGATGCGCGCGAAGCCAGCCAGGGCGCGGTCGCCGCCGATGCGCAGCTGGCCGCGGCACGCGCGCGGCTGAATCTGGCGCGGCAGGAATACGAGCGCCAGCAGCAGTTGTTCGCCAAGCGCTACATCAGCGCCGCCGCCATGGAACAGGCGCAGGCCGAGTTCGACTCGGCGCAGGCCGAGGTCAACAGCCAGGTGGCGCAGGCCGGCATCGCCAAAACCCAGAAGAGCTTCAATGTCGTGACCGCGCCCTATGCCGGTATCGTGGCCGAACTGCAGGTGGAAGTCGGCGACATCGCCCTGCCCGGCAAAGCGTTGATGACGCTGTACGACCCCGCCGAACTGCGCGTCAGCGTTGCGTTGCCGCAAAGCCTGGCAGCTGCCATCGACCCTGATACGGCCGGCGGCATACAGGTCGAGATCGCCGGCCGGCCTGCGGCCGTCAAACCGCTGCGCATGCAGCTGTTGCCGGCGGCCGACCCGCGCACGCACACCCGCACCCTGCGTTTGTCCCTGCCGGCCGATGTCGACGGCGTCAGTCCCGGCATGTTCGCCCGCGTCAGCCTGCCCCCCGGCTTTGCTACCACAGCGCATGATGCCCGTCCCGGTACTGCCGCCATGGCCGAGCGCATCATGGTGCCGGTCGGCGCCGTGGTCAGGCGCGCCGAAATGACCGGCCTCTATGTCATCAGCGCATCCGGCCAGCCGCTGCTGCGTCAAGTCCGTCTGGGTGCCGTTCAGGGCGATGAGGTCGAAGTGCTGGCCGGTCTCTCCGGCGGCGAACGCATCGCCCTCGACCCGCAGATCGCGGCGGCCCGACGCTGATACGGTGAAACCATGAGCGCATCCCCTGACTTGCAGACTCCCCCGCCCATCGGCGTTTCCGGCCGCATCGCCGGTTATTTCCAGGGCGCGCGCATCACGCCTTTGCTGGCATTGCTGGCCTTTCTGCTCGGCATGTTCGCCGTGCTGGTGACGCCGCGCGAGGAAGAGCCGCAGATCGATGTCACCATGGCCAGCGTCATCATCCCCTTCCCTGGCGCCGCCATTCCGGATGTCGAACAGATGGTGGCGATTCCTGCCGAGCAGGTGCTGTCGCAGATGCAGGGCGTCGAGCATGTCATGTCAGTCTCGCGTTCCGGTGTCGCCATCATCACCGTCCAGTTCGAGGTCGGCGTGCCGCGCAACGAGGCGCTGGTGCGCCTGCATGACACGCTGCGCAGCAATGCCGACTGGCTGCCGGCCAATCTCGGTGTGCTGGAGCCCATCATCAAGCCCAAGGGCATCGACGATGTGCCCATCGTCACTTTCACGCTGTACAGCGAGCGCGATGACGTCGGCAGCGATACGCTGAACCGGTTGGCGCACAGTATCGAGGTCGACCTGAAGCAGGTGAAGGGCACGCGTGAAGTGGCCACGGTCGGCGGTGCCGGCCGTGCGGTGCAGGTGCTGATCAGTCCGGAACGCATGGCCGGCGCCGGCGTCACCGTGGCCGACCTGCGTAACGCCCTGCGCTCGGCCAATATGGGCATGCCGCTCGGCGACCTTCTGGGCGGTAACCAGCGCGTGGAGATCGTCGCCGGCGATTTTCTCGCCAACGCGCAACAGGTCGGCGAGCTGATTGTCGGCGCCCATGCCGGCAGGCCGGTCTACCTGCGCGAAGTGGCCGACGTGGTTGACGGCCCGCTGCCGCCCGCCAGCTACGTCTGGTTCGGTCAGGCCGGTGACGACGCGCGGGAATTCCCGGCCGTCACCGTCAGCGTCACCAAGAAAGCGGGCGAGAACGCCATCGATGTCGCCAATGCGCTGAAATCGCGCATGGAAGTGCTGCGTAACACGGTCATTCCGGATGACATCAAGGTCGTGGAGACGCGCAATTACGGCGAGACCGCCAACGACAAGGCCAAGCAGCTGATGACCAAGCTGCTGTTCGCCACCGCTTCGGTCGTTGCGCTGGTGTTCATCGCCCTCGGCCGGCGCGAGGCGGCTATCGTCGGCATCGCCGTCATCCTGACCCTGACCGTGACGCTGTTCGCCTCCTGGGCCTGGGGCTTCACGCTGAATCGCGTCTCACTGTTCGCGCTGATCTTCTCCATCGGCATTCTGGTCGATGACGCCATCGTGGTGGTGGAGAACATTCACCGTCACCAGCAGCTGCATCCGCATAAGAGCCTGCTGCAATTGATTCCCGGCGCCGTGGACGAAGTCGGGGGGCCGACCATCCTGGCGACGCTGACCGTCATCGCCGCGCTACTGCCTATGGCTTTCGTCAGCGGCCTGATGGGCCCCTACATGAGCCCGATCCCGATCAACGCCAGCATGGGCATGCTGCTGTCGCTGGCCGTCGCCTTTGTCGTCACGCCCTGGCTGGCGCGGCTCTGGCTTAAGGCGTCACATGACGAAGCAGCTGGCCCGAGCCGCATCGCGGGCGCAATCAGCCGCCTGTTCGAGCGCGTCTTCACACCGCTGCTCGACGCCGGCCGCGGCGCCCGCAACCGCAAGCTGCTGGGGCTGGGTGTGGCCGCGCTGATTCTGCTGTCGGTGCTGTTGCCGGTGTTCGGTCTCGTGCACCTGAAGATGCTGCCGTTTGACAACAAGTCCGAGTTCCAGGTGGTGGTGGACATGCCGGCCGGCACGCCGGTGGAAAAGACCGCCGCCGTGTTGCGCGAACTGGGCGCCCATCTGGCGACGGTGCCGGAAGTGACGCACTATCAGGCCTATGCCGGTACGGCGGCGCCGATCAATTTCAACGGACTGGTACGCCAGTATTATCTGCGCGCCGGCGGCGAGGTCGGCGATCTGCAGGTCAATCTGGTGGCCAAGCACGAGCGCGCGGACCAGAGCCACGCCATTGCCACCCGCGTGCGTCCGGCGCTGCAGGAGATCGGCCGGCGCTTTGGTGCCAACGTCAAGGTGGTGGAAGTGCCGCCTGGACCGCCGGTGCTGTCGCCCATCGTTGCCGAGATCTACGGTCCTGACGCCGAGGGCCGACATCAGGTGGCGAAGGCGGTGCGTGCCGTGTTCGAGCAGACCGAAAACGTGGTCGATGTCGACGACAGCACCATCGTCGAGGCGCCCAAGCTGAATCTGACCGTCGACCGGCGCAAGGCGGCCATGCTCGGCATCTCGCAGGAGGCGGTGGTCACTACGCTGCGGGCTGGCCTCAACGGCGATGAGATCACTTATCTGCACGATCAGAGCAAGTATCCGACGGCTATCCAGCTGTTGTTGCCGCCGGAGCGGCACGGCGAATTCGACAGCCTGTTGCAGCTCACGGTGCGTTCCGCCGATGGTCGACTGGTGCCTGTCCGCGAACTGGTGGATGTCACGCCTACCACAAGGCAGGAGCCGATCTTCCACAAGGATCTGCTGCCCTTGACCATGGTGGTCGGCGACATGGCCGGCAAGCTCGACAGCCCGCTGTATGGCATGTTTGCCATGCGCCACGACATTGGCAAGCTGGTCGCACCCAACGGTCAGCCGCTGGAGGAATATTTCATCCGCCAGCCGGAGGATACCTACCGGCATTACGCCATCAAGTGGGACGGCGAATGGCAGATCACCTACGAGACTTTCCGCGACATGGGCGCGGCCTACGCCGTCGGCCTAATCCTGATCTATCTGCTGGTGGTAGCGCAGTTCGGTTCCTATCTGACGCCGCTCATCATCATGGCGCCGATCCCGCTCACCATCATCGGCGTCATGCCGGGCCACGCGCTGTTCGGCGCGCAGTTCACGGCGACCAGCATGATCGGCATGATCGCGCTGGCCGGCATCATCGTGCGCAACTCCATCCTGCTGGTCGATTTCATCAATCTGCAGGTGCGCGAGGGCATGCCGTTCGAGCGCGCCATCGTGCAATCCGCCATCACGCGCGCTCAGCCCATCGTGCTCACCGCGCTGGCGGCCATGCTCGGCGCCATGTTCATCCTCGACGACCCGATCTTCAACGGGCTGGCGATCGCGCTGATCTTCGGCATCCTCGTCTCCACCGTGCTGACGCTGGTGGTGATTCCCATTTTGTACTTCGTGGCCTACAGAAACCGTCTGCAGGCGATTGTTCAACATTGAAGGAGGTAACACCATGAATTCCTGGCAAGTCGTACGTATCATCGCAGGCGTGTTCATTCTGCTGACTGTGGCGCTGGGCGCGCCTTCCAGCCCGATTTTCGTCAGCGAGTGGTTCCTCGCGTTCACGCTGTTCGTCGGCGCCAATCTGCTGCAAAGCGGCTTCACCCGCTGGTGCCTGATGGAAGCCATCATGCGCAAGCTGGGCTTTCAGGCCGGCAACTAGGCAGACCGACATGCGCATCCATGCCGTGACGATCAGTGCCTGTCTTCTGCTGGCGAGCCAGGCCGCCCAGGCGCAGGCGATCGACCTGTTGCAGGCCTGGCAGGGCGCCGTCGGCAACGATCGCGCCTACGCCGTGGCGGAAGCCGGCCATGGCGTGACGGCGCCGCGGCAGAAACAGGCGGCCGCGCTCTGGCGTCCCAATCTGACGCTGAATGCCGGCGCCGGTTACGGCCGCGACAATAGCGACACGCGCGGCGCCTATTTCGCCGGGCCGGGTTTCGGCCAGTCGGAGGACATCGCCTTCAGCACCTCGGTCAACAGCGGCACGACGCACAACTGGGCGCTGACGGCGACCCAGCCGCTTTACGACCCCAAGCGCCGTGCGCAGCAGCAGCAACTGCTGATGTCGGCCGATCAGTCCGATCTCGAATGGGGTGCGACCCGGCAGTCGCTGATGCTGGGCGTGGCCGAACGCTATTTCGATCTGGCGCTGGCACAGGAGTCGTTGCGCGTGCTGCAACAGCAGCAGCAGGCCATGCAGAAGCTGGCAGTCGAGATGCGCGACCGCTTCCAGCTCGGCGCCACGCCGATCACCGACACCCACGAATCCGAGGCGCGGCTGGCGGCGGTAGAGGCGCAGGTCCTTTATGCGCAGATGGAGCTCGAGACCCGGCGCAACATCCTGGCCGACACCACCGGCTACGCGCCGGAACAGCTGTCGGCACTGCTGCCGCAGCGGGTCAGCGACAGCCTGCTGCAAACACCGCTGGAACAGTGGCTGGCCGATGCGGAAGGCGGCAATTTCGACATCCGCATGAAAGCCATCGCCGGCGATCTGGCGCGACAGGAGGCGAAAAAATACGCGCTGGAGTCCTCCGTCAAGCTCGACGCCATCGCCCAGGCCGGGCGCGATTACATCAGCGGCAGCGGCGATTTCGGTTCGGCCAGCAACGCGCAGACCAGCGGCATGATAGGCCTGCAGGTTTCAGTGCCCTTGTACACCGGCGGCTACCGTAGCGCCCGCGAGGAGGAGGCCGTGCAGCTGGCGGACAAGGCCGATGCAGAAGTGGCACTGGCACGCCAGCAGGCGGCGCAGGCGATTCGCGCCACCTGGTTAAATCTCAAGGCTGGTAGCGGTCGCCTGCAGGCGCTGACGCAGGCGCTGGAGGCCAGCCGCTTGCGACTCGATGCGACCACGCTGGGACATCAGGTCGGCGACCGCACGACGCTGGACGTGATCAACGCCGAGAACGATGTCGCCAGTGCTGAACTGGCGCTGATGCAGGCAAAGGTGAATCAGGTGCTGAACCAGATCCGGCTGGCGGCACTGGCCGGCAAGCTGGATGAGGAAGTGCTGAATATTTTCAACCGCGACATGCTGGCAGGCCACTAGCCGGCAGCCGCCTCAAGGAAAGGGAAGCAACATGGCGCATATAGTCATCATGGGCGCAGGCACGGGCGGTATGCCGGCGGCTTACGAGTTGAGAGCGAAACTGGACCCGTCGCACCGCGTGACGGTGGTCAACGCCGTCGACTATTTCCAGTTCGTGCCGTCCAATCCCTGGCTGGCGGTGGGTTGGCGCAAGCGCAAGGACATCACGTTCCAGATCAAGCCGTATCTGGAGAAGAAGGGCATCGGTTTCATCGCGCAGCGCGTACAGCGCATCGATGCGGAAAACAATGTGCTGCATCTGGCCGATGACAGCGCCTTGCCGTACGACTACCTGGTCATCACCACCGGCCCCAAGCTGGCTTTCGACGAGGTGCCGGGCGCCGGGCCGGAAGGCCATACCCGCTCGATCTGCACGGTCGACCATGCCGAACAGGCCTGGAGCCATTATCAGGACCTGTTGCAGGAGCCGGGACCGGTCGTCATCGGCGCCATGGCCGGCGCCTCCTGTTTCGGCCCGGCCTACGAATTCGCCTTCATCGTCAACCGCGACCTGCGCAAGCGCAAGCTGCGCAACCGGGTGCCGATGACCTTCGTCACCAGCGAACCCTACATCGGCCACATGGGGCTGGGCGGTGTCGGCGATTCCAAATCCATGCTGGAGAGCGATTTCCGCCACAATGACATCAAGTGGATCACCAACGCCAAGGTGACCAGGGTCGAGGCCGGCAAGATGTATGTGACGGAAATGGATGACGAAGGATTGCCGAAAAAGGAACACGAGTTGCCGTTCAAGTACAGCATGATGCTGCCGGCGTTCAAGGGCGTCGATGCCGTGGCGGCGGTCGAAGGGCTGTGCAATCCGCGCGGTTTCGTGCTGATCGACGCGCATCAGCGCAGCGTGAAATACCCGAACATCTATTCGGCCGGCGTCTGCGTCGCCATTCCGCCGGTGGAGGCGACGCCGGTGCCGACCGGCGCGCCCAAGACCGGCTACATGATCGAAACGATGGTGACCGCCATCGTCGACAACATCATGGCCGAGCTGGCGGGAAAACCGGCCGAAAGCAAGGCGACCTGGAACGCCATCTGTCTCGCCGACATGGGCAATACCGGCGCCGTGTTCGTCGCTCTGCCGCAGATTCCGCCGCGCAACCTGAACTGGTACAGCAAGGGCAAATGGGTGCATCTGGCGAAAATCGCCTTCGAGAAATATTTCATCTATAAGATGAAGCGCGGCAATTCTGAGCCGATCTACGAAAAATACATCCTCAAGCTGCTGGGCATCGAGCGGGTCGAGCACTGAGAAGCGGCAGAACAGCGGGGGCGTATTGAAAAACCGGGGCATTGAAAGCAATAGTGTCGCCATGAAGGGACAAAAGGGAAGCGGTTGCCCGCTTCCCTTTTTGCATCAATGGCTTGCATCGTCGCCGGGAGGCGACAAATCACTTGCCGAGGCTGTCGACGCCGTGACCGATGACGCCGCCGATGGCGGCGCCGCCGACCGTGCCGAGCGCACTGCCGCCGGTCAGGACGGCGCCGGCGACACCGCCGATGGCCGCACCCGCCGCCGCGTTCTGTTGTCGTTTGGACATGCCGGAGCAACCGCTGAGGAAGCTGAGAAGCAGCAGTGCTGCCATGATTTTGTAGATGGGTTTCATCTGAACTCCTGTTGCTGTGGTTGAAATCATCGCCCGATGGCGGGCGCATGATTCATGTCTTGCAACAAACGGGCCAGAGGTGAAAACGGATTTTGAATCAGCTGGTTGTGGTGGATGTGTGGAACGGACAGGGCCAACGCTGCGCAGGTTTTGTCGGCCGGCGGCGACGTCTTGCAGCGGGTTCAGCGTGTTGTGCCGACCGCCTTGCAGTTGCTGTAGTTGATGGCGGGGCCGTCGGTCAGGCTGGCGCTTTCGACGCCGATGTCCAGCATGGCGACACCGTTGCTGTAGCGCTGGCTGCCTTCGCCGACCGCTTCCAGCCGCACTTCGCGCTCCGGATAGATCAGCCAGACGGCGTTTTCCTTGGTCAGCTGGCGCACGAAGAAGCGTTTGTTGCCTTCACACAGATACTCCGTGGCGTTGGCCGGTTTGTAGACTTCGGCAGGCTTCTCTTCGCTGAACGGGTTGTATTTTTCGACGCTGCTGCAGGCGCTGAGTGCCAGCAATAGCGGGATCAGGCAGGCGGTTTTGAACGGCATGGCGTTTCCACGAGATTTTTGCATGGCTGCTATGTTGCCAAACTCGGGGCCGAGGCTCAACCTCCGCCATCAAATAAAGTTGCGCAAATAAAGTCCGCCGATATTCGCGTCGAGCGCCGGCTTGAGCGAAAATAGCCGTTCTGTCCCTGATTTGTAAAAGCCGGCCCATGTATCGTTGGTTCGAAAAACTGCTCTACCCGTTTCCGGAAACGGCGCTGAAAGCGCCGCCGCACCGCTTCTGGGCGTTCGTCTGGGCCGGCACGCAGGGCTTGCGCGTGCACCTGGCGCTGATGACGCTGCTGACCGCCGCCATCGGCGCTTTCGAGGCGCTGCTGTTCGCCATGATGGGCAAGGTCGTGGATTGGCTGACCGATATTCCGCCGGCCCAGCTCTGGCAGCAGGAAGGCGACATGTTACTGTTGTTGGCGGCCATCCTGTTGCTGAGCCCCATTCTCATCGGCCTGCAGAGTTTCATCAAGCATCAGGCACTGGCCGGCAATTTTCCCATGCGCCTGCGCTGGAACTTCCACCGCCTGATGCTGGGCCAGAGCATGAGCTTCTATCAGGACGAGTTCGCCGGCCGCGTCGCCGCCAAGGTCATGCAGACAGCGCTGGCAGTGCGCGACATGTGGTTCATCCTGGCCGACATCCTGGTCTTCGTCAGCATCTACTTCATCACGCTGGTGCTGATCGTCGGCAGTTTCCATCTGTGGATGATCCTGCCGTTCCTGTGCTGGCTCGTTTTGTACATCGCCTCGCTCAGCTATTTCGTGCCGCGGCTGGGGCGCGTATCACAGTCGCAGGCCGATGCGCGCTCGCTGATGACCGGCCGCATCACGGATGCCTACACCAACATCGCCACGGTCAAGCTGTTCTCGCATGCCGGGCGCGAGGCCGGCTATGCCAAATCCGCCATGCAGGAGTTCCTGCAAGTGGTACACCGGCAGATGCGGCTGGTGACGGCGGTCGAAGTCGTCAATCACATCCTCAGCATGCTGCTCATCATCAGCAGCTGCGGCATCGGGCTTTGGTTGTGGACCAAGGGCGATATCGGCGTCGGCGGCATCGCGGCGGTGACGGCGATGGCCTTGCGCCTCAACGGTATCTCGCACTGGGTCATGTGGGAGATGACCTCGCTGTTCGAGCAGGTCGGCACCGTACAGGACGGCGTCAATACGTTGTCGCTGCCGCACAAGGTGGTAGATGCACCGGACGCGCCGGACCTGCGTGTCAGCCGCGGCGAGATACGCTTCGAAGCGGTGGATTTCTCTTACGGCGGCCAGCGCAGGATACTGGAGGGGTTCAACCTGAATATCCGGCCGGGCGAGAAAGTCGGGCTGGTCGGGCGCTCCGGCGCCGGCAAATCGACCATCGTCAATCTGCTGCTGCGCTTTTTCGATGTCGAGGGCGGCCGCATTCTGATCGACGGCACCGATATCTCAAAGGTCACGCAGAACAGTTTGCGCGCCAATATCGGCATGGTGACGCAGGACACGTCGCTGCTGCATCGCTCGGTGCGGGAGAACATCCTCTACGGCCGGCCGGAGGCGAGCGAGGCGGATATGCTGCAGGCGGCGAAACGGGCCGAGGCTGATGCCTTCATCCAGACCCTGAGCGATCCCAAGGGTCGCAAGGGCTATGACGCCCATGTCGGCGAACGCGGCGTCAAGCTCTCTGGCGGACAGCGCCAGCGTATCGCCATCGCGCGCGTGATGCTGAAGGATGCCCCCATCCTGTTGCTGGATGAGGCGACCAGCGCGCTCGATTCGGAAGTGGAGGCCGCCATTCAGGGCAGTCTGTACAGGTTGATGGAAGGCAAGACCGTGGTTGCCATCGCCCACCGGCTTTCCACCATCGCCGCCATGGACCGGCTGATCGTGCTGGATGAAGGCCGCATCGTCGAAGAAGGCGACCACCAGACCCTGTTGAAGAACGGTGGACTTTACGCTGCGCTTTGGGCGCATCAGAGCGGGGGTTTTCTCGGCGAAGATCTTTGATCGCTCACAGATTGTCGTGTTTTACAACGCCACTTTTGGCGAAGAATCAGTCCTTCTGCGCTAAATGACGGAAAATAAACGGGAATCTTGTGAAAATAAATGTTGACGGCCGTCAAGCATGTCAGTATAACGCTCACTAGGCGTTTGGTTTTCGATTTTCTGCTGGTAATACCGTCGGGTTCTTGAACAAGCAAACTTTCAGGGTGCCTCCCAATTTTTAGTAAGGAAGTACAAATGGCAACAGGTAGCGTAAAGTGGTTCAATGACTCCAAAGGTTTTGGTTTTATTACCCCAGATGACGGTGGCGATGATCTTTTCGCACACTTCTCCGCAATTGTAGACACTGGCTACAAGAGCTTGAAGGAAAACGAGCGTGTAAGTTTCGATGTGACCGAAGGCCCCAAGGGCAAGCAAGCATCCAACATACAAAAGGTTTAAGTCCCGGACTTAAGTCTTAAAGTATCGAGTTACACAAAATTCGTTAAAACGGCCTGTGGGGTAAAATCCACAGGCCGTTTTTATTTATGTGTTACCCGGGAAGCAGGCATGCGTGAGAACTCGACTGAAATGCAAACCCTGAAAGCAGCCGTCAATCTGGCCTTGAACGATGATTGGCATGGCGCTCATCATATCGCACAGGATTCAAACCACCTGTTGGCGCACTGGATACACGCAGTTCTGCACAAGATCGAGGGCGACGAATGGAACAGCCGCTACTGGTACCGCCGCACCGACCGCCAATACGAGGACTATGCCGATCCGCGCGCCGAGCTGCAGGCCATATTAAAGCGGCTGGACGCTCAGTCGTAGCGGCCCCATTCCAGCCGGACACCACGCTCGGCAGCCATGGACTGCATGGCGCGGATGGCCGCTTCCAGATCGTCCAGATAGACGAAAGCGGTTTCCTGATGAAAGCCGGTGACCATCACCGGCTTTTTTGCATCCAGCAGCTGCCGGAAAATGGTCAGCAGTTGTTCCGTGCTGGTGTAATCCATGAGGCCGGCGTTGTTGGGGAATTGCATAAGCCCTGGCAGCAGTTCACGCGGCTGGTCGTAGATGCTGGCGTCTGCATGCAGCTGCCGCAACAGTTTTACCATGCCGCTGTCCTCGCGCCATTTGGGTAGCAGCAGGCTGGCGTCGATGCGCGAGCTGTCCCAATTGAAACCGTTCTTTCGCAGCGCGGCCGCCAGTTTGGGGCCGAACTGCCAGCCGCCGGCGCGGAAATGGTGCGGGCGCTCGAAGCCATGTTGTTGCAGCACTTCGTTGCTACAGGCGAGCAGGGCTGTGAGTTCAGCTTCGTTGTAGGCGAATTCCAGGCTGACGGTATAGCCGCATTCCTTGCCGGGGCAGGACTCGTCGGTATCGGCGAAGGATGGCGTCGTGCGGTAGGGCAGTTGGCAGGCCTGCATCAGCGTCTTCCAGCCGTGCAGGTGCAGGCCGACGGTGTCGCCCGGCAGCAGTGTCGAGCGGATCTGTGCCGTAATTTCCTTTGCATCCGCGCCCGGCCGCAGGTAGTACGCCGGGTTCAGCAGGTGCAGCATGGGGATCTGCGGGTGGCGTGCACGAAAGTCGCGCATGGTCTGCAGGTTTTCCTCATCGAGCGACCAACCCTCCCAGTCCACGGTCAGGTAGACGGTGATATGGTTTTCCCCGGCACTGTGATTTTCGGCATTGGCGGACGGAACTGCGGGCAACAGGCAGAGCAAGGCCAGCAACCAGTGGAAAAGATGGGGGCGGGCGGACATGCCGTTCATCTTATCAAACTGAGGCCGACAAGGCGGTGGCTGTGAAGGTGCTGGAAAAGGGCAGGGAAAGGGTTAGTGCGCCCAATCTATATCGGCAGAGTCGCACTGGGTCAACGACGACTCATCAGCCTGTCATATCAGACCTACTGCCTTATTCACTGCACTAACGCGACTATTTTACCGCTATCATTCAGCCTCTTTCCGATTTTTCACGATCCATGCCATTGCCTCCGCATCTCAATCGCAAGTTCCTGCAGTTGCTCGCCTTTCGCGTGCAGCTGGTGCTTGCCTATCAGATCATGGCGGTAGTGGTCGGCTGGCACATCTATCAGCTGACGCGCGACCCGCTGGCGTTAGGCTTGGTCGGCTTGGCCGAGGTGGTGCCCTATTTCGCTTCCGCCCTGTTTGCCGGCTATGCCATCGATCACTATTCGCGCCGTCTGTTCGGCGTCATGTCGGCGCTGATACTTTTCTGCATGGCCCTGACGCTGGTGGCGGTATCGCGCGGCTGGCTGCATGGCGATGCGGCGATGTGGATCTATGGAGTGACGGCCGTCACCGGTTTTGCCCGGGCGTTCATCGCGCCAAGCTATGGCGCCCTGTTCGCGCTGGTGCTGCCGCGTAGCCAGTATGCCAAGGCGGCCGGTTTCGGCAGTTCGATGATACAGTTCGGCATGGTCGCAGGGCCGGCAGCCGGTGGATTGTTGGTGGGGTTCTCCGGCACGACGACGGCCTATGCGGTCGCCATGCTCTTGTGTCTCGGTGCCGCCGTTGCGCTGTTCATGTTGAAGGTGGAGGAACCGCCGCCCGCCGACAGTGCGCCGGTGTTCCGCAGCATCGGCGAGGGCTTGCGCTTTGTTTACGGTAATCAGGTGCTGTTCGGCGCCCAGTGTCTGGATATGTTCGCCGTGCTGTTCGGCGGCGCGGTGGCGCTGCTGCCGGTCTTTGTGCAGGAGGTGTTCGATTACGGGCCGGAGGGACTGGGCATCCTGCGTGCGGCGCCGGCTATCGGCGCCGTCATCACCGGGCTTTATCTTGCGCGCAACCCGATAGACCTGCACGCCGGCCGCTGGTTGCTGGGCGCGGTGGCCGGCTTCGGCATCTGTATCATTATCTTCGCACTCAGCAGCAGTTTCTGGTTCGCCGCTTTCATGCTGTTGCTTGCCGGCATCTGCGACGGCATCTCGGTGGTGTTGCGCGCCACCATCTTCCAACTGGTGACGCCGGACCACATGCGCGGCCGTGTTTCGGCCATCAACGGTATCTTCATCGGCTCCTCCAACGAGCTGGGCGCCTTCGAATCCGGCCTGGCCGCACGACTGCTGGGCCTGGTGCCGTCGGTCGTGTTCGGCGGTTTGATGACGCTGGGCGTGGTCGGCGTTACGGCCAGATTCGCGCCCAAGCTGCGCAAGCTGGAGCTGAGCCAGCTGCAATGAGGTGAGCCTCGTGAGAGAACTGGATGAACTGTTTGCGGCATTGAACAAATCGGCGTTCCGCCGCGGCTTTCGCCTGCGCGGCAAGGATCTGGCCTATCTGCAGGACAAGGGCTTGCCGCTGGTCATGCTGCATGCCGAGGATTTCATTCGCAAGCGGCTGGCGCCCGCCGAAATCCCGAACGACGGCAAACAGACGCCATTCCGCGGTCATCCGGTGTTCGTCGCGCAGCACGCGACCGCCTGCTGCTGTCGCGGCTGCCTGGCCAAATGGCATCAGATCGAGGCTGGTCGCCCCCTGAGCGAGCAGGAGTTCCGCCATGTGCTGGCAGTGCTGGAACGCTGGCTGCGCTCACAGGGTGGGGCAGCCGGACCGAAACAGCAGGATCTCTGGTTCTGAATCTCTGACGCCGACCTCAACCGAGGCCGGTATCCAGCACCATCATGACGATGAAGCCGGCCATCAGGCCCAGCGTGGCCGGGGTCTGGTGACCGTTACGGTGGGTTTCCGGAATCACTTCGTGCGAAACGACAAAGATCATGGCGCCGGCGGCCAGACCAAGACCGATCGGGTAGGCAAGGGCGAAGCCGCTTGAAAGGCCGACGCCGAGGAAAGCGCCGACCGGTTCCAGCAGGCCGCTGAGCGCAGCCACCAGCACCGCCTTGCCGGCCGTGAAGCCGGCGCTGCGCATGGCCAGCGCCACGGCCAGGCCTTCCGGGATGTCCTGCAGCGCGATGGCAGTGGTCAACGGCAGGCCTACCGACAAATCCGCCTGCGACATG
Source organism: Methylophilaceae bacterium (assembly GCA_034004425.1). Lineage (GTDB taxonomy): Bacteria > Pseudomonadota > Gammaproteobacteria > Burkholderiales > Methylophilaceae > UBA6140. The sequence continues at coordinate 14,238 of JAVEWT010000021.1, forward strand.
CTGACGCCGATGGCCATGCCTTCCGGCAGGTTGTGCAGGGCGATGGCGAAGATGAACAGCCAGACCCGACCGCAGCGCTCATGGCCGGGACCGCAGGGGCCGTTCTTCTCGTGTTCGTGCGGCGTGAATTCATCCAGCCCCAGCATCAGCAGTACGCCGAGCGCCATGCCGAACACCACGACCAGCGCGGCCGGCAGTTTCGCGTCCAACAGCGCCTCTCCTGCTTCCAGCCCGGGCAACAGCAGAGAGAAGGCGCTGGCGGCCAGCATCATGCCGGCGGCGAGGCCGAGCATGGAGTCCTCGATCTTTTGCGGGATGCCGCGCAGAGCAAGTGCCGGTAAGGCGCCGAGGGCGGTGGCAGCGAACCCGGCGAGCCCACCCAGCATGGCATAGCGCAGGGCCAGATTGATCTCGCCGGAGAATGCCTGGATCAGGCTCTGAATCAGCAGGATGAGAATGGTCAGCAGCGCGACACCGAAGCCTAAAGCCGTGATGCGATGCTCGCCGGCATGGGCGCGAAACGCCCCGAACCAGTTCGATGCGGGTGTTTGATTTGCTGCGGTTTGCTGTGTGATTTCCATGGGTGTAACCTGTCTGATTGCGTGGCGGATGGAACCTTGTCACCGAATTTTAATCATCATAACGCTATACTGGATTGGCATAGCGATGGTGCCAAATTGTTTTTATCAATATGGGCGATAGCCCGGTACCAATAGATTTTGTTTATTGATTCAGTATAAATAATCAATTTTGTTTATAGTTGCAACGTCATTAGAATAGGGTCTGTTCCAATTATCAACCAACCAACAAGGAGGCAACATGTCATCTCTTATCAATACCCAGGTTCAACCGTTCAAGGCGCAGGCTTTCCATAACGGTCAATTCATCGAAGTGACCGAAGCCAACCTGAAGGGCAAGTGGTCCGTCGTCATTTTCATGCCGGCTGCCTTCACTTTCAACTGCCCGACAGAAGTTGAAGATGCTGCAGACAACTACGCCGAATTCCAGAAGCTGGGCGCAGAAGTTTATATCGTGACCACCGATACGCACTTCTCCCACAAGGTTTGGCACGAGACTTCCCCGGCCGTCGGCAAGGCCAAGTTCCCGCTGGTCGGCGACCCGACTCACCAGCTGACCCGTGCTTTCGGCGTGCACATCGATGAAGAAGGTCTGGCACTGCGCGGTACTTTCGTCATCAATCCGGAAGGCGTGATCAAGACCATGGAAGTCCACGACAACGCCATCGCCCGCGACGTCAAGGAAACCCTGCGCAAGGTCAAGGCTGCCAAGTACGTGGCTGAACACCCGGGTCAAGTCTGCCCGGCCAAGTGGAACGAAGGCGCTGCAACCATCGCTCCTAGCCTCGACCTGGTCGGCAAGATCTAAGGCCGTTACGGCAATCATGGGGGGCTGGCGGGTCTGCCTGCCGGCCCTCTTCGCTGAAACCCAGTAATTGCATCATGAAAATTCCCCGGGCTTGGTCCCGGGCGGGTTTTCAGCGTGAAGCGGTCGCCACGCGCGACCGTTTTGCAGTGAAAATCCATGTAGAGGGAAACCCATGCTCGATACCAATATCCAGAATCAGTTAAAGGCCTATTTCGATAATCTGAAGCAGCCGATCGAACTGGTCGCCAGTCTCGATGCCAGCCCCAAGGCGCAGGAGATGCGCGAGCTGCTGCACGAGATCGCCGCGCTGTCGCCCAAGATCAGCCTGAACGAGGACGGCACTGACGCACGCCGTCCATCCTTCAGTGTCGGCCGTCCGGGTGAGACCGCACGCGTGCGCTTTGCCGGCATCCCCATGGGCCACGAATTCACCTCGCTGGTGCTGGCGCTGTTGCAGGCCGGCGGCCATCCGCCCAAGGCGAGCGAAGAGACGCTGGAGCAGATCCGCGGCATCGAGGGCGAATACCACTTCGAGACCTATATCTCCCTGTCCTGCCATAACTGCCCGGACGTGGTGCAGGCGCTCAACCTGATGGCGCTCTATAACCCCGGCATCACTCACACCATGATCGACGGCGCGCTGTTCCAGGCTGAAGTCGACCAGCGCCAGATCATGGCGGTGCCGACCGTCTACCTGAACGGCGAGCATTTCGACCAGGGCCGCATGGAGCTGGAGCAGTTCCTGGCTCGTATCGACACCCGCAGCGTGGCGCGCGAAGCCGAGAAACTGAATGCCAAGGAGCCGTTCGACGTCCTTATCGTCGGCGGTGGTCCGGCCGGCGCGTCGGCCGCCATCTACGCCGCGCGCAAGGGTATCCGTACCGGTATCGTCGCCGAGCGCTTCGGTGGTCAGGTCATGGATACGCTCGCCATCGAGAATTTCATCTCGGTCAAGGAGACCGAAGGTCCCAAGCTGGTGATGGCGCTGGAAGAGCACGTCAAGAGCTATGAAGTCGACATCATGAACCTGCAGCGTGCCGAGCAGCTGGTGAAGAAAGACGACCGCATTGAGGTCAAGCTCACCAACGGCGCCGTGCTGAACAGCAAGGCTGTCATCCTCGCTACCGGTGCGCGCTGGCGCGAACTCAACGTGCCGGGCGAAAAGGAATACCGCGGACACGGCGTGGCCTATTGCCCGCACTGTGACGGCCCGTTGTTCAAGGGCCAGAAGGTGGCGGTAGTGGGCGGCGGCAACTCCGGTGTCGAGGCCGCCATCGACCTCGCCGGCTTCGTTGCTCACGTCACGCTGATCGAGTTCGGCGAGCAATTGCGCGCCGACGCCGTGCTGCAGAAGAAGCTGAACAGCCTGCCCAACATCGAGGTCATCTGCCAGGCGCAGACTACCGAGATCACGGGCGCGGGTGGCAAGGTCAACGGCCTCACCTATACCGACCGTGCGACCGGCGCTTCGCGTCATGTCGAACTGGCCGGCGTCTTCGTGCAGATCGGCTTGGTACCCAACACCGACTGGCTGAAGGACACGGTAAGCTTAAGCAAGTACGGCGAGATCGAGGTGGACAACCACAACATGACTTCGATGCCGGGCGTGTTTGCTGCGGGCGATGTGACTACTGTCCCCTATAAGCAGATCGTTATCGCGGTCGGCGATGGCGCGCGGGCGGCACTGGGTGCGTTTGATTACCTGATCCGGCAGTAAGCCGGCAGACGTTGTAAATGAAAACGGGGTTCAGTGAATTACACTGAACCCCGTTTTTTATGACGGATGATGTCAGTCATCTGCATTCAATGATTGCGTAGCAAGTTGAAACAGTGACTATATTGCATCAGCAGTTTGTTCTGCGTCGGTGTTATCCTGATTTGCGGGAACAAAAACCGGTATAAGTATATGGAAGGCGCTACCTGAGCCGGGTTTGCTCTGCACTTCAATGTTGCCTCCATGCCGTTTTACGATGGTCTGCACAATCGCAAGGCCCAGGCCTGTGCCTTTGATGCCGGGGTGGCTTGTTGCATGCATGCGGTTGAATGGGTCGAATATACCGGCTTGCAGTTCAGGCGGGATGCCGATGCCGTGATCGATGACGGCAATGTCCCAATCATTATTCTTGCCGGAAATGCTGCAGGTGATTTCCGCGCCATTCGGGCTGAACTTGATGGCGTTGCTGATCAGGTTGGTGATGGCGCGCTTGAACTGAAGCCGGTCTACCATGGCGTAAGCCGGGGTCTTGATAAGTGTCGTGTTCAGACAAATGTTGCGCATGCGGCAAGATGCCCATGCTTCGTCAGACACTTCTGTCAGCAAGTCGCACAGGTCGGTCTCTTCCATGTGGTATTCGGTGGATTTCGCGCGCGATAGATGCATGAAATCGTCAGCGAGTTCCAATGCATTATCGGCGTAATGTTCCAGCTGCGTCATCAGCGGGTCGTCCGGTTTCGTGCTTTGCAGGCGATTCAATTCCAGCAGGGCGATGATGGACGACAGCGGTGCCCGGATGTCATGCGTAATGAAACGAAAGGCCTCTTCCCGGTCTCTTTCTGCCTGGCGTAAATCGCTGATGTCGATCAAACTGAGAATCCAGCCGGAATGTAGATTTTCTGTTTTCGTGATGGAGACACATTTCAGGATAAGATCCCGCCCCTTGCTGTCCCTGGCTTCACCTTCTACTGTGGAAGGGGCTTTTGTAATAAGTTCATGCGAAATCAGAGGCGGCTCATGCTCGTCAGGTTTTACATCGGCCATCAGGGCAGGCAGATACCGGTTCAGCAAAAGCTCGGTGTCGCCTATGTCGAAATGTTGTGCTGCCGACTGATTGGCGAAGCGGATCAGGCCGGAGGTGTCGCAGATGATGGTCGGATACGGCAGCCTTTCCAGGCTGGTGACAACAAATTGATGCAGATTCTGAAGTTGTTGCCGTGCGCCTTCCAGCGCAGCTATGCGTCGATTGAGGAAATCGCGGAATAGCGGTTTTTCCGCAGCGAACGGAATGTGCTGACCCCGTTGCAGCGACTCGTATTCCACCATCAGAAATCGGCTGACGGTATTCAGCCGGTGCCAGCTCCATAGCGGATAGATTGAGATCAATCCCAGGATGCCGGCTGCCGGCGCGAAAAGTATTCCTGCAAAGCCAGCGAGGAAAAATGTGCTGAAGACGGATGCCAGGGCCAGAAATATGGTCAACAGCAGCGCGTAGAATGGACTCAGCAACAAGAATCCAATCAGCGCGATACCGACGAAGAGCAAGTTGAAACTGGCATTTTGCATGTTGCTGGCCGGCCGGAGAGTGATGCCCTGCAACATGGCATCGGTGATATTGGCGAGTATCTCCACGCCGGGCATGAGTGCGGAATCATGCGTGGTCGGTGTGGCATATTGGTCGCCGACACTGGTTGCCGTTGCACCTATCAATACATATTTATTGCTGAACGTGCCATCGGGTAGAACACCGCGTATCACGTCGATACTGGAAATGCGTTCAAAATGCCCGACTGGGCCGGCATAGGGAATCATTATGTGGCCCTGTTGCCGAAGCGATGAATTGGCGTTTGCCGGATGCGTAACGGGCAATACCTGAGCGTTTGAATTTGCGCTGCCGATATCGAGTAAGACCGTGCTGAATTGCTGCAGCGTTTGCCCGTTGACCTGTTCCAGCAGATAGGTGCTACGAACGACGCCATCATGATCTACTTTCAGATGCGGTTGGCCCAAGCCCGCAGCATGTTCGGCAATCGGGGCCAAAGGGGGCATGATCTGGCGTTTATCCCCAAATGATTGGATAAAAACCGGTAACACCACCGGGCTGTTGCGTTCAATCGCTGCCGCAAGCAGGGCATCGTCATCGCGGCGGGCAAGGTCCGGCTCGGTGAACA
>JAVEWT010000022.1:0-19432 GCA_034004425.1 Methylophilaceae bacterium
TGCTCTCGATTCATTGGTTGGGACCGGTTAATCGGTCCTGGTGTGCAATTTCAGCATGGCTGATTCCATGCTCCCTTCCAGCAGGGCTGGCAATATCGCAGTACTTTTGTCGATGGCTTCGTCGATCGTGCGCTGCTCTTCCTTCATGGGCGCATTCAGCACGTAGTTGACCACGGCGTTTCGGTCGCCCGGATGATCGATGCCGATGCGCAGGCGCCAGAAGTCGTTGCTGCCGAGGCAGGCGACGATGTCCTTGAGGCCGTTGTGGCCGCCGTGGCCGCCGCCTTTTTTCAGCTTGATGCTGCCGGCCGGCAGATCCAGTTCGTCATGGATGACCAGGATGGCTTCGGGCGGGATCTTGTAGAAATTGGCCAGCGCTGCGACGGCGCGGCCGCTCTTGTTCATGAAGGTGGCCGGCTTCAGCAGCCAGGCTTCATGGTCTGCGGATTTGAAACGTCCCGCATCACCAAGGAATTTGGATTCGTGGTTTAGGCGGCAGGCATTTTCCGCCGCGATCTGGTCTATCCACCAGAAACCGGCGTTGTGGCGCGTGGCTTCGTACTGGGCACCCGGGTTGCCCAGACCGACGAATAATTGAATACCGGAATGATTAGCCATAAATGATTACGCGCGTTTTGGTTGCCCAAAACGCGCGTTTTTCAGTCCACCAGCGGAGATTACTCGGCTGCCGGAGCTTCTGGAGCTTCAGCGGCTTCTTCATCCGCAGCGCTGCCGCCACGCGGCTTGGCGATGGAGACGACTGCGGTGTCATCACCGTGCGCCAGCTGCACGAACTCAACGCCCTTGGGCAGCTTGATTTCGGACAGGTGGATGGAGTGGCCGGCTTCCAGGTTGGCCAGATCCACTTCGATGAATTCCGGCAGGTCCTTGGCCAGGCAGCTGACATCGGCTTCGGTCAGGATGTGGGTGACCAGGCCGCCGCCGAGTTTGACGCCAGGGGCTACATCTTCGTTGATGAAGTGCAACGGCACCTTCACGTGGATCTTCTCGGTGGCGCTGACGCGCTGGAAGTCGATGTGCTGGATGGTGTTGCGAACCGGGTGCAGTTGGTAATCGCGCAGCAGCACGGATTCCTTCTTGCCTTCGACATCCAGCGTCAGGATGGACGCATGGAATGCTTCGTGGCGGAACTGCAGGAACAGGTTCTTGTGATCGAACTCAAGGCTGACGGCATCCTTGCCGCCACCATAGACGATACCTGGCACAGTGCCAGCGCGACGCAGGCGGCGGCTCGCACCCGTACCTTTGCTTTCGCGTTTTTTTGCTTGGACGATGATTTCCATTTTTACTACTCCTAAATAACTGCTACCCGCGACCAGATAGCAGGGTTGTGACCGGTTTACTTTTGTATCCCGGTCGAAACTTGTGTCATTACTCCATGAACAGGGAGCTGACGGAATCCTCGTTGCTGATGCGGCGGATGGTCTCTGCCAGCAGCTCGGCGGCGCTGACCTGACGGATCTTCTTGCAGGCGGCGGCATCGGCGCGCAACGGGATAGTGTTGGTGACCACCAGTTCGTCCAACTCGGAAGCGCTGATACGCTCGACCGCTGCGCCGGAAAGCACCGGGTGCGTACAGTAGGCGACCACTTTCACGGCGCCTTGCGCCTTCAGTGCAGCCGCGGCTTCGCACAGGGTGTTGGCGGTGTCGACCATGTCATCCATGATGACGCAGGTGCGGTCGGCGACGTCGCCGATGATGTTCATGACCTTGGCGACATTCGGCTTGGGGCGGCGCTTGTCGATGATCGCCAGATCGGAATTCAGTTGCTTGGCAGCGGCGCGGGCACGAACCACGCCACCGACGTCCGGCGAGACCACGACCAGGTTGTCGTAATTGCAACGCCACAGGTCGCTCAGCAGCAACGGTGTGGCGTAGATGTTGTCGACCGGAATATCGAAGAAGCCCTGAATCTGGTCGGAGTGCAGGTCCATGGTCAGCACGCGGTTGACGCCGACGATGGTCAGCATGTTGGCGACGACCTTGGCCGTGATGGCGACGCGGGCGGAACGCGGGCGTCTGTCCTGGCGGGAATAACCGAAATAGGGAATGGCGGCGGTGATGCGGCCGGCCGAGGAGCGACGCAACGCATCGACCATGACCATGACTTCCATCAGGTTGTCATTGGTCGGCATGCAGGTGGGTTGCAGAACGAAGACATCCTTGCCGCGCACGTTGTCCATCAGTTCGACCATGACTTCACCGTCGCTGAAACGGTCTACGGTCGCGCGGCCGAGGCTGATGCCGAGGTGGCTGACAACTTCTGCGGCAAGCCGGGGATTGGCGTTGCCAGTAAATACCATCATGTCGCCATTGGCCACAGTGGATTCCCTTTTGAAAAAATAAAAGCGTGTAAAACAATTACACGCTTAAGTTTTGGCTGGGGAGGAAGGATTCGAACCTTCGCATGCCGGAATCAAAATCCGGTGCCTTAACCAGCTTGGCGACTCCCCAATTAAATCGGTACTGCTAACTTTTCTTCATGCCAACGCTTGGAGCGGATGGCGTTCCAGACTCGATGCCGTAAAACCTGAAACCTTGGTTCCGGCGATTTCGGCCGGCATCATGTCGAAAATTTTTCTTGCTTCGTCCAGTGATGTGAATTCGGCAAAGACCGATGCACCGGAGCCACTCATGCGGGTGGGAGCGAAACTGCTCAACCATTTCATGCAAGCTGCTACTGCAGGGTAATGTCCGAAAACGACAGACTCGAGATCGTTGTGCAACGTGCCGCTGTACAACCGACCAGAATTTGCCTCTCTGGAAAAGGCCGCTATTGTCGTGGGATTCGTGTTTCTTGTCAATTCCCTACTGTTAAAAATTTCTGCGGTGGAGACATGCACGGCTGGTGTCAGCACCAGATAGTGCCTGGCCTCCAGACTGACGGCCTGCAGTTCCTCGCCTATGCCTTCGGCCCAGGCGTTCCGGCCGAAAATGAAGACGGGCACATCGGCGCCGAGCTTGACGCCCAGCCGTTGCAGTTCATCGCGGTCGAGACCGAGTTGCCACAGATGATTCAGCGCCAACAGCGTGGTGGCGGCATCGGAGCTACCGCCGCCTAGACCGCCGCCCATCGGGATACGCTTTTCCACGCCGATCTCGGCGCCGAGCCGGCATTGTGTGTGTTGTTGCAACAGTCTTGCCGCGCGGATCACCAGATCGTCTTCTGGCGCGACCAGATCGTTGCCGGAAACGCGGGCGATGCTGCCGTCGGCGGTGACGCGGATTTGCAGCGTGTCATGAAAATCGAGCAGGCGGAACACGGTCTGTAGCGTATGGTAGCCGTCCTCGCGGCGACCGGTGACATGCAGGAACAGGTTGATCTTGGCTGGGGCGGGGAAGGACTGAAATGTGTCAGTTGGCGACATGGGCTTGCGTGAGATTCTGGCTAATTGTGGGCATGGTTGGCGGCGGCGCCGAGTTCGTCCCAGCGTTCGATGACGAGCTTGATGGTGAGGTTGCGGCTGCGCAGGTTGATGCGCTTGGGCAGGCGGTAGCCGCCGGCCTCCATGTATTCCGGATATTCGATCTCCCAGCCGTCCTGTTTCAGCCTGGTGATGCGGCCGATGCTGTCCCAATGCATTTCTTCGTAGAGCGGGCCGTTGGGCCGGCCCAGCGCCCAGTCCGGTAGCCCCCGCAGCGGCAGGCGCCAGCCCAGATGTTCCTGTGTCAGGGATTCGGCGTCGTCGGCCTGCAGCACTTTGCCGTCATTGGTGGTCAGCGTGACGCCCGCGCTGCTGGTGATGATCTTGGCGACCGTGCCGCCGACCGGCGACAGCATGGAGATGTCGTTGCCTCGTTGATCGTGGCGCCAGCGCGTGCTGCCGGATGAACCCTTGCCGTTGGCCTGGATGCCGATGCGTGCCTGCAGGTAGAACTGTTCTATGCCGGCGAGTTGCGTCAGGTGGATGCGGTTGAGTTCGGCCGGATTGCCGGTCGGGATCGGCAGCGGACTTTCGGCGGCAGGCTGCAGGCTGGCACAGCCACCGAGCAGCAGCAGGCCGAGCATGAGCAGCCAGCGAGCGCAGGGGAGCCGCATGACTTAACGCAGGAAACGCTTGCTGGTGTCCAGCAGGATCTGGTTGTCAGGGTGCGATTGCAGGGCCTCTTCCCAAGTCTTGATCGCCTCGTCGCGCTTGCCCTGTTGCCAGAGTACTTCGCCCAGATGGGCGGCGATCTCGGGGTCTGTCTGGGTCTGGTAGGCGCGTTGCAGGTAATCCAGTGCCTTGTCCAGGCTGCCCATGCGGTAATAGACCCAACCCATGCTGTCCATGATGTAGTGGTCGTTGGGGCGCAGCAGCAGCGCTTTTTCGATCAGGCTGTAGGCTTCCTGCAGGTTGATGTTGCGGTCGGCAAAGGAGTAACCGAGCGCATTGTAGGCAGCCGCATAATCCGGTTTCAGCTTGATCAGCTTGCGCAGCTCGTGCTCCATGACGTCGAGTTTCTTCATGCGTTCCGCCGCCATGGCGTAGTCGTAGATCAGGTCCGGCGTGTTGGGCAGGGTTTTGACGGTTTCTTCCAGAATGGCGTAGGCCTCGGCGTCGCGTTTGGCCTGGGTCAGCAGGCTGGCGATGGCCTGGTTGACGGTAGCCTGCTGCTCGCTGTGCAGGCCGTCCAGCGACTTCAGGAGTGCGATGCCGGCATCCGTGCCTTGCATGCGGCTGGTGACGTAGGCGATGTTGAGTTTCGCATCGAGGAAACGTTCGCCCGGCTGGATCTTCTCGTACCATTCCAGCGCCTGCTGGTCCCGGTTCTGTTTTTCCGCGTTGTGGCCGAGGTAGAGATAGACCTGGTCCTTGTCCGGATACTCGGAATTCAGCGCTTTCAGCAGGTAATCCTCGGCCTCTTTGTGGCTGCCGGATTGAAAGGACAGCAGGCCGACCACGACCAGAATCTCTGGGTTGTCGGCAGAAGTGGAGGCCAGTTTGACGAACTCGTTGCGGGCTTCATCGAAGCGCTTCTGGTTGACCAGCAGGCGGGCGAACGAAAGGCGGGTCTCGTTCGCGTCCGGATATTTCTTCAGGAATGCGCGGTAATAGTCGACGGCTGATTGTGGTGATTGGACGAACAGCACCTGGCCTTGCAGCAGGGCGACCAGCTCCCAGCCCGGGCGCAGTTTGTCGGCGGTTTTAAGTTGCTCCAGCGCCAGTGTGTTGTTGCCGGCATCCCAAGCTGCCTGTGCGATGGCGAAGTGCGATTCGGGCAACGCCGGGTATTTGGCGGCCAGCCGCTCCACCAGTTCGAGCACGGCCTGCTTGTCGTTCTGTCTGGCGAACAGGCTGTGCAGATAGAGAAAGCCGTTGGCGCGCGTATCTTCCTTTTCCAGCAATTTGACCAGATAGGGCTCGGTTTCGGCCAGGCGGCCGGTGCTGACCAGCATCTGCACCGTGGTCTGCTGGGCGTCGACAGAATCCGGGTCGAGTTCGGACCACAGGCTGACCGCCTGTATGGCGACCAGCGGGTTGTTGCCATAGACGGCTGCCTTGGTCGCGCGTTCCGCCAGTCTGGCGTCACGGCTTGTTTTGGCGAGTTCGAGGAACAGGTTGCTGGCGAGGGCGAGTTCGCCGCGCTGACCGGCGACTTCACCGACCAGATACTTATATATGAAATCGGCAGTCAGTGCCGGCTGCTCTGTCGTAGCCTGAACCTGGGGTTGGACGGGCGTACCGGTCGTATCCTTTTCTGTCGATTGAGCGATAGGGGCGATAAGCGCCAAGGCTGCCGCAAAAGCAGTCAGCGAGATTAAACGGCGCGTCGGGGAGGTAGAAATCATTGGGTCGCTCGAAGGTAAAAACCGGATTGAGAGGGTTGATGCTTTGTCCGTGACAGCAGTTACAAGTTCATCCATAATGAAGTCTGACTATAGCTTTTTGGGCAGAACTTTTCCAGCCAGAACTTTGCGCATGTGGCCGGACTCTACCTGCTGCGAATTTCGACTAACGCTTGACACATGTCAGGCGTTTTCTTAATTTAGCACCCTCAAATCATTAGCCACAATTTCTCTCCGACTGGATGTAGCGAGCATATGAGTACAGTAACTGTTGAGGCAAGTCACCTGACCCGGGTCTATGGTGGCCGCGAGGCGGTCAGCGATGTCAGTTTCAATCTGAGCAAGGGCGAAGTCCTGGGTTTCCTCGGTCCGAACGGCGCCGGCAAGTCCACCACCATGAAGATGATCACGGGTAACCTCGCTCCCAGTGCCGGCGGCATCAAGATTTGCGGTATCGACATGATCGAGAAGCCGAAGGAAGCCAAGGCCTTGATCGGCTATTTGCCGGAGACGCCGCCGCTTTATCGTGAATTGACCGTCGACGAGTTCCTGTCCGTGGCTGCGCGACTGCACGGCGTCAAGCGGGGGCATGTGAAGAAAGCGGTCGAGCGCGCCAAGGAGCGTTGCGGCCTGACCGAGATGAGCAAGCGCCTGATCGAGAACCTGTCCAAGGGTTACCAGCAACGGGTCGGCATCGCGCAGGCCATCATCCACAACCCCATGGTCGTTATCCTCGACGAGCCGACCGTCGGCCTCGACCCGATCCAGATCCGTGACATCCGTGCGCTGATCAAGGAGCTGGGCGGTGAACACAGCGTCATCCTGTCCACTCACATCCTGCCGGAGGTCGAAATGGTCTGCGATCACGTACAGATCATTCATCAGGGCAAGCTGGTGTTCAGCGGCGGTATCGATGTGCTGAAGCAGCAACGCAGCGTCAACAAACTGCTTGTCGGCCTGCACAATCCGCCGGCAGCCGAAGCCTTGCTGGCGATCGAGGGCGTGGTCGATGTCGAGACGGTCAACCCCGGCCTGCTGCGCGTGCGTTTCAGCGAAGGACAGTCGCCGGCCGAGGCGCTGGTACAGGCTGCCGTCAGCAATGGCTGGGGGCTGCACCAGATCAATCCCGATCAGACCAGCCTGGAAGATGTGTTCGTCCAGCTGACCTATCAAGAAGCCGCCTGACGGGCGCGATGATTACCCGACGCATTCAATAGAGGTTGCACCCCATGATTTTCAATATCGTTAGAAAAGAGCTGAAGAGCCTGTTCTCCTCGCCCATGGGCTGGGTGATTCTGGCCTTGCTGCAATTCGTTTTCGGCACCTTCTTCCTGATCGGTGTCGATCAGTATTTCCAGACCATGTCCGGCGCCATGCGTCCCGAGCAGCGAATCGGCATCACTGCCTTTGTCGGCCAGAACGTGTTTGGCATCGCTTCGTTCGTCATGCTGTTCGCCGTGCCGCTGCTTTCCATGCGCCTGATCAGCGAAGAGCGCCGCCAGAACACGCTGCCCTTCCTGTTCAGTGCGCCGCTGTCGATCACCGAGATCGTCATCGGCAAGTTCCTCGGCCTGGTCGGCTTCCTCAGTATCATCATCCTGTTCATGGCGGCCATGATGTCCTCCATGCACCTGTGGACCGATCTCGATTTCGGCTACATCTTTTCCAATGTGCTGGGACTTTGGCTGCTGGTCGCCAGTTTCTCGGCGCTCGGCATCTATGTCTCCAGCCTGACGCATCAGCCGGTGGTGGCCGGCATCATCACTTTCGTTGCGCTGTTCGCGCTGCTGATTCTGGATCACTTCCTCGCTGGCGATCCGACCAGCACTATGGCCTATCTCTCACTGATGCGCCATTTCGAGCCGTTCTCGCGCGGGCTGCTGGACACCAAGGATTTTGCCTACTTCATCCTGTTTATTATTACCTTCCTGACCTTGACGATCCGCCGCCTCGATGCAGACCGTCTGCGCGGCTGATTGGAACAGATAGATTATGAAAACAAACCGTAAATTACGTTTACAGCTGATGGTGCAAAACAGTTTCTTTGTTTTGCTGTTCCTGATTCTGGTGTTCCTGCTCGGTTTCCTGTCGCGCGAATACAGCTACTCCCAAGACATCACGCACAGCACGCGCAACACTTTGACCGAGGGCAGTATCAATGTCCTCAAGCAGATGGACGGTCCGGTCAACATGCGCGTGTTCGTTTCGCAGGACGATGCCTATCGCAAGGCGATCAACGACTTCATCGCGCGCTATCAGCGCACCAAGCCGGACATCACGTTCGAGTTCATCAATCCGGCCGAAGAGCCGAAGCTGGCGCAGGATGCCGGCATCCGCGCCGAAGGCGAAGTGATTGTCGAGTATCAGCAACGCGAGGATCGCCTGATCCCGCCGTATGTCGAACAGGACATGACCAATCTGTTGGTGCGTCTGTCGCGCAGCCGCGACCGCGCAGTGATGTATCTCGACGGTCATGGCGAACGCAATCTGCTCGGTTTGAAGAACCACGATATCGGCGAGTTCGGCGCGCAGTTGGAGAAGAAGGGTTTCAAGTTGGCCAATCCGGACCTGACGCTGGCGCCCGAGGTGCCGAGCAACGGCGCCATGCTGGTCATCGCCAGCCCGCAGGTCGATATCAGCGAGATCGAGGTCGCCAAGATCAAGGATTATGTCGAAAAGGGCGGCAACCTGCTGTGGTTGCTGGATGACGAGAACCTGCGCGGTCTGGAGCCGCTGGCCGAATATCTGGGCTTGCAGATCACCCCGGGCGTGGTCATCGATCTGTCGTCCTCGCAGTACGGCGCCGACCCCAAGGTGGCGTTCGCCAACACCTATGGCGAGCACGCCATCACCAAGAACTTCATGTTGCGCACCCTGTTCCCGGAAGCACGCATGATCGACGCGACCGACTCGTTCGAGTATGGCTGGAAAGTCAGCCGCCTGGTCGAGGTCGCGCCCAACGGCTGGCTGGAAACCGGCAAGGTCGACGCCAATACCAAGGTCACTTTCGACAGCAAGACCGATATCCCGGGCCCGATCAACATCGCCGTAGCGCTTGAGCGCGAGTATGGCAAGAAGGGCCAGCGCGTCGTCGTCATCGGCAACGGTAACTTCCTGGCCAATACCTTTGTCGGCAACGGCGGCAACCTCGATTTCGGTATCAATGTCGTCAACTGGCTGGCCGGCGACGATGACCTCATCACCATCCTGCCCAAGCCGCTGAAGGATGTGAACGTGGTGATTCCGAGCGATCCATGGAACCGGTTCCTGACCATGCTGATCTTCTTCGGGTTCCGTCTGGTGCTGCCTATCGGCTTGCTGGTGGCAGGTGTCTTGATCTGGTGGAAGCGTCGTAAAGCATGATTAAGCGTTGGTTGATCAATCTCGGGCTGCTGTTGTTGATAGCAGGCATCGTCACTTTCCTCTACCTGCGTCCGCAGCCTGAAGCGGAAGGCCCCAAACTGCATGAAATATCCGGCCTGAAACTGGCGGATATCTCGCGCGTGCAGATCGAGTTTCCGACCAGGGCGCCGGTCAGCTTCGAAAAGATCGATGGTTACTGGCATCTGACCCAGCCTTACAAGGCGCGCGCTGATCAACCGACGGTACAGCGCATCATGTCGATCGTGGCGGCGGTCAGTGCACAGAAATTCCCGACGACCGATCTGGCCAAGTACGGCCTCGATCAGCCCAAACTCAAGCTCAAACTGGATGACCATGAGTTCCTGTTCGGTACCTACAATCCGGTGAGCAGCGAGCAGTATGTCGCACATCAGAATGCCGTTTACATGCTGGACCCGACTTACAGCGAGACGGCCGCCACTCAGGTGGTGGAATTGATCGACAAGAAGCCGCTGAAGCCGACCGAGAAGATCGCCGGCTTTGATTTCTCCCGTCTGGAGCAATGGGAAGACATCCGCTTGAATGTCGACTTGCAGGACGGCAAGTGGAAGGTCTCTGCCGAGAATGCCAGACCCAAGCAGGACGAGATGAACGAGTGGCTGGATCTGGCATGGCTGCAGTCGTCTGCCAAGTCGGTCGAACCGTACAAGCCGGACCACAAGGCCACGTATCCCTCATTCGAGGTCAAACTGCAAGGCGGTGGCAAGGTGCATTTCGACAAGCTGCAGGAAGCGCCGGATCTGATGCTCGGTCGTCCCGACGAGGGAATCATCTATCGCTATGCCAACGACATCGGATTCGCCATGCTGAATCCGCCGGTGAACATCCCCAAGGAGGAGTGATTCGGCATCATGCCCGAATTGCCGGAAGTGGAAACGACGCGGCGGGGCCTGCTCCCGCTGCTCGGACAGACGGTCAGTCAGGTCGTTGTCAGAAACGCCTCCCTGCGCTGGCCGATCCCGGCGCATCTTCCCGAAACCCTGCAAAACCAGCCGCTGCTCGAACTCGGCCGCCGCGGCAAATACATTCTGGCGCGCTTCGCGCCGGGTACCCTGCTGTTGCATCTCGGCATGTCCGGCCGTATCTGCCTGCTTGAGCGCGACGAGCCACCGCAGAAGCACGATCATTTCGACCTGCATTTCGCTGACGGCCAGGTGTTACGGCTGCGCGATCCGCGCCGCTTCGGTGCCGTGCTGTGGGCCGGTCAGGCGCCGGAAGAGCACACGCTGCTGAAGGTGCTGGGACCGGAGCCGCTCGATGACAGCTTCAGCGGCGACTGGCTCTACCGGCAGTTGCGCAACAAGAGTGCGCCGATCAAGAACGCGATCATGGACAGTCATCTGGTGGTCGGAGTAGGCAACATCTACGCCAGTGAATCGCTGTTCCGCGCCGGTATCGATCCGCGCACGGCAGCGAACAAGGTCAGCCGGAACCGCTGCGAGAAACTGGTCGCTGAGATCAAGGCTACCCTGCAGGATGCGCTAAAGGCGGGCGGCAGCAGTTTGCGCGATTTCTTCGGTGCCGACGGCAACCCCGGTTATTTCCAGCAGGAATATTTCGTTTACGGCCGCACGGACGCACCGTGCAAGGTCTGTGCGACCCCGATTCAATCGATCCGGTTGGGGCAGCGCTCGACTTTTTACTGCCGTCGCTGCCAGCGCTAATTTATTAGCCAGCGTGCTTGTGGCGGTGATGCGCCTTCTTCAGCCAGGGCAGGTCAGGCAGCAATGAACCCGCCACCATGCCGATGACGCTCATGATGAAACCGGCGAATTGCGGCGGAATATCGCCCTCCGGCGCAACAATCTCCAGCGGTATCCAGGTCAAAAGACCCAGCAGGATGGCAAAGACCGCGCCCTGGCCGCTGGCGCGCTTCCAGTAAATGCCGGCAACCAGCGGCGTAAACGCCATCACCAGCGTCACCTTGTAGGCGTTCTCGACCATGTGATGGATGCCGGTATCCTTGCCGACCGCCCACAGCGCATAAGCTGTCACGCCGATGGTGAACAGCACGACGACGATACGCATCATGCGCAGAAAGTGGGCGTCGCTCATGCGGCCGAACATGCCTTTCAGGATGTTTTCGGAAATAGTGACCGATGGCGCCAGCAGTGTGCCGGATGCGGTACTCATGATGACCGAAAGCAGCGCGCCATAGAAGATGACCTGGGCGTACAAGGGTAAATGGTCGATGACGAGACTGGGCAGGATGTGTTCCGCATTGCCTGCGGTCAGCAACGCGGCGACCTTGGCCGGGTCGATCAGCGTGGCGGAGTAGGCGAGAAACAGCGGCACGGCGGCAAACAGGAAATAGGCGATGCCGCCGCCGATGGAGCCCCAGGCGGCGATGTTCTCGTTCTTCGAGGCATTGGCGCGCTGGAAGACGTCCTGCTGCGGGATCGAGCCGAAACCCATGGTCAGCAGCCCGGCAAGGAAAGCCAGCATGGCGATGCTGTTCAGTTCGGGCCAGAAGTTGAATTTGCCGGCCTCGTGCGCGTGGCTGATGACCGGCGCGATGCCGCCGGTCATGTCCGATACCAGCCAGCCGATCCAGAGCAGGCCGAGCACGATGACGATCATCTGCACGAAGGTGGTCAGCGCCACCGACCACATGCCGCCGTACAGCGTATAGATGAGGACGACAGTCGCGCCGATGATGACGCCCTGGGTCTGCGTGATAGTGCCGTCCGACAGTACGCTGAACACCAGACCCAGCGCCGTGACCTGGGCTGCGACCCAGCCGAGGTAGGAGAGGGCGATGGCGATGGCGACCATGACTTCGACGAAGCGGTTGTATTTGCTGCGATAGAAGTCACCGATGGTCAGCAGGTTCATGCGGTAGAGCGGGCGTGCGAAAAACAGGCCGAACAGGACGAGGCAGAGCGAGGCGCCGAAGGGATCGGAGATCAGGCCGCCGAGGTCTTCGTCGAGGAAGGTGGCAGGTATCCCGAGCACCGTCTCGGCGCCGAACCAGGTGGCGAACACCATCGCCATGACCATGGGCAGCGGCAAACTACGACCGGCAGTCACGTAATCGCGAGAGTTGTGCACCTTGGTGGCGCCATAGACGCCAATACCGATGGAGATGACGAGGTAGATGATCACGAAGCCAATGAGCACGTTGGTTCCTTTGCCGCCGTTATTGTCACGAAATAAAGCTGCCAAAATCCGGGAGGCAGGCTGCTGCCGGCGCGAGGCTCATGGCAGCGACTGGCGTGCACTCTCGGGTGCTAGATTCTAGCAAATCAGCCGCCCTGTGCAACGGCCTGTTTCGCTGCCTAGAACAGAAAATGCCGGGCCAGTTGCCAAGCCAGCAGGCCGGCCAGCGTCAAGCCGATGAGGCGCAGCCAGCGCGTCTGTCTCTGTTGTTCCCGGATCAGCAGGCGCAGCTCCTCATGCAGCGGGTTGTCATGGCTTTTCTGCAACTGCTGCTGCAACAGGCGCGGCACTTGCGGCAGGATCTTGCCCCAGTAGGGCAGTTCGGACCGTATGTTCTGCACCACGCTTCGCCAGCCCAGTTGTTCCGACATCCAGCGTTCGAGGTAGGGGCGCGCGGTTTTCCACAGATCGAGATCCGGGTCGAGTTCACGTCCCAGGCCTTCGATGTTGAGCAGGGTTTTTTGCAACATAATTAGTTGAGGCTGGATGATGACGCCGAAGCGGCGCGCCATCTGGAACAGGCTCAGCAACGTGCGGCCGAAGGAGATCTCCTTCAGCGGCTTGTCGAAGATCGGTTCGCAGACAGCGCGGATGGCGGTCTCGAACTCATCGATCGGCGTATCGGCCGGCACCCAGCCGGATTCGACGTGCGCCCTGGCGACTTCGCGGTAGTCGCGGCGGAAGAAGGCGAGGAAATTGCGGGCCAGGTATTCCTTGTCGACCTCGTTCAGCGTACCCATGATGCCGAAGTCCAGCGCGATGTAGCGGCCGTCATCTGCCACCAGGATGTTGCCCGGGTGCATGTCGGCGTGAAAGAAGCCGTCGCGGAACACTTGGGTGAAAAATATCTCGACGCCGTCGCTGGCCAGTTTCGGGATGTCGATGCCCTTGGCCTGTAGCGTGGCGATCTGGCTCACCGGCGTGCCCTGCATGCGCTCCATCACCATGACCTGCTGGCGGCACCAGTCCCAGTACACTTCCGGTACCAGCAGTTGCCGGCTGTTGGCGAAATTGCGTTTCAACTGGCTGCAGTTGGCGGCTTCCAGCATGAGGTCGAGCTCGGCGTGGGTGTGGCGGGCGAATTCGGCGACAATCTCGCGCGGTTTCAGGCGTTTGCCCTCATCCCAGAGGTTGTGCATGAGCCAGGCAGCAGTGTCCAGCAGCAACAGGTCTTTCTCGATTACTGCGGCGATGCTCGGGCGCAGGATCTTCACCGCGACCGGATGGCCGTCCGGCAGATGGGCGAAGTGCACCTGGGCGACCGAGGCGCTGGCGACCGGCGTTTGTTCGAACTGGCCGAAGACTTCGTGCAACGGCTGGTCGAACGAGGCTTCGATGATGCGCTCGACCTCGGCATAGGCGAAAGGTGGCACGCGGTCCTGCAGTCTGGAAAGTTCTTCTGCCACATCCGGTGGAATCAGGTCGCGGCGCGTGGAGAGCACCTGCCCGAACTTGACGAAGATCGGCCCCAGCGCTTCCAGCGCCAGACGCAAACGTTCGCCGCGCGACTGTTGCAGCCGGCGCCAGAATAGCAGCAGGTGCAGCAGCCGCTGCAGGGGGCGCAGCCGCGAGTGGCTCAGGATGAGCTCGTCGAGACCGAAACGTAGTGTCACGACGAGGATTTTGAGCAGACGGAACAGGCGCATGTGACAGGTCTTTGCTGGCTTGTGGATTGGGCGACGCTCAGGCGCCGGTGGACTTGGTTTTTCCCGACAGCTCTTCTATCTGTTTTTGCAGATGTTCACTCCGCTTTTCCAGCCGTTCGCTGTCCTCGCGCAGCGTATCGACGTCACGGTTGAACGATTCGACATGGCGCTTCTTGGCGAGCAAGGGCTGTTCTTCCTGCCAGTATTCGATCAGCATCTGCATCAGATTGAGGCCCTGGCTTCTGATCTCATGGCCGGCCTTGCGGCCGAACTCGGCCAACTGATGCGCGGGGACGTCGCCGATGAGTCTGCTCAGGTCCTCTTCGTATTCCCACGACATGCCGCGCAAGACCTTCGCCAACGTGGCGGCCAGTTCGGTGTCGCCTTCCAGCGTCGCCAGCGTGGAGGCGGCATCGTCATTGGCCAGCAAGCGGAGTGCGACCGACGGCGGCACTGTGATGCTGGCATCAGGCTGCGCAGATTCACCGGCCATGGCCAGCCCGCCATCTTCCAGTATGGTCAGGTTGGCACCGAGCGGCGGGATGTTGAACTTGACGGTTTTGCCGCCAAACGGCTGCAGTTGTTCCTTGGCCCAGCTGTTCTGGTTGACGAGGTGATTCAGCAGACGTGTCAGCAGGGGTTTGAGCATGGTTTCAGATCTTCCAGCCCTTGTGCAGCGCGACCGCACCGGCGGCGAGGTTGTAATAATCGACCTTGGCAAAACCGGCGTCCAGCATCATCTGCCTCAGGGTTTCCTGATCCGGGTGCATGCGGATGGATTCGGCCAGGTACTGGTAACTGTCGGCATCCCTGGCGAAGATTTTGCCCATAAGCGGCAGCAGCTTGAATGAATAGGCGTCGTAGACCGGCGCCAGCGGTTTCCATATCTGGGAGAACTCCAATACCAGCAGTCGACCGCCGACCTTCAGCACGCGCTGCATCTCGGCCAGGGCGGTCTCCTTGTGCGTCATGTTGCGCAGGCCGAAAGCGACCATGACGCAATCGAAATGCTGGTCCGGAAAGGGCAGCTTTTCCGCATCGCACTGCAGTGCCGGTACGGCCACGCCATCGTCGATCAGGCGGTCGCGGCCGACAGCGAGCATGGAGGCGTTGATATCGGTCAGGATGACCTCGCCGCTGTTGCCGACCTTCTTTACGAACAGACGAGACAGGTCGCCGCTACCGCCGGCGATGTCCAGCACGCGGTCGCCTCTGGAGACTCCGCTGACCTCGACTGCAAAACGCTTCCAGCCACGGTGCATGCCAAAGGACATGACGTCGTTCATCAGGTCATATTTGCGTGCGACCGAATGGAAGACCTCGCCGACTTTTTTTGCCTTTTCGGCTTCGGCCACGGTCTGAAAGCCGAAGTGGGTGGTGTTCTTGTCGTTCATTGTGCTTCCTTGCGTTGGATACCGGCCATAGAAAGGCGGCCGAGATATTCAAGCCACAGCGCCTCATAATTCCTGGCGAGGTCGTAGAGATAGTCCCAGGAGTAAAGCCCGGTGTCGTGGCCGTCGGAGAAGATCAGCTTGATCGCGTAATTGCCGACCGGTTCGATGCCGGTGATATTGACGTTTTCTTTTCCGGTCTGCAGCACTTCCTGCCCCGGGCCGTGACCGCGCACTTCGGCCGAGGGGGAGTAGACGCGCAGAAACTCGCAGGAGAGCATGGCGCTGTTGCCGTCGTCGAAACTGATCTCCAGCAGTCTGGAACTCTGGTGCAGGCGGATGTCGGTAGGGCGCGGTGAGTTCGGGGTCAATCCGGTCATTGCAGGCTTTGCTAACTTAAAGTCAAAATGATAGCAGAATGTGGTCGGACAGATTCATAATGCCGTTTATCTGCAGACATCTTCCGCTCATCTGAAAATTGGATGAAATGTATGCATTAGCATGCTGATTAATTTGACTATTCTTGGCGGCATGCTAAAGTGATATTCACTAAAAAAGTATTCAGGGATGACCATGGCCGAAAACAAGCTTGCCCACCAGTTTGCAGCCTATGCCGAATGGCGGAAGGCGTTGGTGGATACGATCTGCGATTACCGCAGCTGGCTGAACGAGCAGGAACTCAATGACGGGCAGATCGACCAGCGCATTCAGCATCTGCTGGAGCGCCTGCGCGACGATAAACTGAACGTCGCTTTTGTCGCCGAGTTTTCGCGTGGCAAGTCCGAGCTGATCAACGCCATTTTCTTTGCCGACTATGGTCAACGACTGTTGCCTTCCTCTGCCGGCCGCACCACGATGTGCCCGACCGAACTGCTGTATGACCCCTCCAAACCGACCTGTCTGCAGTTGCTGCCGATCGAGACCCGTGCGTCTGATGTGACAACCAGCGAATACAAGAATTATCCGGATGAGTGGAAGGTGTTCGAGTTCAACGTCGATTCCAGCGAAAGCATGGCGGAGGCCTTCAAGCAGGTCAGCATGACCAAGAAGGTCAGCGTGGAAGAGGCCGAACGTTATGGTCTATATGATCCGAACAATCCGGACGATGCCATGGGGCTCAACAGCGACGGCAGCATCGATGTGCCGAGCTGGCGCTATGCCATGATCAACGTGCCGCACCCTTTGCTGGAACAGGGTCTGGTCATTCTCGACACGCCCGGGTTGAACGCCATCGGCACCGAGCCCGAGCTGACGCTCAATATGCTGCCAAACGCACATGCCGTGCTATTCATTCTGGCAGCCGATACCGGCGTCACCAAGTCCGAGATCGACGTCTGGCGCCAGTATATCAGCGGCACACGCTGGAAGCAGAAAGGCCGTCTGGCCGTTCTGAACAAGATCGACGGCCTGTGGGACGAATTGAAGAACGAAGTGGAAATCGAGCGCGAATTGACCAAACAGGTCAATACCAGTGCCGAACTGTTGGGTCTCGACCCCAGGCAGATCTTTCCCATTTCGGCGCAGAAGGCCCTGCTGGCCAAGGTCAGTTCGGATGATGCATTACTGGTGAAAAGCCGGTTGCCTGAACTGGAGAAGGCCCTCTCCGAGGAGCTCATTCCTTCCAAGAAAGAGATTGTGCGTGACAACACGCAGAATGAAATCGAAGATCTGATCAACAATTCTCATCTGATTCTCGATGCCCGCCTGCAGGGTCTCGCCGAGCAGCTTGGCGAACTCAAGGGGCTGCGCGGCAAGAACGAGGACGTGGTCGAGCACATGATGAGCAAGGTCAAGGTCGACAAGGAGAATTTCGAAAAAGGCTTGCAGCGCTTCCAGGCGCTGCGCAGTATCTTCTCGCAGCAGACCAACCAGCTGTTCACGCTACTGGGTATGAAAGCGGTGCGCGAATCCGTCGTCAAAACCCGCGAAACCATGGTCGCGGCCAATTTCACAAAGAGCATCCGCGCCGCCATGGATGGTTTCTTCGCCGACCTGAAGGATCGCATGCTGCAGTCCGACAAGCAGATCGAAGAGATCAAGAACATGATGGATGCGATGTACGAGAAGTTCTCCAAGGAACACGGACTGCGCAAGGCTGATGCACCCGCATTTTCCACGTTGCGCTATCAGAAGGAACTAGCAAAGCTGGAGCGCGCCTACAAGGAGCAGTTCAATACGGCATTGAACATGATCGCCAACGAGAAGATGACCTTGACTTCAAAGTTCTTTGAAACGTTGGCCAGTCGTGTGATCCATGTCTACGAAGTCGCCAACCATGATGTCGAGAACTGGCTGAAAGCGGTGATTGCGCCGATGGAGTCGCAAGTGCGCGAACATCAGCTGCAGTTGCGTCGTCGGCTGGAAAGTATCAAGCGCATCTACAAAGCGACTGATACGCTGGAAGACCGCATCGAAGAACTGGAAGGCATGGAAAAGAGCATACAGGCGCAGGTTGCAGACCTGAAGATCTTGCGTCAGCACATGAAGAACGCGCTGAATTTTGAAGCAGACGCGGCACAGGCCAAGGTGGCATGACACTGTCGTCCGTTCTTTTTCTGCTCGGCCTGACCATCGTGTTTGTGGGATTGGCTGCGTTCGGCATACTCTGGGCCATCAAAAACGGCCAGTATGACGACATGGATGGCCCGGCACAGCGGATTCTGATGGACGACGACGATCCAATGATTCCGTTCAATCGCTTGAAACAGACCGGTAATCAGAATAAAATCGACCCAACTGAATGAACCGAGATAGTGCGATGAAAGACTACTTTACGTTTTACAACCTGCCGCTCACCATTGTGATCGTATTGATCGTCATGTCCTGGCTGAGCGCATTGTCGGTGATTTTCTTCGGCTAATGCCGAGTGAAAAATAGAACCAATAAAAAAGGCTGCCTTTGGCAGCCTTTTTTATTGGTTGTGCTGATGCTACATCATCAGCCGCGATTCTCGCTCAGCAACAAGCGCATCTTCTGCATGGCCTTCTGTTCGATCTGACGGATTCTCTCCGCAGATACGCCGAACTCCGCGGCCAAGTCGTGCAGGGTGGCGCCGTTGCCCTCCTGCAGCCAGCGTGCCTCGACGATGCGACGGCTGCGCTCGTCCAAGCTGTTCATGGCAGTTGTCAGCCCCGACATTTCGAGCCGTTCGGCTTGCTGGTCAGCCAGCAGCGTTGAAGGTTCGGCACTCGGATCCTCCAGATAGGCGATCGGGCTGAAAACCTCTTCGCCATCGTTATCGCCATAGCCTTCCAGCGAAATCTCGTGACCGTTCATGCGTGCTTCCATCTCCAGCACTTCTTCGGGCTTGACGTTGAGTTCGTCGGCGATATGCTTAACTTCGGAGCTGTCGAGCGCGCCTGCGCTTTGCTTCATGCTGCGCAGATTGAAGAACAACTTGCGTTGAGCCTTGGTGGTGGCGATTTTCACCAAGCGCCAGTTGCGCACGATGTATTCGTGGATTTCCGCCTTGATCCAGTGCATGGCAAAGGAAACCAGGCGCACACCGCGTTGCGGGTCGAATTTTCTGACCGCTTTCATGAGGCCGATATTACCTTCCTGAATCAGGTCGGCCTGCGGCAGGCCGTACCCAGAGTAGCCGCGCGCAATGCTGACGACCAGGCGCATGTGGGACAGAATCAACTGCTTCGCCGCTTCCAGATCGTTGTCTTTCTGCAGGCGGGTGGCCAATGCTAATTCATCCTCCGCGCTCAGCATCGGGAAGGATTTGACCAGCCGAATATACTGGTCAAGCCCATCGGCGGAGCTGATGGTCGGTAATGTCATGGCGTTGCTCATAGGTTGAGAATTCCTCCTTCGAATCAATTCTAGCACTCTCGTTGTGAGAGTGCTAGCGCCTGAAAGTTTCATTACGGCGGCGATTTTTTTATGCAAGTTGTGTTTGTGCGAACGGGCATTGGTCCGTTTTCTTGATCATGCTTCGACGGTTGTATGCATCGGGAAAAACTCCCAATGTGTCCCGTCTGCGACTGACTTAAGATGGATATCTGACGAGGGACTTGCATTCACCTGTGGAAGACAA
>JAVEWT010000149.1:0-4054 GCA_034004425.1 Methylophilaceae bacterium
CCGAGAAGGCCTGGGTATCGCGCGGCGAGGACTCGTATCATATCGTCTCGGTGCAGGCCAACCGCTGGCACGACCTCTGCCTGCTGAAGACCGAGGGCCTGGACGTCAAGCCGGTGCGCCTCGGCAACGGCAGCGATCTGGAAAAGGGCCAGAACGTGGTGTCCATCGGCCACTCCAGCGGCGTGCCGACGCCGCTCACCAGCAACGGCAGCATCAAGTCGCTCTACGCCCTCGACCAGGGCAAGATCATCCGCACCAACGCGCGCTTTACGCTGGGCGCCAGCGGTAGCGGTCTGTTCGACGAAAAAGGCAATCTGGTCGGCATCAACACCTTCAAGACCGGCGGGCGCGATGCCTACTTCTACGCCGTACCGATCGAGTGGCTGACAGAACTGCAAAACCGTAAGGCCGAGACCGCCTTCCCGATCACCGGCGACGCTTTCTGGGAGGGCATAGAACCGGACTCCATGCCCTACTTCCTGCAGATCGCGAAGCCTCAGCTGACCGAGGACTGGCCCGACCTGGAAAAGATCGCCAGCAGCTGGATCAAGGCCGAACCCGGCAACAGCGATGCCTGGTACGAGCTGGGCCTGGCCACCGAGAAACTCGGCCGCCTTGAGCAAGCGGAGCAGGCTTACCGCAAATCGGTGGAACTCGATGCCGAGAACACCGATGCCCTGTTCCGCATCGGCCTCATGGCTGCTGCCAAGGGTAACCAGCAGGAGGCCTACGCCATCAGCATGCAACTGAACGACATCAACAAGAACGTCGCGGCCGAATACCGCAAGGCGCTGGACTGCCAGTCAAGCTGTTGATTTTCGGTAGCTTGCCAGTTACGCAGGGTTGAATTTGTGAGTAAAATCACATTTTTTCTTGCATCTTCAACCCTTTTCAAGGATTTCGATCTTGTCGCAACCAGAACTGGTACTCTCCAAGCGCGTTCAGAGCATCAAAGAATCACCCACCCTGGCCGTCACCGCACGTGCCGCCAGGCTCAAGGCCGAAGGCCGTGACATCATCGGCCTCGGCGCCGGCGAGCCGGATTTCGACACACCGCAACACATCAAGGACGCCGCCAAGAAAGCCATCGACAGCGGCTTCACAAAGTACACTCCGGTTGCCGGCATCGCCGGCCTGAAAAAGGCCGTCATCGCCAAGTTCAAGCGCGACAACGGCTTCGACTACACCGACAAGGAAGTCATCGTCGGCGTCGGCGGCAAGCAATGCATCTTCAACCTCGCACTCGCCGTCCTAAATCCGGGCGACGAAGTCATCGTGCCGGCCCCATACTGGGTCTCCTATGCCGATATAGCCATGGTCGCCGGCGCCAAACCGGTCATCATCGAGTGTGGCATCGAGCAGGACTTCAAGCTGCAACCCCAGCAACTTGAAGCTGCCATCACGCCGCAGACCAAGCTGTTCATGATCAACTCGCCGTCCAACCCGACCGGCTCCGTCTACACGCTGGACGAACTGAAGGCGCTGGGCGAAGTGCTGAAGAAGCACCCGCATGTGCTGGTCGCCACCGACGATATGTACGAACACGTCAACCTCACCGGCAACAAGTTCTACAACATCCTCAACGCCACGCCGGAACTGAAGGACCGCTGCATCGTGCTGAACGGCGTCTCCAAGGCCTACTCCATGACCGGCTGGCGCATCGGCTACGCCGCAGGCCCGGCCTACATCATCAAGGCGATGGAGATCCTGCAGTCCCAGTCCACCTCCAACCCGACCTCCATTTCCCAGGTAGCGGCCCAGGCCGCGCTGGAAGGCCCGCAGGAATGCATCCAGCCCATGGTCGAAGCCTTCATCGAGCGCCATGAGTTCGTCGTGCGCCGTTTCAACGAGATGCCCGGCCTGAAATGCATCAAGGCCGGCGGCGCGTTCTACGCCTTCCCCGATGCACGTGAAGCCATCGCCAACCTGCACAAGGCCGGCAAGATCAACGAGCCGACCGACATGGCGCTGTCTGAATACCTGCTGGAGAACGTCGGCGTCGCCGTCGTGCCCGGCTCGGCCTTCGGGGCCGAAGGCTACTTCCGCATCTCCTTTGCCACCTCGATGGCAAATCTGGAAGAAGCCCTGAATCGCATCCAGCGCGCACTGAGCTGAGCGCAAACGGCAATCACGAAAGGCGACCCTGATGGTCGCCTTTTTCATTTTCGGTGCCGGAAGGCGGAATTGGAGGCGCGACAAAGCGAAGGTTTGATTTTTGCTTGAAACAAGCGCAAGTTATGCAGGTACCGTCTGCATTTCAATCCCCTGAAAAGGAGCGAACCATGAATGCATTCAACACACTCAAGGGCATGCTGTTCGATCTGGACGGCGTACTCTACATCGGCAAGCAGCCGGTCGATGGCGCGGCCGAAGCTGTCGCCCGCATCCGCAGCAGCCACCTCCGCTGCCGTTTCGTCACCAACACCAGCACGCTCTCGCTCGCCTCGCTCAGCGGCAAGCTCGAATCGCTGGGCTTCGACATTCCGCCCGCGGAGGTTATCAGCGCGCCGCAAGCCGCGTTGCGTTACCTGCAGAAACAGGGGGACCCGGTGTGCCGACTGTTGCTGGCAGATGACGTCAAACGTGATTTCGCCGGATTCAGGCAATCGGACACGGCGGCGGAATACATCGTCGTCGGTGATATCGGCAACGCCTGGACCTACGCCATGCTGAACGAAGTGTTCAACTGCCTGATGAGCGGCGCCAAACTAATCGCCATCCACAAGAACCGCTTCTGGCAGACCGAACAAGGTCTGCAGATGGATATCGGCGGATTCATCGAGGCGCTGGAATATGCGAGCGGCAGCAAGGCCATGATCATCGGCAAGCCATCGCCCGACTTTTTCCGTACAGCGCTTGACGATATGCAACTCAGCGCCGACGAAGTCGCCATGATCGGCGACGATATCGATTCGGACGTCGGCGGCGCACAGCAATCAGGCCTGCAGGGCATACTGGTACGCACCGGCAAATACCGGCAAAGCTATACAGAGGCCTCGCCGGTAAAGCCCGATGCAATCATCGACTCGGTTTGCAATCTCCCCGCCTTGCTGGGGCTGTGAGGCCACCCCGTACCGGTTGCCTGAAACCAGCGCTCAGTCCTCGTCGCTACCGAACAGGCCTTTCAATTTGTCCGCCGCCTGTATGCCGAGGCTGGTGCCGACGCCCGGTCCGAGAATAGCGGTGCCGGCGGCTGCGCCTGCCAATGCCGCTTTGGTCGGCAGCACCATGGGTTTCTCCGTGGTGCCGGTAACCTGCAAGGGAATAGCAACCAGTGTTGTGCCCTTCTTGATCTCGACCTTCACTTCGCCGCCCAACTCCTTGTTCGGCTTGATCTTGACATCGCCGGTCGCCTTGAGCAGGCCGGAGGCGATATCCAGATTGCGCAGATGGTATTGCTTGCCGGCCACATTCAACATCCCCGTCAGCGTATCGAAACGGGTCTGTCCGTCCATGCCGCCCTTGGTGCCAAGCAGTGTCGCAGCCTTTGCCAGATCGACCCCATCCAGCACCCCATCCAGCACCTTGAACCTGAAATTCGCCTGTAGTTGCTCCATCAATTTTGCCGGCTCCTTGGTGGAGGCCTTGTAGCTACCATCGCCACTCAGCTTTCCACTTAACTGAGTGGATTGACTGACCATACTCACCGGCTTCGCCACCTGCACGCCCGACACGTTCAGCTTGCCCTCCAGCGCCCAGTTCTTCTGCCAGTTCAGCACCGCACCGGTACTGACCTTGCCTTCATACAGCTCGATATCCAACCGCTGAATATCGAGCCGCTTATCGACCAGCATCATCTCGCTATCCAACCTGTCGATCAACAGCGGAACGCCAACCGGCAAAGTCCAGCTTTGGGCGCTCATGGTGATGCGTTGTCTGTCGTCCTCAGGCACCAGATCGATCTTCACCTTGCCATCGGTCGTGGCGATCTGCGCGGATTCCGGCTTGTTGTCGGCAGTCATGACGACATCCACATTGAATTCCGGCAGCGCCATGTCCGGCCAGACCAGTTGTGCCTTGCTGATGCTGATCTCGCGTATGGTCACACTGGCCG
>JAVEWT010000150.1:0-4033 GCA_034004425.1 Methylophilaceae bacterium
TACGCTACTGCTGGCGATCGCCCAGGCCAGCGCATGTTGGCGGATCTCCTCGGCCAAATATTCGCGCCGGTTTTCTGAAAGTGTCTTGGAATCGGCCAGACCTGCAATGCTGTGCATCGGGTCGAGTATCACTGCAGCGGCATAGACGGCTCCTGCCAGCGGCCCCCTGCCTGCCTCGTCGACACCACAGATCAGCATGCGCGGATGCCTTCAGAGGTAGGCCAGAATGGCATCGGCGGCCTTTTCCTCGGTGTTCTGCCGTAGGCTTTCGTGCATGCGCGTGAATTCGTCGCGAATATCGGCGATCAGCGCTTTGTCTTCGATCAGGCGCAGCGTGGTTTCAGCCAGTTTTTCCGGATTGGCGTCATGCTGCAACAGTTCCGGCACGACAAAGCGGTTGGCCAGGATATTGGGCAAGCCGACATAAGGCAGATAGTTCATTCGCTTCAACAGCAGCCAACTCAGACGCGGCATGCGGTAGGTGATGACCATCGGTCGTTTGATCAGCGCTGCTTCCAGCGTCGCCGTTCCCGAGGCGACGATCACGGCATCGGCAGCCTGCATGGCGAGGTGCGCATGACCGAACAGTATTTGCAAAGGCAGATCCTGGGCATCGTCATCATAGATCGCCTGTTGGAAAATCGCGCGCGTTTCCTTGGTGACCAGCGGTATCAGGAACCTCAGGTTCGGCTGCTTTTTCAGCATGATCCTCGCGGTCCTGACATAGAGTGCAGCCAGTTGTCTGACTTCACTCTGCCGGCTGCCGGGCAGCATGGCGATGACATGGCTGGCATTCTGCAGCTTGAGGTCTTCCCTCGCCTGCTGCATGCTGGATTCCATCGGCAGGATGTCGGCTAACGGGTGGCCGACATAGCTGACTGGAATATTTTCAGCTTCATAGATAGCCGGCTCGAACGGAAACAGTGCCAGCATATGGGATACGGCCGCCTTGATTTTCTTGATGCGGCCCTTGCGCCAGGCCCAGATGGAAGGGCTGACATAATGGATGGTTTTGATGCCGTTGCGTTTGAGTTTGCGCTCAAGCGCGAAATTGAAATCCGGTGCATCGATGCCGACAAACAGGTCCGGCGGGTTCTGCAGGAAATGTTGCGCAAGTTCCTTGCGCAATTTGAGCAGTCCCGGCAGATGCCGGATCACCTCGACAAACCCCCGAACGGAAAGGCGCTCCATCGGGAATAGCGTCTTGGCGCCTTCGGCCATCATTTTCGGGCCGGCAATGCCGACAAACTCAAGATCCGGCCGGCGTTTTTTCAGTGCACGAATCAGATGGCTACCCAATAGATCGCCTGAAGCTTCTCCAGCAACAATTCCTATGGTCGGCATGAAACGGGCTTTCTAGCGTACGATGCCGCGGCTGGAGACCTGCAGGAAATCCAGCATCAAGCGAATGTCGGGGCAAGCTTCGGCTTGCAGGGCCAGTTCTGTTTTGGCTTCTTCCAGGCTCAGGCCATTGCGGTACAACGTTTTATAGGCGCGCTTGATCTGAGTCATGGTCTCTGCCGAGAAGCCGCGTCGCTTCAGGCCTTCGGCGTTGATGCCGTGCGGCTTGGCATCGTAACCCGCGGCAGTCACATAGGGCGGAATATCCTTGAACACGACCGAACCTACGGCGGTAATGACGTGAGCGCCGATCTTGCAAAACTGATGGACCAGCGTGAAACCGCCGAGTATGGCGTAATCGTGCATGTCGACATGTCCTGCCAACGAGGAATTGTTGGCGAGGATGGTGTGATTGCGGACGTCGCAGTCATGCGCGATATGGACGTAGGCCATGATCCAGTTGTCGTTGCCGATCCGGGTGACCCCCTTGTCCTGCGCCGTACCCCGATTGAAAGTACAGAATTCGCGTATGGTATTGCCGTCACCGATTTCCAGGGTGGTCGGCTCTCCGGCATATTTTTTGTCCTGCGGAGCCTCGCCGAGGGAGGAACCATGAAAAATGCGATTATTGCGGCCGATGGTAGTCGGACCGCTGATCACCACGTGATTGCCGATGACGGTATCTGCAGCGATGCGCACATCCGGGCCGATGGTGGTATAGGGGCCGACCTCGACGCTGCTGTCGAGTTCGGCTCTGGGGTCAATGATGGCGGTTGGGTGAATGCGTGGTTGTGACATAGAAGTTTCTAAACGGAAAGAG
The DNA here is from genome assembly GCA_034004425.1 of Methylophilaceae bacterium. GTDB lineage: Bacteria > Pseudomonadota > Gammaproteobacteria > Burkholderiales > Methylophilaceae > UBA6140. Next base: position 2,162 of record JAVEWT010000150.1, read on the forward strand.
TCGGCCGTGACGGGTTATGCATTGCGATGCATCATTCGATGGCCTTCAGGATGCACATGAATTCGGCTTCAGCGACGACGGTTCCGTCAACCGAGGCTGTGCCGGAATACTTCCAGATACCACGCAGGATACGGTCGATCTTGACGTTCAGTACCAGTTGGTCGCCGGGTGACACCGGCTTTTTGAAACGCGCCTTGTCGATGCCGGCAAAGTAGTAGACCGAGTCATCGCTCGGCTTGCTGTCCATGGTCTTGAACGACACGATTGCAGCAGCCTGTGCCATCGCCTCGATGATCAGCACGCCCGGCATCACCGGGTGGTAAGGAAAATGTCCGGGGAAGAACGGTTCATTGATGGTGACATTCTTGATGGCAGTGATTTCCTTGCCGACCTCATATGAAATCACGCGATCTACCAGCACGAAAGGATAGCGGTGAGGAAGGTGATTTAGTATTTCATGGATATCCATGCTGGTATCTGCTGATTCTGCCATGTTGATTCCTCAAGTGATTACTTTTCTTTTTTGGATGCAGCGGAAGCGGCAAGTGCCTGTTCCAGTTGCTTCACTCGTTCCGACAATTCTCCGAGGCGGCGGATGTTGGCTGCCGTCTTCAACCACTGTTCGTGCGGCTGGAAGGGCATTAATGCCGTGTATGTGTCCGCCTTGACCAGTGAGCGGGTGATCATGCTGCCAGGAGAGACCGTGACCCCGTCGGCAATCTCGAGGTGCCCGAGTATCATCGCTGCACCGCCTATTTTACAGTGTTTGCCGATGCGGGCGCTGCCTGCTATGCCGACACAGCCGGCAACCACGCTATGTGCGCCTATGCGGCAGTTGTGCCCGATCTGGATCAGGTTGTCGAGCTTCACGCCCTGCTCGATCACCGTGTCATCCAATGCGCCACGATCAATGGTCGTATTGGCGCCGATCTCGACATCGTCCTCAATCACGACCAGCCCGACCTGAGGAATTTTGACCCAGCGCCCCTGCTCTTCAGCGTAACCAAAGCCATCGGCGCCGATCACTGTACCGGATGCGATGGCGCAGTTTTTGCCAATCACACAATCATGATAAATGACCACGTTGGCTGCTATACGGCTGCCCGTCCCTATGCTCGCACCGGATTCGATGACCGTACCGGCACCGATGACGACATTATCCGCCAGTTTGGCATTTTTGCCGATGACTACGTGCGCGCCTATGGTGCAGCTTTCAGCCACGCTGGCGGTAGGGTCAATTACTGCGCTGGGGTGGATGCCCGGCTCATGAGCCGGTGACGGATTCATCAATGCGGAAAGTCTTGCGAAATATGCGTAAGGGTTGTCGGTGACGATGCGCGGCAGTGCAGTCGCGTCACGGCAGTCAGGATTGAGGATGACAGCACTCGCCGCGGTGTTGCCGAGTTGGGTCAAATATCTGGAATTGCTGACGAAACTGATCTGGCCGGTTTGTGCGTGCGAAAGAGAGGCCAGCCGGAACACCCTGATCCCGGCATCGCCTATCAACTCACCACCCAAGCGGGAAACGATCTCCCCGAGTGTATAACCCTTGCTTTCCACCGGCCAGCAGACTCGTCACGCCTTATTTTTTGCCCAGTGCTTTCAATACCTTGTCGGTAATATCGATTTTCTTGCTGGCGAAAGCCACGCCACCGTAGACGATGAGGTCATAGCCCTCGGTTTCGGCGACCGTGGTCACTGCCTTGTTGATGCGATCCTGCAATGTACCGAGCTCCTCGTTCTTGCGCAGATTGATGTCTTCGCGCAATTCACGCTGCTTGCGCTGAAAATCGATCTTGAGGTTGGATACGTCGCGTTCCTTGTTCTTGCGCTCGGTTTCGGAGATGGTCAGGCCGTCCTTGTCGAGTTGAG
>JAVEWT010000023.1:0-19313 GCA_034004425.1 Methylophilaceae bacterium
TCTCCGGATTGAGCCGGGCGAGGAAAGGCACGTATGTGCTGCGCGCCTGAAAACGCCAACCGCTGGCGACCTGCACCAGTTCCATGGAGGCTTTCAGGCTATCCGGCTGCCATTCGCTCTTCAGTTCGTCCAACAGCATGCGCAGCGTGGCACGCTCCATGCGGCCGGCGAACAACTTCAGCAGATCGTCGAGCGCAAGCGGCTCCGGGCTGGTAAGCAAGGCCGCTTCCAGTACCTGTTTCATCTCCTGGGTGTTGTTGGGTTCGTCCATGGCAAGTGGCTCATCAATCGGTTTGACTGATCTGCAGATAGATGGGGCTGTAGGCCGCCTGCTGCGTGATGCGCACCAAGCCCTCGCGCGCCAGTTCAAGTATCGCCAGGAAACACACCACCAGTTTGGACAGGCCGTCGTTCACGACATCGAACAGCGCGCCGAACTCCATCATGCGGTGCTGCTGCAACTTGCGCAGGATCTGGCTCATATGCTCCCGCACCGACAATTCCTCACGGCTGATGCGGTGATGCCTGAAATGGCCGGCACGCTCCAGCACCGACTTCCAGGCCGCCATCAGGTCTTCCAGCGAAACCGGCGGCGGCTGCGTTTCGACGATCTGCTCGTAATAGGCGCGCGCCACGATGATCTCCTGGCCGACCTGCGGCCATTCGTCCAGCTTCTGTGCGGCCAGCTTGATGGCCTCGTATTCCATCAGCCGGCGCACAAGTTCGGCGCGCGGGTCTTCCTCCTGCTCGATATCCGCATGCCTCGGCAGCAACATGCGCGACTTGATCTCGATCAGCACGGCGGACATCAGCAGGTACTCCGCCGCCAGTTCCAGCTTGTGTTCGCGCATCTTCTCTACATAGGCCATGTACTGCCGCGTCAGATCCGCCATCGGGATATCGAGGATGTCGAGATTGTTCCTGCGGATCAGGTACAAGAGCAGGTCGAGCGGGCCTTCGAATGCTTCCAGATAGACTTCCAGCGCATCGGGCGGGATATAGAGGTCATGCGGCAGTTCCGCGATGACCTCGCCATGCACGCGAGCGCCTGAAGCCGGAACGATCACGAGTAGTTCAGCCCCATCGCCTCGCGCACCTCGCGCATGGTCTCGCGCGCCAGCTTGCGCGCACGCTCGCAGCCCTCGGCGACGACATTCTTCACCAGCGTCGGGTCTTCGGCGTAATGCGCGGCACGTTCCTGAATCGGTTTCAATTCCTCCAGCACCGCCTCGATCACCGGCTGCTTGCACTCGATGCAACCGATGCCGGCCGATTTGCAACCGTTCTGCACCCAGGTCTTGCGCGCCTCGTCGGAATAGACCTCGTGCAGTTGCCAGACCGGACATTTGGCCGGATCACCCGGGTCGGTACGGCGGATACGCGCAGGGTCGGTCGGCATGGTCTTGATCTTCTTTGCCACCACATCCGCCGGCTCGCGCATGGAGATCGTATTGTTATAGGACTTGGACATCTTTTGCCCATCCAGGCCCGGCATCTTGGAAGCCGGCGTCAGCTTGTATTCAGGCTCGATCAGGATGATCTTGCCGCCGCCCTCCAGATAACCGAGCAGGCGTTCCTTGTCGCCGATGGACAGACCCTGCTGTTCCTCGATCATGGCACGTGCGGCTTCCAGCGCCTCATCGTCACCACTCTCCTGGTAAGCGGTGCGCATCTCCTCGTAGAGCGCGCCGCGCTTGTTGCCCAGTTTCTTGATGGCGGCCTCGGCCTTTTCCTCGAAACCGGGCTCCTTGCCGTAGATATGGTTGAAGCGGCGGGCGATCTCGCGCGTGAATTCGATGTGCGGAATCTGATCCTCGCCTACCGGCACCTGCGTCGCCTTGTAGATCAGGATGTCGGCGCTTTGCAACAGGGGATAGCCGAGGAAGCCGTAAGTCGAGAGGTCCTTGCTCGCCAGCTTCTCCTGCTGGTCCTTGTAGGTCGGCACGCGCTCAAGCCAACTGAGCGGCGTAATCATGGACAGCAGCGTGTGCAGTTCGGCATGCTCCGGCACCCGCGACTGGATGAAGATGGTCGCCGTCGCCGGGTCGACACCGGCCGCAAGCCAGTCGATGACCATCTCCCAGACGCTCTCCTCGATCACTTCCGGCGTGTCGTAATGCGTCGTCAACGCATGCCAGTCGGCGACGAAGAACAGGCATTCGTGCTCGTGTTGCAACCTGACCCAGTTTTTCAGTACGCCGTGGTAATGACCCAGATGCAGGCTCCCGGTAGGTCGCATGCCCGATAAAACGCGCTCAACTGCCATAGTGATTGAATACCCGTGATTAGATAGTGTGATTATACGAAGAAAACCGCATCGTTTAATTAACGCATCATTTAATTAACGATTATGCCGATCAGCCACAAGACCGCCCGAATCAGCGGCATCATGATCTGCGACAGCACGCCGGTGAACAGCAGTACGATAAGGATGATGAAGCCGTAACGCTCCAACTTGGAGAACCGGTAAGCGAGATGATTCGGCAGCAGACTGACGGCGATGCGCCCGCCGTCCAGCGGTGGCAGCGGCAGCAGGTTCAGCACCAGCAGCACGACGTTGATCATGATGCCGGCCTGCGCCATCAATGTCAGTGGCGTGACGAAGAACTCCGGCGCGTGCGGAGCAAAGCCCATCACCAGCGCCCAGATGAAGGCCATGAGCAGGTTGGACGCCGGGCCGGCGGCCGCCACCCACAGCATGTCGCGCTTGGGATTGCGCAGCTTGCCGAAATCCACCGGCACCGGTTTCGCCCAGCCGAACAGGATGCCGCCCAGCATCATGGTCAGCGCCGGCACCAGGATGGTACCGATCGGGTCTATGTGGTTGAGCGGGTTGAGCGTGATGCGGCCCTGCAGATAGGCGGTCATATCGCCGAATCGCCGCGCTGCGTAACCGTGTGCCGCCTCGTGCACGGTGATTGCAAAGATCACCGGCAGTGCGTAAATCGCGATTTTCTGTATCAGGGTCAGTTCCATGTAGCTTCCGTTTGCGGTTTCATTCCAGGCCGAAAGGTGCCGGATCGCCGGCGCCTAGCCGCAACAGTTGCGGACTCTCGGCGGTCAGATCGATGACGGTGGTCGGCTCCGCCACGCAAGCGCCGGCATCGATCACCAGATCGACCTGATGCTCCAGCCGGTCGCGGATATCCCAGGCTTCGTTCATCGGTTCGCTTTCGCCCGGCAGCAGCAGTGTCATGCTCAGAAGCGGCTGGTTCAGTTCGTCCAGAATCGCCTGCGTCACCGTATGGTCCGGCACGCGCAAGCCGATGGTGCTGCGCTTCGGATGCTGCAGGCGCCGCGGCACCTCTCTTGAAGCTTTCAGCACGAAAGTGTAGCGACCCGGCGTGTTGGCCTTCAGCATGCGGAACTGGCTGTTGTTGACCTGGGCATAGTTGCCGATCTCGGCCAGGTTGCGGCAGACCAGCGTGAAATGGTGATTCTCGTCGACGCCGCGGATGTCGCGGATGCGCCGCTGTGCGTCGACGTTGCCCAGCATGCAACCCAATGCGTAGGTCGAGTCGGTCGGGTAAGCGATGACGCCGCCATTGTTCAGTATGGTCACGGCCTGATGCACCAGCCGCGCCTGCGGGTTTTCCGGGTGGATGACGAAATACTGGGCCATCAGTGCACCTCTGCCGGCAATGCGGCTTCTGGCCAATTCTGCCAGACCGGCACACAGTTCGCAGGCAACGCCGGCAAGCGCCCCATTTCCATGTAACTCAGGCCCTGACCGTGATAATCCGAACCCTGCGACGCCTGCAACCCGAACATCGCGGCGATGCGCGCATACTCCAGATACTGGTCAGGCGTGTGGCTGCCGGTCACCACCTCGATGGCGCTGCCGCCGCATGACCTGAACTCCTCCATCAGTTCCAGCATGGTCGGTCGTCCCATGTCGTAGCGGCCCGGGTGCGCGATGACGGCAACGCCGCCGGCACCGAGAATCCAGCCAACCGCTTCTTCCAGACCGGCCCAGTGATGCTCGACATAACCCGGCTTACCCTTGACCAGAAAGCGCTTGAACACCTTGCGCATCTCGTTGCCATAACCATTTTCCATCAGAAAACGGGCGAAATGCGTACGGCTGATGATGCCTTCGCCGGCATAGCGATAGGCGCCTTCCAGGCTGCCCTCGATCCCGGCCTTTTCCAGACTGGCGGCCATGCCCTGCGCCCGCGTGTGGCGACCGGCCCGTATCTGTCGCAAGCCTTCGACCAGGGGGGCGTGCGTGGCATCCACTCTCAGGCCGACCACATGTACCGTACGCCGACGCCAGGTGACGGAAATCTCCACGCCGGGAATCAGCGTGATGCCGTGCTGCTCTGCCGCTATCCTTGCCTCCGCCAGCCCGGCCGTATCGTCGTGGTCGGTCAGCGCCAGCATCTTGAGGCCGTGCTCCGCCGCATGCTGCACCAGCGCAGATGGCGACAGCAGCCCGTCCGAGACATTCGAATGGCTGTGCAGATCGATATGGGAATAATTCGTCAAGGATGAAATATTGAATCTTGTGACCCAGCCTGAATCATAGCAAAATACGTTTGCTCACACATGGCTATCTGCCGCCCGTGCGCTTTTGCCACCACCTCACAGTCTGGATATCAAATGAAGTTCTTGTTCGACCTGTTTCCCGTCATCCTGTTCTTTGCCGCTTTCAAGTTCTTCGGCATCTATGTCGCCACCGCTGTCGCCATCGTCGCCACGCTGTTGCAAATCGGCTGGGTCAAATTCCGCCACGGCAAGGTCGACAACATGCTGATCGCCAGCGGCATCATCATCGTCGTCTTCGGCGGCGCCACGCTGTTGTTGCATGACGAAACCTTCATCAAATGGAAGCCGACCGTGCTCTACTGGCTGTTCGGCATCGGCCTGTCAGTCGCCAGCCTGCTGTTCAAAAAGAACCTGATTCGCAGCATGATGGAGAAGCAGATCAGCATGCCGGACCCGATCTGGAACAAGCTCAACCATGCCTGGGCCGCCTTCTTCATCTTCCTCGGCTGCCTCAACCTCATCGTCGCCTACAACTTCACGACTGAAGCCTGGGTGAACTTCAAGCTGTTCGGCACCATGATTCTGATGTTCGCCTTCATCGTCGGCCAGAGCCTGATGATCAGCAAATACATCGTTGCCAAAGACCCGGAATAAAGGAATTAAAGACGCATGTGGTACGCCATCATCGCCGAAGACACGCCCAACAGCCTGGAAAAGCGTCTGGCCGCGAGGCCCGACCATCTGGCACGCTTGCAACAACTGCAGGATGAAGCGCGGCTGTTGCTGGCCGGCCCCTTCCCTGCCATCGACAGCGCCGATCCGGGCAGCGCCGGTTACTCCGGCAGCCTGATTATCGCCGCCTTCGCCAGCCTGGAAGCGGCCAGAACCTGGGCCCAGGCCGACCCCTATGTCACCGCTGGCGTCTACGCCGACGTCACCGTCAAGCCTTTCCGCAAAACGTTGCCGGCGATGCCGGTACTGCCGGATATCGAGCAGGATTGATCATGAGCGAAACATTGTCACTGGCCGACGAAGTCCGTCAGAAACTGGCCGTACTGGCCCCCACCCAACTCCAGCTGGAAGACGAAAGCGCGCTGCATGTCGGCCATCGGGGCAACAGCGGGGGCGGCCATTTCAAACTGACCATCGTCAGCTCGCAATTTTGCGGGAAATCGCCGATAATCCGCCATCGCCTGATATATCAGGCACTTGCCGGAATGATTCCACAACGTATTCACGCACTCAGCATCCAGGCACTGGCGACCGACGAAGTCGCCTGAACCGCTGATCCGCCCACTTCTCAAGGACCCCACATGAAACTGATCAAGACTACCGTACTGGCACTGACCTTATTCGGCTTTGCCCATGCCGCGCTGGCTGCCGACAGCGTCGCCACCGTCAATGGCAAACCGATCAAGCAATCCCTGTACGATTACATCAGCAAGGATGCCACGGCGCGCGGCCAGACCGTCGACGCCAACGTCAAGCAAATGATCGTCGACAAGCTCATCAGCAGCGAACTGGTCTATCAGGAAGCGCAGCGCCTCGGTCTAGACAAGCAAGCCGACTACCTGGCCCAGGAAGAACTCAGCCGCCGCGAACTGCTGGTCAACACCTACCTCGCCGACTTCATCAAGAAGAACCCTGTCAGCGAAGCCAGCACCAAGGCGGCCTATGAGCAACTGAAGAAGGAAATGGGTGACAAGGAATACAAGGCCAGCCATATCCTGGTCGCCACCGAAACCGAAGCCCGCGACATCATCGCTCAACTGGGCAAGGGCGGTGACTTCGCCAAGATCGCCAAGGAGAAGTCCAGCGATCCCGGCTCCAAGGAGAACGGCGGCGACCTCGGCTGGTTCTCTCCCGGCACCATGGTCAAGCCCTTCAGCGATGCCACCGTTGCGCTGAAAAAGGGCGCCGTCACCGCCAACCCGGTACAGACCCAGTTCGGCTGGCACGTGATCAAGTTACAGGACACCCGTGCGGCACAACCGCCGGCTTACGACAAGGTCAAGCCGGCACTGCAAAAGAAGCTGCAGCAGGAACAACTGGAGAAGGTGCTGAGCGACCTGCGCGCCAAAGCCAAGATCGTCACCAACTGAGTATTCCGTCAGTCACTAGCAAAAACGGCCCATTCGGGCCGTTTTTTCATTGCGCCAGCCGTCAATACTTTTCCGGTCGCAACACATCGACTTCGGTGAAATACAGGCTCAGACCGTAGTTGGTCGCATAGCGGCGCATAACTTCCTCGGCGATGACATCCGCCACTGTCCCTTCACACAGGATCTCCATGCGGACCGTGCGATCGACCTCCCAGATGCCCTCGCGGGTACCGCTCGCCCCGCTACCGCGCACATCGGTCACGGTATAGCCGTGCGCGCCCAGGCGCATGACATCCTCGACCAGCAGTTTTTCCAGGCTGGCTTCGGCGATGATGACCAGCAACTGCCGGCGATATTTTTTCAAAGACATGTTCGATTGCTCCTTAACCGGCCATCCAGGCGGCGACATGGCCTGCGGCGGCGATATACAACGGGATACCCAGTACGATATTGAACGGGAATGCCACTCCCAGCGCGACGGTGATGGAAAGCCCGGCATTGCCCTCCGGCACAGCGATGCGCATGGCGGTCGGTGCCGCGATATAGCTGGCGCTGGCAGCCAGGGTCGCGAGGATGGCGATGCCACCGGTCGAAAGGCCGAGCAGCGCGCCCAGCGCCAAGCCGAACATGGCAAGCAGGGGCGGCACGATGACGCCGATCAGCACGACGCGCGCGCCGTACTGCCGCAAGAGGGAAAGATGCGCGCCCGCCACCAGACCGAGTTCCAGCAGGAAAAGCGCCAGCACCCCCTTGAACGGGTCAACGAACAGCGCCTTGATCGGCTGCGTCCCCTCGACTCCGCCTATGTAGCCGATCAAAAGGCCACCGATCAGCAACAGCACGCTCTTGCCGAAGATGACGTCATGCAGCAGCGTCTTCAACTGCGTGGCATTCTTTTCGGCGGCCTGCGCCCGGTCGGCGAACAGTTTGGCAAGCAGCACGCCGGAAACGATGCCCGGCGCCTCCATCACCGCAACCCAAAGCGCCGCGTGTCCTTCGTACGGTATCTCCGCCCGCATCAGGGTCGCCGTGACAACGGCAAAGGTGACGACGCTGACGGAGCCGAAATGGGCGCCGATGGAAGCGCTGTCGGCGACCGAGAAGCGCAGTGTCCGCAACAGGGGGTAAAGCAGAAAAGGGATGAGGAAACTGAGCAGCACCACCGCCAGCACTTGCGGCAGCAGATCGAGCAAAGGCTGTTTGGACAGCTCGAGGCCGCCCTTGAGGCCGATCGCCAGCAGCAGATAGATGGAAAGCGTTTCGTACAGCGCCTCCGGCAGACGGAGGTCGGATTTCACCAACCGGGCGGCGACCCCCAGCACGAAGAACAGGATGACGATATCGAAAACCATGACGAGCCCCGCCTATTCGAGTTGGGAGAATTCCAGCGCGTTGCCGTCAGGATCGCGGCAGAACAAGGCCGCGCGCCCCGATTTGCTCTTGCTGTAGGGTATGCCGGCCGCGTCCAGCGCTTCCACCACCGCGTCCAGGCTCTTCACATGCATGGCGAGATGGATATCGCGGCCACCGTGTGCAGGTCGCTGCACGCCCGCATAGGGATTGTCCACCTGCATCAGATGGATCTGATTGGGGCCGATGTCATACCAGACCCCGGGAAACTCGCGCTCCGGGCGCTTGGGGTCGGGCTTGAGGCCCAGCAAGCCTTCGTAAAAGGCACGCGACCGCGCCAGATCGGACACGATCAGGCCGGTGTGCAGATATTTCATGATTTCGATCATGACGGACTCCAGACTCAGTTTCTGAACATGAAATAGACCGCGCCGACCAGACACAACGCGGCCCAGAGAAAATCCAGCTTCAGCGGCTGCTGCATGTAATAGATGGCAAACGGCACAAAAACCAGCAAGGTGATGACTTCCTGCAGCACCTTGAGCTGCGCCAGCGACAACACGGTGAAGCCGATACGGTTGGCCGGCACCTGCAGCATGTATTCGAACAGGGCGATGCCCCAGCTGAGGAATGCGGCGATGAACCAGGGCTTGTCGTTCAGGTTCTTGAGATGGGCATACCAGGCGAACGTCATGAAGACGTTCGACATGGTCAGCAACAATATCGTCTTGAACAGCGCCGGCATGACCGCTTACCGGCTTACACCGCGTCTTCGCCCGTTTCTCCGGTCCTGATGCGGATCACCTGCTCCACCGGGGTGACGAAAATCTTGCCGTCACCGATCTTGCCGGTGCGCGAGGACTTGATGATGGCTTCGATGCAGGCATCGACCAGATGGCCCGGCACCACCAGCGCGATCTGGATCTTCGGCAGGAAATCGACCACATACTCGGCGCCGCGATAGAGCTCGGTATGGCCTTTCTGGCGGCCGAAACCCTTGACTTCGGTCACCGTCAGACCGGTGATGCCGATTTCGGACAGCGCCTCGCGCACTTCATCCAGCTTGAAAGGTTTGATCACTGCTTCGATTTTCTTCATTGTTTCCCCCAAATGGTTGACGGCATCCGACGCCGTCAGGCCGAAAAATTGAATTTCGATGTTATCGGATATCGCCGGTCCTTGCCAAATCCCCTGTGGGTGATACGCACACCGATCGGCGCCTGCCGCCGCTTGTATTCGTTGCGGTCGATCAGGCTCAATACCCGTTGCACATCCTGCTGCCGGTAGCCCATGCCGATGATCTCGTCCCGGCCGCAATCATGTTCGACATAGGCTTCCATGATGGCGTCCAGCACGTCGTAGGGCGGCAGGCTGTCCTGATCGGTCTGCCCCGGCCGCAACTCGGCCGATGGCGGCCGCGTGATGATGCGCTGCGGGATGATGGGCGAAACACTGTTGCGATAGTTCGATAACCGGTAGACCAGGGTCTTGGGCACATCCTTCAACAGCGAAAAGCCGCCCGCCATGTCGCCGTAGAGCGTGGAATAGCCGACCGCCATCTCGCTCTTGTTGCCGGTCGTAACGACTATGCTGCCGAACTTGTTGGACAAGGCCATCAGCAGCATGCCGCGGATACGCGCCTGCAGGTTCTCCTCGGTCGCATCGAACGGCAAACCCTCGAAATCGGCAGCCAGCGTCTGGCGGAACAGATCGTAAAGCTGTCCGATCGGCAACTCCGAATATTTGACACCGACATTCCTGGCCATCTCCTTGGCATCGCTTACGCTCATGTCCGAAGTGAACTCGGACGGCATCATGACTGCGCGAACCGCAGATGCACCCAGCGCATCGACCGCGATGGCAAGCGTCAAGGCGGAATCGATGCCGCCTGAAAGGCCGATGACGACGCCCGGAAAACCGTTCTTCCGCACATAATCCTGCAAGCCCAGGCAAAGAGCCTTGTAGACCGAAGGCTCGATCTCCAGCGTGGGCACGATCCCGCCAGCCAGCGGCTGCGCGCCCTGCAATTCGACCACGCCCAGGGCCTCCTCGTACTCTGCCAATTGCCGGCAAAGCCGGCCGGTCGCATCGAGCACGAACGAAGCGCCGTCGAACACCAGTTCGTCCTGGCCGCCGACCAGATTGGCATAGACCATGGCAAGCCCGGTTTCCTGCACGCGCTGGCGCACGACCTCGTAGCGTTGCGCCTGCTTGTCGATATGGAATGGCGAGGCATTGAGCGCCAGCAGCAATTGCGCGCCGGCCGCCTTCGCCCTGAGCGCAGGCTCAGGCTCCCAGACATCGGCGCAGATCAGCACACCGCAGCGGACTCCGCCATGGTCGAACACCATGGCCTCATGACCTTCCGCGAAATAACGCACCTCGTCGAACACACTGTAGTTCGGCAACACCTGCTTCTGATAGGTGGCGCGAACCTTGCCTTTCTCGAGCAGCGAAGCCGCGTTGTAGCAGACCCCGTCCTTGACCTGCGGATGGCCGATCAGGACGGCAATGCCCTGCTGCAGCTTGCCTGCCAACTCCTTCAGAGCGACGCCGCAGGCGCGGTTGAAATCCTCTCGCAGCAGAAGATCTTCCGGTGGATAACCGCAAAGTGCCAACTCCGGCGCGATGAGCAAGGTCGCACCGGCCGCCCTCGCCTGCTCGGCATACTGCAATATCTTCGCGCTGTTGCCGGCGATATCGCCGACGGTACAGTTGATCTGTGCGATGGCGATTTTCATGATCCGTGCTTGTGATGGATGGTGATTGATAGCAGACAGCCGTTCTACTTGCCGCCGGCGTCGACGATAAGACGGACGATCTCCGGGTCCTTGCCCTTCAGCGCGTAGACGTAGGCTGTCAGGCCATACTGGTCACGCGCCTTGACCTTGGCGCCGCTGTCCAGCAGCAGTCGCACCATGTCGGCGTCCTTGTTGACGACGGCGATCTGCAGCAAAGGCGTTCCTTCCGAATCCTTGCCGTTGACGTCACCGCCGCGTGCGATCAACTCCCGCGCCGCCTCGACCTGGGATTTGCTCACTGCCCAGGTCAGCGCCGTCCACTTGTGATGGTCGATGGAATCGACCTTGGCGCCCCTGTCCATGAGCGCGGTCATGGCCGCTGTATTGCCCTCGCGTGCCGCGTACATCAGCGCCGTGGCGCCGAAACGGTCGCGCAGGAAAGTGCTGGCGCCGTTGTCGAGCAAGATGTTGATGGTCGGCACATCCCCATTCTTGGCGGCATACATCAGCACACTCTTGCCGTCGTCACTTTTGCTATTGGGGTCGACCCCGTGCTTGATCAGGAGTCCGATCATTTCCGAAAAGCCGGAGGTGGCTGCCATGCCGAGGGCGCTCCAGCCGGAGCCGTCCCGCACCTTGGGGTCGGCTCCGTGTTCCAGCAACAATTTGGCGGTGGCCACATGGTTCTTCTTGGCGGCGAACATCAAGGGCGTCCAACCGCCGCTATCCTGTGCATTGACCTTGGCGCCGCTTTTCAACAGTGCACGCGCTGCCTCGACCTGGTCCTTGCGCGCCGCATACATCAGCGCCGTAATGCCGTCCGCATCCTTGGTGTTCGGATTCGTCCCTGCCTGCAGCATCGCATTCAGCGTTTCCATATCGCCGGACGCGGCGACGGTGAGCAGATACGGCAGCTCTTCCTCCACGGCCTGCACCGCCTCCTCAGCGTGTACCGGCAGTGCAATTAAGGCGAGGAGCAGCATAAACCAGAGTTTTTTCAGCATTCCATTTTCCCGTCGCGTTTCGCGTCTCGTTTCCAGACCGGACAGTCGCATCAATCTCAGGCCGTCTTGGCCCGGATCGCTGCCTGCACCGCTTCACCCAGTCCGGCCGGCGAACTGGCGACGACGACGCCGGCGTCCTGCAACGCCCGGATCTTATCTTCCGCCTTGCCGCTGCCGCCGGAGATGATGGCGCCGGCGTGACCCATACGCTTGCCCTTGGGCGCGGTCTGTCCGGCGATGTAGCCCGCCACCGGCTTCTTCACCTGCGATTTGATATATTCGGCCGCGGCTTCCTCGTCACTGCCGCCGATCTCGCCGACCATGATGATGGCCTCGGTCTCGGGGTCGGCTTCGAACAACTGCAGGCACTCGATGAAATTCATGCCGCGAATCGGATCGCCGCCGATGCCGATGCAAGTCGATTGCCCCAGCCCCAGTGCCGTTGTCTGGTGTACCGCCTCGTAGGTCAAAGTGCCGGAACGGGAGACGATGCCGACCTTGCCGCGCAGATGGATGCTGCCGGGCATGATACCGATCTTGCATTCGTCCGGCGTGATGACACCCGGGCAATTGGGGCCGACCATGCGCACGCCGTTGGCCTTCAGGGCCGCCTTGACGTTGAGCATGTCCAGCACCGGAATGCCCTCGGTGATGCAGACGATGAGTTCGATACCGGCGTCCGCCGCTTCGAGGATGGAATCTGCAGCAAAGGCCGGCGGCACATAGATGACCGAGGCGTTGGCGCCAGTCTCGCGCACAGCCTCACGCATCGTGTTGAACACCGGCAGACCAAGATGGGTCTGGCCGCCCTTGCCCGGCGTCACACCGCCGACCATCTTGGTGCCGTAGGCCAGCGCCTGCTCGGAATGGAAGGTACCCTGCTTGCCGGTAAAGCCCTGACAGAGCACTTTGGTATGCTTGTTGACTAGCACGCTCATGATGCCACTTTCACTGAATTCACTGCCTGCTGCGCGGCATCGGTCAGGCCGGCAGCAGAGATAATCGAGAGGCCGCTCTCGGACAGCATTTTTCTGCCGAGTTCAACGTTGGTGCCCTCCAGCCGCACCACCACGGGAATCTGGATGCCGACTTCCTTGACCGCGGTGATGATGCCTTCGGCGATGATGTCGCAACGCATGATGCCGCCGAAGATGTTGACCAGGATCGCCTTGACGTTGCTGTCGGCCAGAATGATCTTGAACGCCTTGGCCACCGTCTCCGCCGTGGCACCGCCGCCGACATCGAGGAAGTTGGCCGGCGCACCGCCGTGCAGTTTGATCAGGTCCATGGTCGCCATGGCGAGGCCGGCGCCGTTGACCATGCAGCCGATGTTGCCGTTGAGCGCGATATAGTTGAGGCCGGCGTGATGCGCTTCCGCTTCCTTCGGGTCCTCCTGGCTCCAGTCGCGCTGTTCGGCCAGCGCTTTCTGCCGGTAGAGTGCGTTGTCATCCACGCTCATCTTGCAATCCAGCGCAACCAGCGCACCCGTATCGGTGACCACCAGCGGGTTGATCTCGAGCAGCGCGAGGTCGTTCTCCTTGAACAGGCGGTACAGCCCCTTGAGCAAACGGGTGAAGGCGCCGATCTGCTCGCCGGCCAATCCGAGCTTGAAGGCCAGATTGCGGGCCTGGAAATCCACGAGGCCGTTCAGCGGGTCGCAGACCTCCTGCAGGATCTGCTCAGGACTGGTCGCCGCGATCTCCTCGATATCCATGCCGCCGGCGGCAGAAGCGACTACCACCACGCGTTCAAGGCTACGGTCGACCAGCATGGACAGATACAGTTCGCGGGCGATCGGCAGCGTCTCCTCGACCAGCACGGTATTGACCGGCTGACCGTCCGGCGCATTCTGGTAAGTGACCAGACGGCGGCCCAGCAATTCGGTCGCCAGCGCCTGCAGCTCGGCTTCGTTCTTCACTACCTTGACGCCGCCGGCCTTGCCGCGGCCGCCGGCATGCACCTGGGCCTTGACCACCCAGGCCGTGCCGCCCAGCGACTGGGCAGCGTCTTTCGCCTGTTGCGAGGTCTCGGCGAGGATGCTTTTCGGGATAGGCAGACCGTAGCGCTGCAACAGCTGCTTGGCCTGGAATTCATGCAGATTCATGGAAATGGCTGTGTTGTTCGGAAAAACGACATTTTGGCCGAAATCGCCGCCCAACGCCAGTGAATACCCCATCGGCAGCCGGTCAAAAATCGCTATAATGGCGGCTTCCGTCAACAAGAAACCCAGCATGCGTCTCGTCGTTCAAGGTCCGTCCATCCGCCACCAGCACCTCGTCACCCTCACCCATCTGGTTCCCGCCTATCGCGGCGAACAGTTCACCCAGGTCGGCGAACATGCCTACTACCTGCCCAACCAGCAGGCGGTCTCGCCAGAGCTGCAGGCATTCTGTGCTGCGGAAAACATCGATTGCGCCTATGTCGATGACCGGCACACGCTGAACAACATCGGCTTGGCGGTCATGGACATGGATTCGACCCTGATCAGCATCGAATGCATCGACGAGATCGCCGACATGTGCGGCCTCAAGCCGCAGGTGGCCGAGATCACAGAAAGCGCCATGCGCGGCGAGATCGAGTTCGCCGAAAGCCTGCGCCGGCGCGTCCGGCTACTGACCGGGCTGGACGAATCGGCGCTGCAACGCGTCATCGACGAGCGCCTGCAGCTTAATCCCGGCGCGCTGGAATGGATCGCCTGCTGCAAAAAGCACAACATCACGACGCTGCTGGTTTCCGGCGGATTCGACTTCTTTGCCGAGCGGGTGCAGGCCATGACCGGCATCGATCACTTTCGTGCCAACTCGCTCGAAATCATCGACGGCAGGCTGACCGGCCATGTGCTTGGCGACATCGTCGACGCCCGGGTAAAGGCCGATGCGCTGACGCAGCTGGGCCAGCAGCTCGGGCTGAAACGGGAGCAGATCATCGCCATCGGCGACGGCGCCAACGACCTGAAGATGATGACCGCCGCCGGCGCTGGTGTCGCCTACCATGCAAAACCCATCGTCCAGCAGCAGGCCGACTATGCATTGAACCATAGCGGCCTCGACGGACTCATTCACCTGTTCACAGTCTGACCAATCTAAAGGAGCCATCAATTGTTGAAACGCCTCGTCATCGCATCCTGCCTGCTGTTCACCGCACTGGCCGCCCATGCCCAGCCTGTTCTGGTCGAACTCAACACCAACCAGGGTCAGATCGTGCTGGAACTGAACAGCGAAAAGGCACCGAACACCGTCGCCAACTTCGTGCAATACGTGAAGGATGGCCACTATAACGGCACCATTTTCCACCGTGTGATCGCCGGCTTCATGATTCAGGGCGGCGGCATGGACAAGAACCTGAACGAAAAACCGACGCGCGAACCGATCAAGAACGAAGCCGACAACGGTCTCGCCAACAGCATCGGCACGGTCGCCATGGCGCGCACCGGCGATCCGCATTCGGCCAGCGCCCAGTTCTTCATCAACGTCGCCAACAACGGCTTCCTCAATCACACCGACAAATCGCAACGCGGCTGGGGCTATGCGGTGTTCGGCAAGGTAGTCAAGGGCATGGATGTCGTGCAGCGCATCTCCACCATGCCGACCGATGGCGGCGACATGCCGTTACAGACCATCGTCATCGAATCGGCCAAACTCAGATAAGAAACCCGGACAAACCGGCGCACGGCCGGCCACCCACTAAAAACCCGCAAATCACTTGCGGGTTTTTTATTGGCAGCTCAAGGCCTGCAGTTCCAGTTCGCTGAACCCGGCCGCCAGCCGCGCTTCATGGTTGAACGGGCCACGCACGGCAGGTGCCTGGTACTCACGCTGTAGCTGGGCATAAGCCTCGATGGTGTCCAAGCCGCGCTGTGCGCAAAGATACTGGAACCAGCGATTGCCGATGGCGACATGGCCGATCTCGTCGCGCAGAATGATTTCGAGTATCTCCGCCGCCTGCATGTCGCCGGCCTGAACGAACTTGGCGCGGATGGCAGGGGTTACGTCCAGACCTCGCGCCTCTAGCGTGCGCGGCACCAATGCCAGGCGCGCCAACAGGTCGCTCCCGGTCTTTTGCGCCATGTCCCACAGACCGTTATGCGCCGGAAAATCACCGTACGTGTAACCCAAGGATTGCAGATGCGCATGCAGCAGCGAAAAATGATAGGCCTCTTCGCCCGCCACCTTGAGCCAGTCATCATAGAAGGCCTGCGGCATGCCGGCGTAACGCCAGACGGCATCCAGCGCCAGGTTGATGGCGTTGAACTCGATATGCGCCAGCGCATGTATCAGCGTCGCCCTACCTTCTGTCGTCTGCATGCCGCGTTTTTTCACGTCAGTCGGCGCCACCAGCAGCGGCCTCGGCGGGTGGCCCGGCAAGGTCTGGCGAGCGTTCAGCACTGCAGCGGCATCGAGCCTGAGCTGCTGCCGAGACCAAGCCTCGACCAGTTGCCGGGTCTGTTGCAATTTTTGCTCCAGGTCGCACTCGGCCAGCACCTGCAGTGCGCCTTGACGTAACTCCATGTCCTGCATCGATAAATTCCTTCTTTCCCTCGCTAACCGAACGTCAGCAGATCCGGTCGCAACAGCAGCAAGGCGCCGATCAGCAACAACAGCACGCCGCCGATCAGGTGCGAGTAACGTGAATATTTGCTGCCGAGACCGCTCACCTGCAAGGTCAGCATGGCACTGGCGAACACCAGCATGTCGTCGGCCATGAACACCAGAATGTAGAGCAGCAGATAGCCGTAGTACTGCCACATGGGCAGCGAATGCATGGCGAGGATCTGTGTATAGATCGCCGGAATACCGGCCGAGCAGACCAGTTCGACCAGATTGACGAGAAAGGCCAGCGCCAGAATGCCGCTCAGGGCCAGCAGGAAATTGCGCTCCTGCGCCAGCGCACGCAGGCGCTGGAACACACGCTGCCGACGTTCCGGCGCGGTGACCGGACACACGCCGTCCTTGTTCTGGAAATACTCTTTCAGATAGTAGAAACCGCCAGTCAACGCCACCAGGCCGATGACGATCCGGATCGCCGAGACACTGCCGAGGAACAGCAGCAGATTGAGCCAGGCCGCCATGAAGATGAAATAAACGGTAGCCGAGCCGATGATAAAGGTGCTGCCGAGTATCCACATGCGCGTCGTGTCTTTCATGCCGACCAGCAGACCGATGAGAAACACCAGGGTCCACATGGCGCAGGGATTGAAGCCATCCAGCGCGCCGAGCAACACGGTCAGCACCGGCAACGACAGATCGCGTGGATTGATTTCGCCGATCAGCGGCAGTTGCATGCGCTCGGGGACCGGTGCCATGACTGCGCTGCCGGCTTGTGCCGCCGTTCCACTGCCTTGCCCTGCCATACCTCGGCCATCAGCTGCCGCAACATCGGCAGCTGATGACGTGGCCGTGGATGGCAACAATGGCGCCAACGCATCCGGACATGCCGCCTGCAGGCAGAAATCGATGCGCTCTCGCATCTGGCGACTACTCGAACTGTCTGCGGCAAAACCCATCCAGACATGATTACCGATCACCGTCAGCGGAACCGACGGCTCGCTGATGCCCAGCACTCGCACCACCTCCAGAAATACGCGGCGACCCTCGCCTGCCGAAGTGATCTCGAACAATTTCAGATCGACTGCCGGCAGTTCCTGGCTCAAGCCCTGCAGATACTTGATCTCGCGCGCGCAATGGGGGCAGCCGTGGACCCAGAACAGATAGACCGGCACCGAGGCCTGCGTGTCGGCCACGGACGTCTCCTCCGCATGGGACGGCAGTGCCGTGACCGCCAGCATAACGATGGCCGCCAGATGGAGCCAGACAGACTGCAGCTTAAGCATATTCATTCCAGAATTTCAGCACAGCGTTTTGCATCCCATTGATTTTTCGCCTGCTCCGGCCTCTACACGACACTGACGCACCGGTGCGATTGGATTAAACTGCAGACTCCACCGCCAGGAGTCCATCATGTCACGAATCGCCTACCGTCTGATGCAGGGATTGCTGCTGTCGCTACTGATTGCCGCCTGCAGCACTACCCCGCGCACCTTCAGCATCAGCGAGAGCGAATTGCAAAGCCGCATCACGCAGGAACTCTCGGTACCGATCACCCTGCTCAGAATTTTCGATGTCAGCCTCAGCAATCCGGTTATCCGCCTCGACCAGGATAGCGGCAGGCTGCATGCGCAAATCGACACGAAAATCAGCAACCCGCTGAACGCCCAGTCGCTGGACGGCGCCATCAATCTGTCCGGCCGGCTCGGATTCGACGCCGCCAGCAACACCGTCATGCTGTATGAATCGCGCATCGAAAAGCTCGATATCCGGGGCATGGCGCTCGACGACAAATACGCCGAGCTGTTCAATCTGCTGGCGGCCAGGCTCGGCTCCGAGCTGCTCAGCAATATCCCCTTGTATACCTTCAAGCCTGACGAACTGAAACTCGGCAACCGGCAGTATGTTCCTGGCGACTTCAGAATCGTCGGTCGCGAACTGAAGATCACCCTGCAACCGCAATAAACCAACAACTGCGCCAAACAAAAAGCCACGCGTAAACGTGGCTTTTTGCGCGTACGGCTTCAGCTCAGTTCACCGGTACCCAGACCAGTTCACCGGCCTTCATGTCCGGCACCAGGATGTGCTTGCCGTCGGTCGTCAACGCAATATCGGCCGCTGCCTGAAAGCCTTCCCGCACGACCTTGACCTCGTCATGCAGAACACTGTAGACCTTTCCGTTCTTCCAGTCGCTGACGTACATCAGACCGTTCGGGTGGTGCACCAGGCCATCGCCGCCACCCAGGCCTTCGGCCAGATCGGTGAGGATGCCGGTTTTCATGTTGAAGCTGTAGAGCACGCCCGATGCGAAATCGACGAACAACAGCACATCGCCGGAATCGTCCATCAAAAGGCCGTTGGGCGCCAGTACACGCTCATCCCGCGCATAATCGATGACGCTGCTGACTTCCCCTTCGAGCGTGATGCGATAAATGGCTCCGCCCTTTTCCAGGTCGCCGCTATCGCTGACGTAGAGGTAATTGCCCTGCAGGTCGCGCTCCATGTCGTTGAGGAACTGCGGTACGGCCGGGAAGGCGTCGGCGGCGACGAACACCTGCCAATTGCCGTCAGGTGCCACTTTCAGAATGCGTGTCTTGTCGGCGACATAGAGATACTCGCCGATGATCGCCATGCCCTTGGGATCATCCATGCCGGTGGCAAAAATGGACAGCTTGCCGTCCTGGTCGATGACACTGATCTGGCCGTCACCATCCTTGCCGAATTCGTTGATCTCGGAAATGAAGATTCTGCCGTCGCTTGCCTGTATCACCGATTCCGGTGTTTTCAGACCGCCCATCTTGCGCTCCGCGGTACTGCAGCCGGCCACACTGCCTGCCATCAGGCAAACGCCCAGCAACGAGACTGTCATCCAATTTGTTATCTGCATTACAACGCCTTTCTTTTTTTAATTGACACCCTTGATTAGATAATCGAGATCGAGCAACTTCGGCGGCGGCAGGTCGGGAATGATGGCGCAGGCGCCGCCTGCATCGCGATTGATGCTGCCCTCGCTCACCAGCTTCTGCAGGTTGGGATCTTTCTGCATGTTGGCGATGAGGTTCTGCATGCTCATCCGGTAAACGG
>JAVEWT010000151.1:0-4024 GCA_034004425.1 Methylophilaceae bacterium
GAGATCGGCCGGCCGCATGTCGTCATAACCGAGCAGGGCAAGCAAACGGACAGTCTGATCGTGGTCGGTGCGCATGCGCGCGCCATGCGCGACTGGGTGCAGGGGTCCATGCTGGAACGCATGCTCGCTGCTGCCCGGCAACCCATGCTGGTGGTTCGGCAACCGGTCGGCGAGCCATATCGCCGGGTGCTGGTGCCGGTTGATTTCTCCGACTGTTCGGCGGCGGCAGCCGAGGCCGCCGTCAAGCTGGCGCCCGATGCCGAGATCATTCTGCTCCATGTCCATGCCTTGCCCTATGAGAGCAAGTTGCGCTTTGCCGGTGTTTCTGAAGCGGAAATGGCCGAATACCGTTTGGCCGGCCGGCAGCAGGCCGAGCGGGAGCTGGCCGATTTCATGCGCGGACTGGATTTGCATGGCCGCCAGGTTACCAGCCGGCTGGAGTACGGCCATGCGCCGGAGGTGATACTCGAAACGGTCGATCGCGAGGCCTGCGATCTGGTGGTCATGGGGCGCTATGGCAAATCCGGCCTCGGTCAGGTTTTGCTCGGCAGCGTCACGGAATATGTCGCGACCACCTGCGATTGCGACATCATGGTCGTCGGTCTTTGAATTTTGATGGAGCAGGGAAGCATGGGTAATTCCGAACAGAAAAGTCATCCGGCCAAGCGCGTGCTGCTGGCGACTGACCTCAGCGCACGGTGCGACCGCGCGCTCGACCGTGCCGTGCAACTGGCGCAGCAATGGCAGGCGCAACTGGTCGCGGTCAACGTGGCGGAAAGCATGCAGACGCCGGACATGGTGTTGAATTGGGCCTATGGCGCCGAGGAAGACAACCTGCTGATCTTGCGGCAACAACTGCGTGAAGACATGGCTGACGCCGAGGTGCCGGTCAGCATCAAGGTGGTGAAGGGTGAACCGGCCGGCAGTATCGTCGAGGCTGCCGGCAGCGAAGCCTGCGAACTGATCGTCACCGGCATGGCGCGCAGCGAGCCGTTTGGCCGGTTCATACTGGGAACGACGGTGGAAAAACTGGTGCGACTGGCGAATCAGCCGGTGCTGGTGGTGCGTAAACGCCCGCACGGGCCTTATCGCAGGATTCTGGTGGCCACAGACTTCTCGCGCGCTTCATCCCTTGCTCTGGGTACGGCGCTGAAGTTGTTCCCCGGCCAATCTATTGTGCTGTTCCACGCCGTCAAACAGAATCTGGTCGAACTGGCAAGCGAAAAACCGCAGACCTTGCAGGTGAGCCCGGCATTCCAGGCCCTGGCCGATGAATTCCATGACGCGATGGGACTGAGTTCTGAGGTACGCGCACGCATCACGCTGCATGTGGAAGCCGGGCGGCTCGAATCGGCCCTGACCCAGTATGTGCGGCTGCACAGCATCGATCTGGTGGTGATCGGTAGCCGCGGCCAGAGCAGCCTGATGGCCGGGCTGGTCGGCAGCTCCGCTTCCAAGCTGCTGCATTGGCTACCTTGCGATACCATGATTACCGGCGCCCAGCAGAGCGCGGAATAAGCGGGTAAGCCGCAGCCGGCTGTGGTTCAGGCAGCGGATTTAGGCGCGAAGCGCTGCATGACGTGGTTGGTCATGCCGCGCGCCAGCTCCTCTTCGCCGTAGAACACGGTCCCCAGATTCTCTTTGCGCAGCAGTACCGATTCATCCTCGTTGTGCGTGCGCAGCACGATCTCGATCTCCGGATTCAGCGTGCGCGCGGTGTCGACCATCTGCCGCACGTTGATGGAATCCGGCGTCGCCACTACCAGCATGGCCGCTTGAGCGATGTGGGCTTGCACCAGCACGACGGGGTCGGACGCATCACCGGAAACGGCCGGGATATCCTTCTTGCGCAGACTTTCGACGATCTCGCGATTCTGTTCCGCCACCACATAGGGAATGCCGCGTTCTTTCAACGCTTCGGCGATCCGCCGTCCGACACGGCCGAAACCGACTAGCACGACCTGACCTTCAAGATATTTGCGCTCGGTGCTCATCGGCAACTCGGCATAGGGATCGACCCGGCTATTGAGACGGCGGGCGGTCGCAGAGCGCGCCAGCAACCATTTGCTGACCGGCGCGATGGAGGCAAAGACGAAAGGATTGAGCGCGATGGAAATCAATGCGCCTGCCAACACCAGGCTCATGCCCTCGGGTGGCAGTATGCCCAGGGTCAGGCCAAGGCCGGCGAGAATGAAGGAGAACTCGCCGATCTGAGCCAGGCTGGCCGCAATCGTCATCGCCGAATTGAATGGGTAACGGAAAGCCAGGACCAGCGCCATGGCGGCGAGGGATTTGCCAACGATGATGATGGCGACGACGGCTAGCACGTGCAGCGGTTCCTCGATCAGCACAGACGGATCGAACAACATGCCGACGGCAACAAAAAACAGCACGGCGAACGCATCGCGGAACGGCAGGGATTCTTCTGCTGCGCGATGGCTGAATTCGGATTCGCGCATGACCATGCCGGCAAAGAAAGCGCCGAGGGCGAAGGACACATTGAAGAGAGCAGTGGCGCCGTAGGCGATACCGATGGCGGCGACGATGACGGATAGCGTGAACAGTTCACGTGAGCCGGTCTTGGCGATATGCCAAAGCAGCCAGGGCATGATGCGGCGGCCGGCGACCAGCATAATGGCGATGAAAGCCGTTACCTGAAGCAGAGTGAAGCCGATGGTTTGCCACAAGGATAAGTCGTTCGATTGTTGCTCGCCACCTAACATGCCAGCCAGTGGTGGCATCAGCACCAGTACCAGGACGGTGACCAGATCTTCCACCACCAGCCAGCCGACGGCGATCTTGCCGTTCATAGTTTCCAGAATCCCGTGCGCTTCAACCGCTTTCAGCAGCACCACGGTACTGGCGCAGGAAAGCGACAGGCCGAAGATCAGGCCTTCTCCCCAACTCCAGCCCCACCAGTGGGCTACAGCCATGCCCAGCAGGGTGGCCAGCGTCATCTGGAAAATGGCGCCGGGCAGGGCGATGCGTCTGACCGAAAGCAGGTCGTCGATGGAAAAATGCAGGCCGACACCGAACATCAGCAGCATGACGCCGATTTCTGAAAGCTGGCTGGCAATTTCGACGTCAGCGACAAATCCAGGGGTTGCCGGACTTAGCATGATGCCGGCCAGGAGATAGCCGACCAGTGCCGGCAGGCGTATTTTTTCTGCGATGAAGCCGAAAATCAGTGCCAGGCCCAGGCCGGCGGCGATCGTCGTGATTAACGAAATGTTGTGTTCCATTCAGAGGTTCTTTATGTGTGGTGGTTTGAATTATAAGTCCGCGCATGCAAGTGGATGTTGATTGACTATGCGTTTTTTTGACATATGCATTTATTACGCTACAAGTGAATTGCACTAAGTGACCTGAATTGCACCATATGTTTATTGAACCATGGTCGCCTGTGTAAATATCCTTGCCAGATCGAAACTGGGTAGTAGTGGACTATGCGGCGGTTCGTACTTCTCCAGGATCTTGTGATAGGTGCGGATCGATTCGACAAAAATGACCGGTGCGCCACCCCGAGCAAAGCCGTATTTGACCGTGGAATAGTATTCGACCTTGTTCAACAAAGGCAGCGTTTTCTTGACATCGGCCCAGCTGTCCGGGTTCAGTTTCATGCGCTGCGCCAGCACTCGCGCGTCCTCCAGATGAGCGTATCCGATGTTGTAGGCGGCCAGCGCCAGCCAGGTGCGGTCGGGTTCAGGCACGCGCTTGGGGATGGTGTCCTTCAGCATGACGATATAGCGCGCACCGCCCATGATGGCCTGTCGCGCATCGAGGCGGTCGGTGACGCCGAGCATGTCGGCGGTGGCTTCGGTCAGCATCATCAGTCCGCGCACGTTGGTCGGCGAGGTGTTGAGCCGGTCCCAGTGCGATTCGCGGTAGCTGACGGCGGCCAGCAGGCGCCAGTCGATGCCTGTCATTTCCTGCGCTTCCTTGAACAGATCGATATATTGCGGCAGCAGCGTGCGCGTGCGCTTGAGGAAGGTGGTGACATCCAGCGTATCCAGCCGCTCCGAAT
>JAVEWT010000152.1:0-3984 GCA_034004425.1 Methylophilaceae bacterium
CACATGCGCAGCCATAGTCAGACCATGAGATGGTCGGGGTGAGAGGATTCGAACCTCCGGCCTCCGCGTCCCGAACGCGGCGCTCTACCAGGCTAAGCTACACCCCGATGAGCGCGTATTATAGCGTCCCGGCCGCTTTTCTGGAACTGTCTAGAACGCAAAATACCAGTAGTGATCGATCAGCAGCGCCGCAAACAGCAGGCTCAAATACAGGATCGAGTAGCGGAACATGCTGCGCGACAACTGATCCGAGTAGCGAAGATATAGCTTGACCGCATAGACCATGAACACGGTATTGAGCAGCAGCGAGGCCGCCAGATAGATCAGACCGCTCATGCCGTAGCCGTAGGGCATCAGCGCCACGCCATAGAGAATCACGGTGTAGAGCAGGATATGCAGCCGCGTGAACTCCTCTCCGTGCGTCACCGGCAGCATGGGCATGCCGACCTTTTCGTATTCCTTGCGCCGGTAGAGCGCCAGCGCCCAGAAGTGCGGCGGCGTCCAGGCGAAGATGATGAGGAACAGGATCAGTGCCTCGGGGCCGACCACGTTGTTGACCGCCGCCCAGCCCAGCACCGGCGGCATGGCACCCGATGCGCCGCCGATGACGATGTTGAGCGGCGTCGCCGGTTTGAGGAAGATGGTATAGATGACCGCATAGCCTACAAAGGTGGCGAGCGTCAGCCACATTGTCAGCGGATTGACAAAGAAATAGAGCAAGGCAAGGCCGGCGGCGCCCAGTAACGTGGCAAAGACCACGGTCTGGGCGGAGGTCACCTGTCCGGTAGGCAACGGCCGCCCACGGGTGCGCGCCATGCGTGCGTCTATCTTCTGCTCGATCAGGCAGTTGAAGGCGGCCGCGGCACCGGAAGTCATGCCGATGCCTAGCATTGCCGCCAGCAGCAGACCGAGCGGCACCATGTCCGGCGTGGCGAGGAACATGCCGATCATGGCAGTAAAGACGATCAGCGCCGTCACGCGCGGCTTGCACAAGGGAAAGAACTTTAGAAATTCATGGCTGACGTGGCCGGTGAATTTTTGCAGTCTTGCGATGGTGATCGTCGTCATAACGCCTCCCTATTTTTGCAGTTCCGTGATTTTCGAATTCAATACCATGACCGTCATGACCAGTAGCGCAGCACCCAGGTTATGGGCTACGGCCAGCACCAGCGGCAGGTGCAGCAGCAGATTGGCGATGCCGATACCGATCTGCAGCAACAGCAGAAAACCAAGCAGCAGCCCGACCCTGCGCATATATTCGAGCCGCAGCAGGCGCCAGGCCAACAGACCAAAATACGCCAGCAGCACCAGCGCACCGATGCGATGACTCCACTGGATGGCGGTCAGCGCCGGCAGTTCCAGCGGCGTACCGTCGATCGATTCGCCCAGTTCGCGAATCCAGTGGAAGGCGTTGGAAAAGTCCATCTGCGGCAGCCAGCGGCCATGACAGGTCGGGAAATCCGTACAGGCCAGCGCCGCATAGTTGGTGCTGGTCCAGCCGCCCAACAGTATCTGCGCGAACAGCACCAGCACGCCCGCCCGGATCGCGACACGCAGGCCGCCCCCCGGCACAAAGCGGCGCGACACCACGCCCCAATGCCGGTGCGTGATCCAGGTCAACAGTGCCAGTGTCGCCATGCCACCGAGCAGGTGGGCGGTGACGACCGCCGGCTTCAGCAGCATGGTCACCGTCCACATGCCGAGCAAGGCCTGAAAAGTGACCAGGCCCAGCAACAAAGTGGGCGTCCAGGGCGATACCTGCAACAGTCTGCGGGCACGCCAGCCAAGCACGCAAAGCATCAGTATCAGCAGGCCGAGGCTGCCTGCCAGATAGCGGTGCAGCATTTCCTTCCAGGCCTTGCCATGATCGAAATCGCTGTCGGGGAAAGCCATCTGCGCCTGCTTGATCGCTGCCTCGCTCTCCGGCACGGTCATGGTTCCGAAGCAGCCGGGCCAGTCCGGGCAGCCCAGACCGGCATCCGACAGCCGCACATAGGCACCGACCGATACCACGCAGACCGCCAGCAGAGTGCTGAGCAGCGCGAGATGGCGGAACCATACGGCAGCGGTACCCATCAGCTCAATCCATCCATGCATCGACACAGCCGCTGATTCAAACTCCGCACCGAAATCCGCCAGATCATCGGCATCGTCCTAGCCCGCCCACGCATAAGCCAGTAGCCGGTTCAGGTCCTTGCGGATATCGCCGGCGGCCACCATGGGGGCATAACTCATCATCAGATTGCCGAGCGGGTCGACCAAATAGACGCGCTGCGCCAGACCGGCTGCCGCCTCAGGCAGATCGAACTGCCGAGCCAAGGCATCACGCTGCGTCTGCGGCTGATTCAGCACGACCAGATCCGGATAGAGCGACTTCAGCGCGGTCACATCCTGCTCCGCCGTCAGCAGCACGCGTTGCACACGCGGGATGTGCTTGGCCAGCGAAGCGTGAATCTGCCGCATGTCATGCAGCCGGGCTTTGCAGGTCGCATCGCACTGCCCGGCAATATAGACCATGCTCCATTTGTCCTTGAACAATGTGTCCGACACCGCCTGTCCCTCGCTACCCATCAAGCCTGCCGGCAAAACGAGCGGCCGGGCCGGCGCCAGCATGTCGCCGCGGCTACCGCCTGCCGGATGCCAGTCAAGTTTGTGCATCAGCGTGACCAGCACCAGCGGCGCTGCGAAAAAGATGAACAGCAGCAACAGCATCCAGCGCCCGCGCGGCTTGCGCAGCTGATGGGCACTATCGAGCAGGGGATTATCGGTTTGCATTCTGTTCATCGGGTTGTCTTCTGAAAGCCGTCACTATCCATATCATCAAGGTCGCCACCGCAAAACCGAACCATTGCCAGGCATAACCGATATGCGTCGTGATGCGCTCGTCCGGCCGCGGCCATTCGCGCAGAAAACCGCCCGCCGCACTTTCGGCGTCCAGCCTGACCACCAGCGGCATCAACTCGAAATCCACCGCCTGCCGGTAGCGCTGCATATCCATGTTCTGCCAGACGGGCTGCCACGCATCACCCACCTGCGGGTCGATCTGCCGCTCAAGGCTGTAGAACTTGTCCGACGGCAGCCACAGCGCGCCGTCGATCTCCTGCTCACCGGCCGGCGTATCCACCTGCGGCAGTCGGCTTCGATCCGCTTCCGCCAGCACCCAGCCGCGATTGACCAGCACGTGACGGTTGGAACCGGCGATCTGCAACGGCGTGATGACGTGGTAGCCGGCGCGGTTCTGCGCCACCTGGTTATCCAGCAGAATCTGATATTCGGGCCGGTAGCTGCCGGTCACCCGCACCTGGCGGTAACGCCAGGCCTGCACGTCATCGAAGCTGACCGGCAGATCGACCGGCTCGGCCAGCAGCGCCGCATCGTACATGTCCTGCAGGGCCTGCTTCTGCACCGCCTTGTTGTATTGCCAGAAACCGAACTTGATAAAGAGCGGTATACACACCAGCATGGCCACCGTGCCGATCAGACCGGGCCGGAAGCGATAAGCAGCACCGCGAAATTGCAAATAACTCATGGGCGCCGCATAATCATCCGACACTCAAGGGGGATGCGCTCATGTTCATCAAACTCGCTATCGTATTGGTCCTCATCCTGATTCTCGGCAGCCTGTTCTCGGCACTGTTCTTTCTGGCGCGGGACAAGGGAGCCAGCGAGCGCACCGCCAAGGCCCTGACCGTACGCGTCGTGCTGTCCATCCTGCTGTTCCTCGTCCTCATGCTCGGCTACGCCAGCGGGCTCATCGGCCACGCCTGATTCAAACTTTTTCCAGGAAAAGGGCGATGCGTGCACCGCCCTTTTCCATAGCTCCCCAGCTTATAACCAGTAGACAAAGACAAACAGGCCGAGCCAGACCACGTCGACGAAGTGCCAGTACCAGGCCACGCCCTCAAAGCCGAAATGCCGCTCCGGCGTGAAGTGGCCTTTCATGCAGCGCAGCAGGATGACGATCAGCATGATGGTGCCCAGCGT
>JAVEWT010000153.1:0-3965 GCA_034004425.1 Methylophilaceae bacterium
TGCACCTCGATCTCACCCTTGGCTTCATCCAGCAGATGCAGAGGCGGCAAGGCAGTATCCGGCATGCCTTCGAACAGCGAAACCTGGCGCTCCTTCTGCACGCGCTCGCTCTTGGGGATATCCAGCGCCGGCGTGACGATCTCCACCGGCGGCCGGTCTTCGGTGCGCTTGCGTTCGCTCTCGACGAACTCGCTGCGCATCTGCTCGGCCAGCTTGCCGGCCTTGCGGTCCTGCCAGTCGTGCCATTTCTCGATGGCGGTGAAGTAGAGCCATTCCAGTCCAGCCCCGAGCTTCTCGGTCACCATGATCCAGGACCAGCCGGTGAACAGACTGAAGCCGACCGCGAACAGCAGCAGCAGAGTCAACGTGGAGCCGGCGAAACCGAGCAGCCCTTGCAGAAAAC
Source organism: Methylophilaceae bacterium (assembly GCA_034004425.1). Taxonomy (GTDB): domain Bacteria; phylum Pseudomonadota; class Gammaproteobacteria; order Burkholderiales; family Methylophilaceae; genus UBA6140. The sequence goes on from JAVEWT010000153.1 coordinate 404, forward strand.
CGTCGAACACCGTACCGATCAGGCCGCCCCTGGCCGGCGACAAAGGCAGGTCGGCAGGCAGGCTCAGGAAATGGCCGGCTTCCAGCGTCGCCGAGGCCAGCAGCAGCATGCCGAACCCGGCGATATTGATGATGAGCATGGGCTGCTCGTGCGTTGCCGCTTCCAGCTTGAGATAGACCAGCCACATGGCGTAAAAACTGAGCACGACCAGCCACCAGGCGGAGAAACCGAACAGATAGAGCAGGATGTCGGAGAACCAGGCACCGAGCGCGCCGCCGGCATTGTGAATGATGGCGCTGTCGCTGGCGCTGTGCGACCAGGAAGGGTCGTCACGGTGGTAGGTGAACAGGATCAGTGCAAGGAAAATACCGGTGGTCACCAGCACCAGCCACCAGGCCTCGCGTACCAGACGGATTTTTTTCGGGTTGGATTCAGTCGCAGCCGGCTTGATCAGGCGCCCGTTCACTGCATTCGCTTTTTTCTGAAAAAACAAGATGGTCGAGCCCAGCACAAGTTAGTTGAACGAATCGATTATAGCAGTATCAATGCAGCTGACTAATAACTCGCGCACATCAAAATCCGCGTAAAATGCCTTCATGATGACCGACAGAACCGATCGCATAAAATGACGCTCACCGAACTTCGTTACGTAGTCGCCGTGGCACGCGAACGGCATTTCGGCCGTGCCGCCGATGCCTGTTTCGTCAGTCAGCCGACCTTGAGCGTCGGCATCAAGAAACTGGAAGAAGAACTGGGTGTCGCCATCTTCGAACGCGGCTCGAACGAGATCACGCTGACACCGGTCGGCGAGCAAATCGTCGCCCAGGCGGCACGCATTCTGGAAGAAGCAGCCGGCATCAAGATCATCGCCCAGCAAAGCGGCGACCCGCTGGGCCATCCGCTGCGGCTGGGCGCCATCTACACCGTCGGCCCTTACCTGCTGCCGCAGATCATTCCCATTCTGCGCGAGCGCGCGCCCGACATGCAGCTCATCATCCAGGAAAGCTATACCGGCGATCTGCGCGAACAGCTGAAACGCGGCAGGCTGGACGTCATCATCATCTCGCTGCCGTTCGAGGAGCCGGGCGTCATCACCCAGCCGCTCTACGACGAACCGTTCCAACTCGCCATGCCGGCCGACCATCCCTGGACCAAGCAAAAAAGCATCGCACCGGAAAAACTGGTCGACGAAACCATCCTGCTGCTGGGCGCCGGGCACTGTTTCCGCGACCAGGTGCTCAAGGTCTGTCCGCAGCTCGGTAGCACGCAAACCGCCAACGGCATCCAGCAGACACTGGAAGGCAGTTCGCTGGAAACCATACGCTACATGGTCACCTCCGGTGTCGGCATGACCATCCTGCCGAGCACCGCCTGCGTGCCGACCAGAGAAGAGAACCGCATGCTGGCATTCCGCCCTTTCAACCAGCCGGCACCGACGCGTCGGGTCGCGCTGGCGTGGCGCAAGAGCTTCCCCCGACCGGAAGCGATCGAGGCGGTCAGACAGGCGATCCTGCATGCAAGCCTGACCGGTGTCACACTACTGGATCTGCCGCCGTCGGAAAGTCCACATCAGGCCTGATACAGGCTTCCTGGAAGATAGAATGAATGCATCGCCCACATTTACATAATCAATTTGCACTATGACGGCACCGAAACTAAGATGAACTCACAGTGTCACCCTGATTGCGAACACCACTAACCAAGGAGAACAAAATGGATAACGGTATCAACGAAAAAGACCGCAAGAAGATCGCGGAAGGCTTGTCTCATTTGCTGGCCGACAGCTACAGCCTTTATCTGAAGACGCATTATTTCCACTGGAATGTGACAGGCCCGATGTTCAACTCCCTGCACCTGATGTTCGAGACTCAGTACACCGAACTGGCAACGGCAGTGGACGATATCGCCGAGCGCATCCGTTCTCTGGACTTCTTCGCCCCCGGCACCTACCGCGAGTTTGCCAAGCTGAGCTCGATTCCTGAGAGCGAATCCGTGCCCAAGGCGCAAGACATGATCAAGGAACTGGTCGCCGGCCATGAAGCCGTTTGCCGCACCGCCCGCTCCGTCTTCCCGGCAGCCGACAAGGCGGGCGACGAAGCCACGGCCGACCTCCTGACCCAGCGCCTGCAAATCCATGAAAAGACTGCTTGGATGCTGCGTAGTCTGCTCGAGAAATAAACAGCCAAGCGGTCTTTCGGTGAAGGCTAACGTGCATAGCACGTTAAGCGCGAAGCGCGGCCGAAGCCAAAAGACTGCTTGGATGCTCAGGAGTCTGCTGGAAAAATAAGTTCCAAAGCAGTTTCACCTGCATTGCAAATGCCTAGCCCCCGGCGCCTTCTTGCGCCAGGGGCTTTGTACTTTCCAGCTGAAAATTCTGCCACCGCCGCAGGCACTTGCCAGCATGTAAGCTGGTAAAATAAACACCATTCCAGTCCAGCAAGAAGCACGGAAGCAATGAAAAGCCATCCAGCCACCAAGCGTCGGATGGCACTTCCGGCAAATTGCCCGGACCCGACTGATTATTCGACATTTCCAGGAGTTAGCACCCCATGTCCGTCAAGCACGCCCGCCTCTTGATCCTTGGTTCCGGCCCGGCCGGCTATACCGCCGCCGTCTACGCCGCGCGCGCCAACCTGAAACCGGTATTGGTCACCGGCATTGCCCAGGGCGGCCAGCTCATGACCACCACCGAAGTCGACAACTGGCCGGCCGATGCGGACGGCGTGATGGGGCCAGACCTGATGGCACGCTTCCAGAAGCATGCCGAACGCTTCAACACGGAAATGATCTTCGACCACATCCACACCGCGCACCTGCAGGAGAAGCCAATCCGCCTGGTCGGCGACTCCGGCGAGTACACCTGCGACGCGCTGATCATCGCGACCGGGGCCTCGGCCAAATATCTGGGCCTGCCGTCCGAAGAGAAGTTCTCCGGCAAGGGCGTCTCTGCCTGCGCTACCTGCGACGGTTTCTTCTACCGCAATCAGGAAGTGGCCGTGATCGGCGGCGGCAACACGGCAGTCGAGGAAGCGCTGTATCTGGCCAACATCGCCAGCAAGGTGACACTGGTACATCGCCGCGACAAGTTCAAGGCCGAAGCCATTCTGGTCGACAAGCTGATGGCGCGCGTGCAGGAAGGCAAGATCGAACTGCAACTGTTCTCCACGCTGGACGAAGTGCTGGGCGACGATAGCGGCGTCACCGGCATGCGCATCAAGAACGTCAACGACGGCAGCACAAAAGACATCGCGCTGGCCGGTGTCTTCATCGCCATCGGCCACAAGCCGAACACAGACATCTTCGCCGGTCAGCTGGAAATGGAAGGCGGCTACATCGTCACCCAGGCCGGCCGTGAAGGCAATTTCACCGCCACCAGCGTGCCCGGTGTGTTTGCCGCCGGCGACGTCCAGGACCACATCTACCGTCAGGCTGTCACCAGCGCCGGCACCGGCTGCATGGCGGCGCTAGATGCCGAACGCTATCTCGACCAGCTGAAATAAGCGGCGTCCGTTCTGTCCGCAATGCGGATACGCAGAACGTCTGTCGGTAAAAACTGTCCTGT
>JAVEWT010000024.1:0-18967 GCA_034004425.1 Methylophilaceae bacterium
ATCCTTGAAGAAACCGGTGCCGTACAAGGCCTTGATGGCCTGGGTCGCCTTGTCGTTGTCCATGGTCTCGCCGACACGGACCGGGAGATAGTTGAAAATGGTACCAGGCTCGGTGCGCTGTATGCCTTCTACGCGGATATCCTGCACCACAAACGGTTCTATGGCCCATGCGCTGCCGACATAGGCGCTGACAATCAAGGGCAATATGCGGTTGAGCTTGATCCTAAATCCCATTAAGTTCAGCCTGTGAAAAATCTATTAATATCATTATAAAAAGCCAGGATCATCAGCAATCCGAGCAAGAACACACCGACCCGTTGTCCGGCTTCCATAACGGCCTCGGAAACAGGACTGCCCTTGAAAATTTCCACCATATAATACATCAAATGCCCGCCATCCAACACCGGCACCGGCAGTAGATTCAACACACCGAGGCTGATGCTGATCAAGGCCAGAAAGCCGATGAAGGCTTTCCAGCCGATATGCGCGCTCTGCCCTGCATAGCTTGCGATGGTCACGGGGCCGCTGACCCCCTTCCAGGAAACATCACCGGTGATCATGCTGCCCAGCATCTTGAGGCTGAAAATCGAGGTATCCCAGGTTTTGATGCCAGCCTTGGCCAGAGATTCAAGCGGGCCATGTCTCACCTCGACCAGCACTTCATCCAGCAAGACGTCGTCCATGCGGTTCATGGCACCGATACGGCCGATCTCCTTTCCGTCTTCAACGGTGACTTCGGGAGTGATGGCCACTTCCTGCGTCCGGCCCTCGCGCAGGATTTCCAGTCGGATTGGCTGGCCGGGGTGCTGACGAATGATGCTGACGAACTGCTCCCAGCCTTCCAGCGCCTTGCCGTCGACAGCGACCACTTCATCGCCGCTGCGCAACCCGGCACGGGCGGCGGCACCGTTTTTCAACATGTCGCCGATGACGGCCGGCACGACCGGCTGGTAAGGTTTCAAGCCCAGCTTGTCGAGAAAGTCGTTCTCATAATCATCGCGGCCGATGCTGTTCAGGCTCAGCTGATGCAGCTTCGTGGTGTTGGTCGATTGCAGTGTCTCGACTTCGATGGTCTCGGATTCCAGTGACTGTTGCAGCAGGACCCAACGTACGTCCTGCCAGGTAGGTGTCGGCGTGCCGGCGACCGTTTGAATCAATTGCCCTGCCTGCATGCCGGCAACGGCGGCCGGACTGCCCTCCGGAATTTCACCCAGCAGCGGTTTCATGCCCATGGTGCCTTGCATGAACAGCCACCAGTAAAGAAGCACGGCGAGCAGCAGATTGGCTGCAGGCCCGGCGGAGACGATGGCAATGCGCTTCCAGACCGATTGCCGGTTAAAGGCGCGCGTCAGGTCTTCATCGGGCGCCAATGGCCCTTCGCGTTCGTCCAGCATCTTGACATAGCCGCCGAACGGTAATGCCGCCACCACGAACTCGGTCTGATCGCGACCGAAGGTCTTGCGTAGAAGGGGTTTGCCGAAGCCGATGGAAAATCGCAGCACCTTGACGCCACACCAGCGCGCCACCTGAAAGTGGCCGTATTCGTGTATGGCAATCAGCACGCTGAGCGTGAATAAAAATGCGGCGATGGTCAGCATCAGCGGTCAAGTATCCAGTGGGTGGCCAGTTGGCGTGCCTCGCGGTCGGCCTCGATCACGGTTTCCAGCGTATCGGCAGGCCGCGATGGCAACAGGTTCATGACGGATTCGATCATTGCAGGAATTTCGGTAAATCCGATTTTTCGGTCCAAAAAGGCGTTGACCGCTATTTCGTTGGCGGCGTTCATGATCGCCGGCGCCGTGCCGCCCATGCGCAATGAATCGAAAGCGAGACGCAGGCAGGGGAATCTGCCCGTATCCGGCGCCTCGAAATCGAATCTGGCTATCCTGAACAGATCCAGGCTGGCAACGCCGCTTTCCAGTCTGTCAGGATGGCCGAGGGCATAGGCAATCGGTGTCCGCATGTCCGGATTGCCGAGTTGCGCCAGCACCGAGCCGTCGATGTATTCGACCATGGAGTGAATCACGCTCTGCGGGTGCACGACCACTTCGATCTGCTCCGGCGTCGCATTGAACAGCCAATGCGCCTCTATGACCTCAAGACCCTTGTTCATCAGAGTGGCGGAGTCGATCGTGATTTTCGGCCCCATGACCCAGTTGGGATGGTTGAGCGCCTGTTCCGGCGTCACCCGTGTCAGTTCGGTTGCGTCAGCCTTGCGGAACGGCCCACCGGATGCGGTGAGCAGGATTTTGCGTATGCCGGATGCGGCCAGATCCTTGCTGGGCTTTTCCGGCATCACCTGAAAGATGGCATTGTGCTCGCTATCGATCGGCAGCAACGTGGCTCCGCCCTCTTCCACCGCTTGCATGAAGAGTTTGCCGGACATGACCAGGGTTTCCTTGTTCGCCAGCAGAATGCGTTTGCCGGCCCTTGCCGCAGCGAGCGAGGGCTTAAGCCCGGCTGCGCCGACGATGGCTGCCATGACGACATCGACATCGGCGTGGGCGCTGACATATTCAAGTGCTGGCAGGCCGCACAGCACTTCAGTATCGCTGCCGGCCCGGGCCAGGCTAGCTTTCAGGCGTTCGGCGCCGGATTCCTCAAGCACGACGGCATAGCGTGGTTTGAATTGCAGGCATTGCGCGTGCAGTTCTTCGGCACGGCTGTTGGCGGTCAGCGCAAATACGTTAAAGCGTTCAGGATGGCGTGCGATGACATCCAGCGTCTGTTTGCCTATGGTGCCGGTAGCGCCGAGGATGGTGACTGAACTACGCCGTGGCATACAAGGACTCCAGCACTAGATAGTAAGTCGGAAAATAAATGAAGAACATGACCAGCGGCAGGCTCGAGGTCAATCCGTCGATGCGGTCGAGGATGCCGCCATGTCCGGGCAACAGGCTGCCGCTGTCTTTGACGCCGGCCTGCCGTTTGACCAGGGACTCAAGCAGATCGCCCATGATGCTGAGCACGGTGATGCCGAACAGGCCGACAATCACCCAGTAGCTCAACGACAATCCGTAGCAAAGTATCAAGCCGTAGAGCGTGACAGCCAGCCAGGCGCCCAGCACGCCCTCCCAGGTCTTGCCCGGGCTGATTTGCGGGGCCAGCTTGTGCTTGCCGAAACGCTTGCCGGCGAAATAGGCCGCGCTGTCGGCGATCCAGACCGCAGCCATGACCATGAGCAAGAGCCACGGCGAAATGCCACGCATGCCGACCAGCGCGAGCCAGGTCGGAAACAGGACGATCAAACCGATTGCGGCCAGCAACAGGGGCTGACGCAGGTTGAAACGGAACATGAGCCAGATCGGCGCCAGCATCAGCCAAAAAAGAGTGGCAGCCAGTATGCTGTAGAACATGATCTGCGGTTGCAGGGTCGGCATGCCGATTTCGTCGGCCAGTACCACGATCACGCCGAACAGCATGACCAGCGTGGTATAGACATGACGCCAGGGCTTGACCATGCTGGACATGCCGCCCCATTCCCAAAAGGCGATCGTAATGACCGCCAACATTAGCAGTGCCCAGTAGATATCGGGCAGCAGGAAAAGCGCGGCAAGGAATCCCGCCCCCAGTGTCAGCGAGGTCAGGATGCGGGCTTTAAGCATGCTTGTGGCTTTCTTGATTCTGCGCGGATTGCGTCAATTGCTCGCTGGTGCGGCCGAAACGGCGCTCGCGCGACTGGTAGGACTTGATTGCCTGGTTGAAGGCGCTCTGGTCGAAATCGGGCCACAGCGTGTCGGTGAAATAAAGTTCGGTGTAAGCTAACTGCCACAGCAGGAAGTTGCTGATACGCTTTTCGCCTCCGGTACGGATGAAGAGATCCGGCTCCGGTGCGTAATGCATGGACAAGTGGGCGGCGAGATCGTCTTCCGAGAAAACGCCGGACTTCTCCGGAGCATGAAGGCTCAGTCGGTTCAATGCCTGCATCAGATCCCAGCGCCCGCCATAGTTGGCAGCGATGCTCAGGGTCAGGCCGGTATTGGCGGCCGTCAATGCTTCCGCTTCCTCGATGCGTTTGCAAAGCGCGGCATCGAACTGACTGCGGTCGCCGATGACGATCATGCGGATGTTGTTTTGGTGCAGCTTGACGACTTCCTTGCTCAGAGCCTCCATGAACAACCCCATGAGAAAGCTGACCTCTTCCGGCGGCCGCCGCCAGTTCTCGCTGCTAAAGGCGAACAGTGTCAGGTACTCGACGCCGAGCGTGGCGCAGGACTTGACCATTTCGCGTACGGTTTCCACCCCGCGCTTGTGACCGGCAACACGGGGCAGAAATCGTTTTCTTGCCCAGCGGCCATTGCCGTCCATGATGACGGCAATGTGGCGCGGGACCAGGCTGGTTGCAGGGATCGTTTTAGTGGAGCTGCCGAATAATGCCATTACCGCTCCAAAACCGGATGATACACAGTTGAATTGTGCCGCCAGAGGCTAAACCGCCATCAGCTCGGCTTCCTTGGCTTGCAACAGTTTGTCGATCTCGACGACGAACTTGTCGGTCAGTTTCTGCACCTCATCCTGCATGCGACGCTCGTCGTCCTCGCTGATTTCCTTGTCCTTGGTCAGCTTCTTCAACGCATCGTTTGCATCGCGACGGACGTTGCGGATCGCGACCTTGGCATTCTCGCCCTCGGTACGCACGATCTTGGTCATCTCGCGGCGACGTTCCTCGGTCAGCATAGGCATGGGCACGCGTATCATGTCGCCGTTGGTGGCTGGATTAAGGCCGAGGTCGCTGTCGCGGATGGCTTTTTCCACCTTGGCCACCATGTTCTTTTCGTAAGGCTGTACATTCAGCGTGCGGGCATCGCCCAGATTGACGCTGGCCACCTGATTGACTGCCACCATGGAACCGTAGTATTCGACCATGACATGATCCAGCAGGCCAGTATGGGCCCGGCCGGTGCGAACCTTGGCCAGATCGGCCTTGAGCGATTCCAGCGACTTCTGCATTTTCTGTTCGGCAGTTTTTTTGACTTCATTCAGCACGTCTTTCTCCTTGCATGTTCAATCGTATGCCAAGACCTACGGCAATACCTTGGTTCCCTCGTCCTCACCCATGACAACGCGCTTCAGCGCGCCTTGCTTGAAGATGCTGAAAACGGAGATCGGCAGGTTCTGATCCCGGCACAGGGTCAGCGCCGTGGCGTCCATGACCTTGAGGTTCTTGATGATAGCTTCGTCGAAACTGATGGTCTTGTAGCGCATGGCATCCGGATGCGTCTTCGGGTCATCGGTATAAACCCCGTCGACCTTGGTCGCCTTTAGCACGATATCGACATTCATCTCCATGCCGCGCAGCGCAGCGGCGGTATCGGTCGTGAAGAACGGATTGCCGGTGCCGGCACCGAAGATGACCACGCGCCCTTCTTCCAGGTAGCGTATGGCCTTGCCGCGAATATAAGGCTCGGCGACTTGTTCGATATTGAGTGCGGATTGCACGCGCGCCTTGAGGCCGACATGGCGCATGGCATCCTGCAGGGCCAAAGCATTCATGACGGTCGCCATCATGCCCATGTAGTCTGCCGTGGCGCGATCCATGCCTTCGGCTGCGGGTGCCACGCCGCGGAAGATGTTGCCGCCGCCGATGACCACCGCCACCTGTACGCCAAGCCCGACCACTTCCTTGATTTCTTCGACGATGCGCGAAATGGTCGCGCGATTGATGCCATAGCTGTCGTCACCCATCAGGGCTTCGCCCGACAGCTTGAGCAGAATTCTTTTGTAGGCTGGAGCGCCAGTTGAGATTTGAGATGAATCGGACATATCGCTCCCGTAATGATGGTGTTCCAGAGTAATGTTCTTATTATCGCTTGCCGGGTTGCCTGAACCCATCGTGCAAAAACGTTAACGGCACCTGACAGCACGTGCCGCTAACGTTTCGCATTATGACATTTTTGCACAGCAAGCTGTGCGTCAAACTATTAAATGTTGGCTGCTGCCGCCACTTCCGCAGCAAAGTCGGTGACTTTCTTCTCGATGCCTTCACCCACGACATACATGGTGAATGCTGCGATGGTGGCATTGTTTGCCTTCAGCAACTGATCGATGGTTTGCTTGCCGGCGGGATCCTTGACGAACACTTGGTCCAGCAGAGCGACATCCTTGAGGAATTTCTGCACGGAGCCTTCGATCATCTTGGCGGCGAATTCTGGCTTGCCGGATTCCGCTGCCTTTTGCGTCGCAATGGCACGTTCCTTCTCGATCAGTTCGGCCGGCACGTCATCGCGGGACAAAGCCACAGGCTTGGAAGCGGCGATATGCATGGCGATATCCTTGGCCAGAACCTCGTCACCGCCAACCAGGTCGACAACGACGCCGATCTTGCCGCCGTGGATGTAGCTGGACAACTTGCCCTTGGCTTCAAAACGGGCGAAGCGGCGGATGGTGATGTTCTCGCCGATCTTGCCGATCAGCTGGGCGCGAGCGTCTTCGATCACGTCGTTGCCGATCTTCAGTGCGGACAATGCGGCAACGTCTGCCGGATTCTGATTGGCAACCACTTCAGCCAGGTTGCGGGTCAATGCCAGGAAGTCATCGTTCTTGGCAACGAAGTCGGTTTCGCAGTTGACTTCGACGATGGCGCCCTGCTTGCCATCTGCGCTTGCGTAGATGCCGACGGTACCTTCCGCTGCGACGCGAGCGGCAGCCTTGCTCAGCTTGTTGCCGAGGCGTGCACGCAGCAGTTCCTCGGCCTTGGCCATATCGCCTTCAGCTTCAACCAGGACCTTCTTGCAGTCCATCATCGGCGCGTCAGTGCGCTCGCGCAGTTCCTTTACCATGCTGGCGGTAATTTCAGCCATGCTTTACTCCTAAATAATCTAAATATGCTTGAATGAACGAAATCGGGGCACAAAAAAAGGGGCACAAGTGCCCCTTTTCTCAAGGGTTATTCCGCTGCGGCTTCTTCGACTTCGACGAACTCTTCCTCTGCGGCAGACTTCACGATTTCCGTGATGGCCTGGCTGCGACCTTCCAGCACTGCGTCCGCGATACCGCGAGCATACAGGCGAATGGCACGGCTGGAATCGTCGTTACCCGGGATCACGTAAGCGATACCATCGGGGGAATTGTTGGTGTCAACCACGCCGATGACTGGAATGCCAAGCTTGGCAGCTTCAGTCACCGCGCCACTTTCGTGACCGACGTCGATAATGAAAATGGCGTCAGGCAAGCCACCCATGTCCTTGATGCCGCCGATGGAACGCTCGAGCTTTTCCATTTCGCGCTTGAGGCCCAATGCCTCTTTCTTGCCGAACTTCTCCATGCTGCCGTCCTGCAACATGGTTTCGAGGTCTTGCAGACGCTTGATGGACTGCTTGACGGTCTTGAAGTTGGTCAGCATGCCGCCGAGCCAGCGGTGGTTTACGAAGGAACAGCCGGCGCGCTGCGCTTCTTCCTTGACGATTTCACGCGCTTGACGCTTGGTGCCGACGAAGAGAATGCGACCCTTGTTCGCTGCCAGCTGACGCACGTATTTCAGCGCATCTTCGAACATCGGCAGGGATTTTTCCAGGTTGACGATATGAATCTTGTTGCGGTCGCCGAAGATGAACGGTGCCATTTTCGGGTTCCAGTAACGGGTTTGATGGCCGAAGTGAACCCCGGCTTCCAGCATTTGACGCATAGTTACGGACATAATAGTCTCCAGTAAGGGTTAATGCTTCCACGCTCCCAACAACACCGCGTGCGCCGCATTTCACCGGCGCTGAACGGCACCCTGTACGGGGGGCGTGTGCAGATTTCCGCCCAACAGGACGGATTCCTGTCAAACGGGTGCAGTATGCTACCATAAGCACCTGTCTGGATTCAAGGAAAATTAGGCTTTCAGAGCCATACGAACAGCATCATGGCAATCACCATCAAGAACAATACCGATATCGAAAAAATGCGCATCGCGGGCAAGTTGGCCTCGGAAGTGCTGGACTTCATCACCCCCCACGTCAAGCCAGGCATCACCACCGGCGAACTGGACAAGTTGTGCCACGACTACATGGTCAATGTGCAGAAAACGGTACCTGCACCGCTCAATTACGCGCCACCCGGCCATGCCCCCTACCCCAAGTCGATCTGCACATCGGTCAATCACCAGATCTGTCATGGCGTGCCGGGCGAAAAAGTGCTGAAGAACGGTGATATCGTGAACCTGGACATCACAGTCATCAAGGACGGTTATCATGGCGACACCAGCCGCATGTTCTGCGTCGGCGAACCGTCGATCCAGGCCAGACGCCTGTGTGATGTCACTTACGACTGCATGTGGCTGGGCATCGCCAAAGTCAAGCCGGGCGCCACGCTGGGCGATATCGGTCATGCGATTCAATCCCATGCCGAGAAGAACGGCTACAGCGTCGTGCGCGAGTTCTGCGGCCACGGCATCGGCAAGAAATTCCACGAGGACCCGCAGGTGCTGCATTACGGCAGGCCGGGCAGCGGCCTCAAGCTGCAGGCCGGCATGATCTTCACCATCGAACCCATGATCAACGCCGGCAGGCGCGATATCAAACAACTCAATGACGGATGGACCATCGTCACCAAGGACCACAGCCTGTCGGCACAATGGGAACACACGGTACTGGTCACCGAGAGCGGCTACGAGGTGCTGACCGTTTCCGCCGGAGCTCCGGCGCCGGCAGCCGTCATCCAGGGCTGATCTTGGGTCAGGCTGCCGAACCGGATATCTTTGCCAAAAGCTGGCGTCTGCGACTGCAAAGCGAGCAGGCGGCGCTCAAGGCCGAGTTCGATGCGCATGCCGACACCTCTCGCCTGCTGAAACAGCACAGCCGGCTGGTCGATGTCCTGCTGCAGGATCTATGGCAGGCCGCCGGCATCAGCCCGCAAGTTTGCCTGATCGCGGTAGGCGGCTATGGCCGTGGCGAACTGTTTCCGCATTCGGACGTCGACCTGCTGATCCTGCTGCCGGAGCAGAGCAGCGATGCCATAGACCGCGAAATCGAAGCTCTGATCGGTCTCTTTTGGGACATCGGGCTGGCGGTCGGCCACAGCGTACGCAACCTCAAAGAATGTGCGGAAGAAGCCGCCAAGGATGCGACGGTACAGACCAATCTGCTGGAATCGCGCTATCTGGCGGGCGACAAGACACTCTACCGGCGCTTCGAACAACTGCTGACGGATCTCATCGATCCGGTCGAATTCTTTCATGCCAAGATGCGGGAGCAGCAACAACGCCATGCCCGTTTCAACGACACCGCCTACAACCTTGAACCCAACGTCAAGGAAAGCCCCGGCGGCCTTCGTGATCTGCAGAACGTGCTTTGGATCAGCCACAGTCTGGGCCTTGGCCGCGACTGGGCTGCGCTGGTCAAGCACGGCCTCATCTCGCCAACCGAAGCGCGACAAATACGTCGACACGAGCGCCATCTGCAATTGTTGCGCATCCGCCTGCACTACCTGGCCAACCGACGTGAAGACCGATTGATCTTTGATTTGCAGAACGACATGGCGAAAGCCCTGGGCTTCATCAATACGCCGCGACGACGTGCCAGCGAGCAATTGATGTACGGTTTTTACAACAGCGCAAAATTCATCAGCCTGATGAACGATATCCTGTTGCAGTTGCTGGAAGCCCGGGTCAGGCCTGAAGACTGTACTGCAACGCCTATCAACGCACGTTTCGAAGCCCGCCACGGTCAGCTGGAGATCAAATCGCCCGCCGTGCTGCAGCGTGAACCTTCGGCTATCCTGGAGAGCTTTCTCCTGCTGGAGCAGCATCAGGAGCTAAAAGGCATGAGCCCGAACCTGTTGCGCACACTGCACCGGGTCAAAAATCTGGTCAATCGCGAATTCCGTCAATCATCCAGAAACAAGGCGCTGTTCATCAGGATTCTGCAACAGCCGGTCGGTGTCACCCACGCCTTGCGTCTGATGAACCGTTACGGCATCCTCGGCCGCTATATTCCGGCCTTCGGCCGCATCGTCGGGCAGATGCAACATGATCTGTTCCATGTCTACACGGTCGACGAGCATATCCTCAATGTGCTGCGCAATTTGCGTCGTTTCGCCCTTTCCCGCTTCGATCACGAGTTCCCGCTCTGCAGCCGTCTGTTTTCAGAGTTTGATGCGCCACATCTGCTCTATCTGGGCGCATTGTTCCACGACATCGCCAAGGGGCGCGACGGTGATCACTCGACGCTGGGCGCCGTCGACGCCCGGCGGTTCTGCCGCCAGCATGGATTGCCGAAAGCGGACTGCGAGCTGGTTGCCTGGCTGGTCGAATCGCATCTGACCATGTCGCGGGTCGCCCAGAAATCCGACCTTTCCGACCCCGCCGTGATCGAGCATTTCGCTCAGCAGATGGGCGATGAACGCCACCTGACCGCGCTCTATCTGCTGACGGTCGCCGATATACGCGGCACCAGCCCCAAGGTCTGGAACCAGTGGAAAGCCAAGTTGCTGGAAAATCTCTTTTTTGCCGCACAACGTTACCTGCGCGGCGATGCGGCCGATGCCGAGATGGAGATCAAGCAGCGTCAGGCGCAAGCCCGCGAAAGATTGAGTTATTACGGTATCAACGCCGACAGCTATCAAGGCTTGTGGGACAAACTGGGGCGGCAGTATTTCCTGCGTTACGAGGCGCAGGAAATCGCCTGGCATACCCGCATGCTGATCCCGCATGCCGAGACCCGCGATGTCATCGTGCGGGCACGGCTCAGCCCGGCGGGCGACGGTATCCAGACCATGATCTATACCGGGGACCGGCGCGATCTGTTTGCCCACATCTGTTCCTTCTTCGAGCGCAGCGGTTACAACATCGTCGAAGCGCGTGTGTATACCACGTTGCACGGTTACGCGTTGAACAGCTTTATCATTCTGGATCATAATGATAAAGCAATCAGTTACCGTGATTTATTAAACTTTATCGAGTATGCGTTACGGGAAAAACTGGTTGCAAAAACCAATGATATTGCACCCGTCAACGGACGCGTCAGCCGCCAGGTCAAGCACATGCCGATCGCAGCCAGCATCAGCATTCAGCCCGATGCCGAAAGCCACAACCACACGATCGAGATCATTGCCAATGACCGGCCGGGCCTGCTCTCAAGGCTGGCGAGCCAGTTCCTCAAACACGAAGTGCATCTGCACAACGCGAAAATCAACACACTGGGCAACCGCGCGGAAGATATCTTCGTGGTTTCCGGACGCGCCGGCAGCCGCCTGAGCGAGCAGACGCTGAAAAAACTGGAAGCGGATTTGATGAGGGAGTTGTGAGGAAACAGGACTGGCGACCGCCAGTTGGTCAATGGATATAAAAAAACGCCGGTTAAACCGGCGTTTTTCAGGCTTGATACCTCGAGCCGAATCCCTCGAGACTCGAAGTCCGTAATCTGCCTAGTTCAGCGCGTCCTTCAAAGCCTTGCCAGCGCGGAAGCCCGGAGCCTTGCGTGCTGCAATCTTCAGTTCCTTGCCGGTTTGCGGATTGCGGCCGGTGCGGGCGGCACGGGCGGAAACTGTAAATGTACCAAAACCAATCAAAGTAACGGTGTCGCCGCTCTTCAGAGCTGCGGTAACGCTATCAGTGAATGCATCGATCGCCTTACCTGCGGCTGCCTTGCTGATGCCGGCTTCCTTGGCGACTTGTTCAATCAGTTCTGCTTTGTTCATTTCAAAACTTCCCTTGAGTTATTGTTCGGAGCGGCTATCTTAACCCAGTGCGCAAGCCATTTCATCACTTATTTGCGCAAAACTGACGAAATTTTTTCACTTACGCCTAACGCAGGAATCTGCCGCCACTGATATCGATCAGCGCACCGTTGATATGTGAGGACATATCGCTAGCCAAAAACAGCACCGAACTCGCCACCTCTTCCGCCATGGTGTTGCGCCCCAGCGGCGTCTGCTTGCGGTAGGCCTCCATCATTTCCTCAGTGGAATGTATCTCGTGGTGCTGCGTCTCCACCGTGCCCGGCATGATGGAATTGGTACGCACATGCGGCGCCAGCTCCTTCGCCAGCGTATGCGTGAACACCATAAGAGCGCCCTTGCCGGCCGCATAGGCACCGGCACCGTTAGCGCCACCGGTCTGCACTGATAATGAAAGCAGGTTGACGATACGACCACTACCGGTGGCACGCAAATGGGGAATCGCCCGACGCGTGACCAGAAACGCACTGGTCGCATTGATGTCGAGCGATCTGCGCCAGACATCCAGCGGACAATCCTCGATCTTGGCACGCTGCACCAGGCCGCCGCTGTTGTTGACGACGATATCGAGACGGCCTGTCTCTTTCACGAGGTCATCGACCACGCGATTGGCATCGATTTCCGTCGTCAGATCGCCTGGCAGCAGCACCGCCTTGATATTCTCGGCCTTGAGATCAGCCAGCAAGGCCTCCGCGGCTTCCTTGCTGCGATGGTAATGCAGACCGATAAAGGCACCGGCCCGGCCCAGCGCCAGCACCGAAGCTTTGCCGATGCCGACTGCGCCGCCGGTGACCAGTGCCACCTTGCCGCTTAAATCCAGTGTTTGTGCGGGTATCATCATGCTCTCCTGTTGCGCCATCAAAGCGTTTCATTATTACATCAAGCCGCCGCTGTGAGAACGTCGAAGTAAAAACAAAGCTTATACCCTTTACCAGTCATCGTATGCTCGACAACCAAAACATTGCTCTCGGTAAAATACTCGATCCCAGATACAGGGAGGGCGAAAATTAAGCCTGGATTAATACAAGGCAGACTAAAGTCGAACTGTTACTCTGCATCAGGCATACTCCGCCAATCCACAGAAAGCGTTGCACACTTGAAATTCTCTTGCTTACATCGCCAATTGCCAGCCAGCCTGTTTCTGATTTCCGGGCTGCTGCTTGCTCAAACGGCACAGGCCGCCATCTGGATCAGCGAAGACCAGAAACTAGAGATTTTCGGCGATACGCGTCTGCGCTTCGAGCGAGATTTTGATTCGAGAGAGGAATCCGGCGAGAAGCGCGATGACCGCGACCGCCTGCGCTTCCGGGCAAAAATCGGCGCACGTTACACCTTCGACGAACATTTCCGCCTGCAGGTGCGCGCCAGAACCAATCCTGTCGGTGGCCAGCAAACCACCAATATCACCATCGCCGATTTCAGCGGAAACGACACTGACGATTTCCACATGGCGCTGGATCAGTGGTTCATCGAAGCCCAGTCGCAGCATGCACGCGGCTGGCTCGGGCGCAGTAATTTCCCGTTCTGGCAGCACAATGACGCCGAGGTGTTATGGGGCGATAACGTCACCATCGCCGGAGGCTACGTGCAAACCGAACTGCCTCATCTGCGTAACACCGCCGTGCAGTTGCGCGCGGGCCACTTCGCCCTGCCTGACGGCCACCGCAACTTCACCAATCAGTTGACGGCTGCACAGTTTGTGTTCGATCAATCGCTTGATGCCGACTGGGTGTTGCGCTACAGCTTTGGATATTTCCACATCAACGGTTCTGGAGAGGCAAGGTATCTCAGCGATGGCAACGCCAACCGCGATTACAAGCTGGGCGTCGTTTCAATTCAGGCCGATCGCCCTCTTCCGCTGGGCGCCTACAGGATCGATTTCATCCGCTTCGGTGGCGACCTGATTCGCAATTTTGAAAGCTATTCCAGCCGCGCCAGTGACCCGGTCACGGCGCAATACCATGATGAAAGAGACGGGTTCGCCATCTCAACGACCGTAGGCGGGAAGGCTACCAAGCCAGACGGCGGCGGAGCCTGGCACCTGAATTATCTGTATTCCCACATCGAAAAATTCGCCATCAACTGCGCCTATGGCCAATCCAACTGGGTGCGCTGGGGCGAAGGCAAACAGAGCGACGTCAGCAACATGAAAGGCCACGAAATCGGCTTGCGCTACTGGTTCAGCAAGAACGTCGACATCAATAACCGCCTGTTCCTGGTCGATTCCATCACCACCGGGCAGGATGGGAACCGTTTTCGCGTGGATATGAATATCCGCTTCTAGTTATAGAAAAACTCGCTCAATTCATCGAACTCAGCAGCTGTCACCTACGCATTCATCTGCCCTCTTGACCACCTTGCCTGCATGCTATGATGGTGCGAATTGCATGCTAGCCGTTCCATGTCGGCAGCGCATTTTGTATCCAGAGACGATGGCCCTTCGAGGTGCCACCGGACTGTATAGGGGGTGGGAATGTCGATAGAGCAGGATAACCGGTTTCTGCGGCAATGCGTGGCGCTGGCGGTGGATTCTGTCGCTTGCGGCGGCGGGCCGTTCGCGGCGATGGTGGTGCGGGACGGCGAGATCCTCGCTCAATCCGGCAATTGCGTGACCAACAGCAGCGACCCCACCGCTCACGCCGAGGTGCAGGCACTGCGCCAGGCCGCTGCCTTGACCGGTGACCCGCATCTTACCGGCTGCACGCTCTACGCCAGTTGCGAACCCTGCCCCATGTGTCTGGCGGCTGCAATGTGGGCGCATATCCCTCGCATCGTTTACGCAGCCACGCATGACGAGGCGATACGCGCAGGTTTCGACGATACCGCCATCGCCATCGCCCTCTACGGTCAGCCCATGCCGGTCAACCTGTCGGCCGAACGCTTCCTGCATCTTCCCATCCCCGAATCCTCCGCGCCTTTCGATGCGTGGCTGGCGAAGGAAGATCGTGTGCCGTATTGATTTGGATATTGTTTTGATCCAGATAATAGTGATGAAACCAACTGACAGGACCAAACCATGAAGACACCTGCGATCATTTGCCTGCTGTTGTTGATGCTCGCTGGCTGCGACAGCCCAGCCAACCCGCGGCTGACCATACTCACAGAAGAATCACCGCCGCTCAATTTTGCCGTTGATGGCAAAATCCAGGGCCAGGCTGTTGATGTGGTCGAGGCATTGATTGAACGCACAGGCGGCAAGGTGGATATGCTCATCATGCCTTGGGATCAGGCTTATCAACAGGTGTTGAATGAAAGCAATACGGCGCTTTTCTCAACGATGATGACACCAGAGCGCAAGGCAAAGCTGCAGTGGGTCGGGCCGATCAACACGATGGATACCAGCCTCTATGCGCTCAAAGGCTCCGGCCTGCAGATTCGCACGCTGGACGAAGCAAAGAACGCCGGAAAAATCGCCACGGTGACGGATTACTACAGCGAACAAGTCCTGAAGAAGGAAGGTTTCGGCAATCTCGACAGCCAGCCCAATGAGGAGGCTGCTGTCCGCAAGTTATTGAACGGCGAGGTACAGCTGTTCGTCAGCAACAACACGGTGTTACCTGCCCTGTTGCGCAAGGTCGGCGCAGACATGTCAGAACTGGAGATCGTCTTTACCGTCTCCACCGACCTCGGCTATATCGTATTCTCCCCATCCACGTCGCCCAAACTGGTGGCCAAATGGCAGCAGGCGCTGGATGACATGAAACGCGATGGCAGTTTTGACAGCATTTATACGAAGTGGCTGCCTGAGAGTATCCCGCCTGGCATCCTGCAGATGATGACCGAGGAATACCCGCCCGTCACCTTCCTGCAACAGGGACGCCCTGCCGGCTTCGTCACCGACATGGTGCGCGAGATCGCCGCACGCCTGCAGTATGCCGACAATATCCGCCTGACTTCATGGAGGAACGCCTATCGGATGGCGCAGCTTCATCCCAACGTCATGCTGTTCAGCGCCGAACGCACGCCGGAGCGCGAGGGGCAATTCCAATGGGTGGGCCCGGTCGGCAAGAACCGCTCCATCCTCTTCGCCAGAAAAGGCAGCGGTATCATGCTCGGCAGTCTGGAGGAGGCAAAATCGCTGCCGGCCATCGCCACCACCACCGACTGGTTCACCGAGCAATATCTGCAGCGCGAGGGTTTCAGCAACCTGGTCAGCTCCAAAGACCCGACCGAGAACGTGCGCCAGCTGATGAATGGCGAAGTGCAGCTTTCCATCTTCACCGACATCACTATCCCCGAGATCGCAGCGGAAGCCGGCTACCACATGGACGATCTGGAGCCGGTGCTGACCGTGAGCGAGACCGATTTCTACATCGCCTTTTCGAAGGACACGCCGCCGGAAGTCGTGGCGCAATGGCAACAAAAACTGGATGAGTTGAAACAGGACGGCAGCTTTGAACGCATCTACCGGCAATACTTGCCGGAAGCGGAGCTGGATGCGCTACTGCAGCAGGAATGAACCAGGGCGGAACTAGCAAGAGCGGAATGAACGTGTAGCTGGAGTGAGCAAGAGCGCAGTCAGTTTTCTTCTAATTCAATTTGTTAGAAAAACAAAACATGATATTGAATATAAATAGATTTTTTCTGTCTGCTCTATTGCTGTCATTGTTAGCATGCGGCAAGGAGCCAGCGCCACAAATCGAGGCTTCAGTGCCTGTCGAAGTGGAGTCATCCGTGGCGAGACACAGCCGCTATCTGGATAAACTGTTCGCCGACACCCTCACTGAACTCGAGCAGGTCGCAGCTTCACCCGCCGCGCTATCCGGCGACTGGCAAGGCATCAAGCAGCAATTGGCCAAACTGGAAGCCGGGCGCCCCGGCACCTACTTCTACGTTTTACCGGACGGCAACTACTATTCGCTGGCGCTGGATTACACCAATCTCAACCTGCGTGACCGAGGCTATTTTCAAGATCTATTCGCCGGAAAGCCGGTCAAGGGCTTTCCAATCTACAGCCGTTCATCCGGCAGGAAATCGGCTGTGGTGGCGGCGCCCGTGCTGGCGGACGGCAAAGTGACCGGCGCCATCGGCGCCTCGGTATATCTGGATGAGCTACACGCCAAGCTGAATCGCGAATTTGCATTACCGGCTGATTACACCTGGTTCGTGGTCGATGCCGAAGGCAACACCATGCTGGATCGCGACAGCGACTTCATTTTCATGAATACGCTGAGCCAGGGCAGCGTCTCGTTGCAAGAAGCCATTTTGCAAGCACTGGAAACCGAGAGCGGCAAACTGCAATATGAACTGGGCGGCGTGCGTCATGCCTGGTATCAGAAGCTGCCGGACATGAACTGGTGGCTGTTCGTGGCCAAGGTCGAGCCCGACAGCCAAGCCGCGCCGCAACTGACGCTCTCTCTTGAGCGTTTCGTGCCGGAATTGCAGGCGGCGCTGGACCGAATCGACAACTCAATGACCGCCAGGATCGAGCATCACGCATTCGATCCGCAAGACGAGGGTCGGACCCGTGCCCTGCTGCGTTCCATCCTCGACGAAAACGGCAATCTGGTGAATGTCGCCTTCATCGACCGGCAGGGTTTTCTGCGCTTGATAGAACCGACCGATTATCGCAACTTCGAGAATGCCGATATCCGCGATCAACCCCAGGTGGCCGCCATGCTGAACGAACCCCGCCCCTTGTTCAGCAAGGGCTTCAACTCGGTGGAAGGCTTCCTCGCAGTCGATATCGCCCACCCGCTGCATGACGAACAACGGCGATTCGCCGGCTCGGTCAGCGCGCTGATCCGCCCTGCCTTGCTGGTCGAACCGCTACTGAAAAAGACCCGCATCCCCGAGGATTACGAACTGTGGGTGATGCAACCGGATGGCATGATCGTCTTCGACCGCGATGCGGACGAGATCGGCAGGATGCTGTTCAGCGATGCGCTCTACGCCGGTTATGAAAGCCTGCTCAAACTGGGCAGGGACATCGCGGCGGCGCCCGCTGGCGAAGGTAGCTATCTTTTCATGGCGCAGGGCGCACAGGGCAAGGTGATCAAGAAAGCCGTCTGGCAGACCGTACGCCTGCATGGCAATGAATGGCGCGTGGTGCTGACCTACAAGCCTTACGAATAACCGGGGAATTCTGGAGGATTGGCGGAAGCGGTGAGATTCGAACTCACGAAGGGCGTAAACCCTTGGCAGTTTTCAAGACTGCTGCCTTCAACCACTCGGCCACGCTTCCAGTTTGATATGTCAGATTACCGATACAACCGCTGCCTTTCGCGCTGATGTTGCAGATTCATCTGCTTACATCAGCGGCGATGACCTTTACGGTCACAACCACTCGGCCACGCTTCCATTTTGAACCTGATGCCGCCGATGACTGAACCGGCGGCGAAAGAGCGCGCATTTTACCAGAACAATGTTCAATCGTCTTGCAAATCCTGGCCCGGGAACAGCACATCGGTAAAGCCGAAATTGGCCAGGTCGGGAATGCGCATCGGATACAGGATGCCGTCCAGATGATCGCATTCGTGCTGCACGACGCGGGCATGAAAGCCGCTGACCAGCCGGTCTATCGGATTACCGTGTTGGTCGAAACCTGTATAGTGCAGGCGCCGGTAGCGTGGCACGATACCGCGCATGCCGGGCACCGAGAGGCAACCTTCCCAGCCATCCTCCATCTCGTCACCGACCGGATTGAGCACGGGATTGATCAGCACGGTATAAGGCACCTGCTCGGCATCGGGATAGCGCGGATTGGCGCCGACACCGAAAATCACGACGCGCAGACTGACGCCGATCTGCGGCGCAGCGATGCCGGCACCGTTCATGTGCGCCATGGTGTCCTGCATGTCCTGGATCAAGGCGTGCAATTCCGGTGTATCGAAAGCTTCGACCGGCAACGCCTTCTGCAGCAACAGCGGGTCGCCCATGCGCAATACGGTTCTAACTGTCATGGAGCATCACCACCTTTTCCAGCAAATGACGGATGCGCAACATGGTGCCGGTCAACGTCACGCCGATCTCGTCATAGTTGATGCCGTGCTTGCTTTCACCCCGCCCTGCGGCGTGGTTGGCGACTGGGCAGATGGCGGCATATTCGATCTCCAGTTCACGCGCCAGCGCAGCCTCCGGCATGCCTGTCATGCCGACTATGGTGGCGCCGTCGCGGTCCATCTTGTTGACCTCGGCTGCTGTTTCCAGTCGCGGACCCTGCACCGCAGCATAGACCCCACCGGCCTTCAAGGGCTCACCAGCCTGCTTTGCCGCCTTGATGATGACCGAGCGCATTTTGTGGCTATAAGGTTCGGTAAAGTCGGTATGCCGCACCGGCATATCGACACCATCAAAAAAGGTCTGCTTG
>JAVEWT010000154.1:0-3949 GCA_034004425.1 Methylophilaceae bacterium
CTTGCCGCGTTGGTGATCTTGGCACTGGCTTACGTCTTGTGGCATTGGGTGGAGAAGCCCTCGCTCAGGCCCGGTTCGCATTATGTGCAGACAAGTCATGGATAGCATGACAGCTGACAAGGTGGAAATCTCGACCGCGGGACCTGCAATGTTGGTTGCTATGACGGGCGCAACCGGCTTCGTCGGCAGGTACTTGCGGGCAAGGCTTGAGCGCGATGGCATTCGTGTGGTCGAAATCGGGCGTGTTCCTTCGACACCGGAAACGGAATTCTTTCGCATCGAAAGCCTTGGGCCGGAAACGGAATATGGCAACGCGCTGGCGGGCTGCCATGTCGTGATGCATCTCGCTGCACGCGTGCATGTCATGCATGATGATGCGGATGATCCGCTGGCTGCGTTTCAGTCAGTCAATCTGCACGGCACAGTCAATCTAGCCCGCCAGGCCGCAGCCGCGGGCGTACGGCGTTTCGTCTATGTGAGTTCGATCAAGGTCAACGGCGAGTGCACGATGGACAAGCCGTTCACTGAATCTGATGTGCCGTCGCCGCTGGATCCCTACGGCGTGTCCAAATGGCAGGCTGAACAGGCGCTACAGCAGGTCGGCCGTGAAACCGGCATGGAAATCGTGATCGTTAGGCCACCGTTGGTATACGGACCGGGCGTCAAGGCCAACTTCCATAGTTTGTTGAAATTAGTGAGTAGAAGCCTGCCCTTGCCTTTAGGGTCGATTCATAACCGGCGTAGCATGATTTTTGTGGGGAACCTGGTTGATGCGCTGGCGTTGTGCGCAACACATCCTGCAGCTGCCGGGCAGACTTATTTGGTCAGTGATGGTGAAGATGTCTCGACGCCGCAATTGGTCAGGGTGATTGCATCCGCCATGCGCCGACCTGACCGCGTATTTCCGTTCCCGCTCCCGTTGATACGCCTGGCTGCAGTCATGCTGGGGCGGTCATCGGCGCTGGACAGACTGACGCAGTCGCTGGCGGTCGATAGTAGCAAGATCAGGGGGGAACTCGACTGGCGCCCGCCTTATTCCATGCAACAAGGACTACAAATAACGGCTGACTGGTTTCTTCAATCGGCAAACGGAGCAGGGCGGTAAAAATGATCGATGGCGTATTCAGTTTTTTGCTTACCCTGACGGGGATGTACATCCTGCTAAACACCAGACTCAAGACTCTTGCGGTCGACAAGCCGAATGAGCGCTCGTTGCACAGTAAGATCATTCCCAGAACCGGCGGGCTGGCCATCATGGCTGGTGTGCTGGTCACCTGGCTGTTTATCGGAGTTTCGTTCGAGTGGGTGCTGTTGTCGGCAGCCCTGATTGCAATCTCGGTGATCGATGATATCCGCGGATTGAAGGCGCGCTGGCGTTTTTTGGCGCAAATGATTGTCTGTGCGTTTTTCCTTGCCCTTCATTCGCAGCAACTGCAGTCTTGGGCTATGCCTGCGTTGCTCCTGACCATGGTCTGGATGGTCAATCTGTATAATTTCATGGACGGCTCGGATGGCTTGGCCGGCGGCATGGCCTTGTTCGGTTTTGGTGCATATTCGGTGGCGGCTTACCTGGCCGGAAGTGCAGACCTGGCGGCCTTGTGTGCAAGTGTTGCGGGTGCGAGCCTTGCTTTTCTGTTGTTCAATTTTCATCCGGCGAGAATTTTCATGGGGGATGCCGGTTCGATTCCGCTGGGCTTTCTTGCGGCGGCCATCGGACTTTCCGGATGGCAGCAGGGGGTTTGGTCTTACTGGTTCCCGCTATTGGTGTTTTCACCATTTATCATCGACGCCAGTGTGACCTTGCTGAAACGGATTTTGCGCCGTGAAAAAATCTGGCAGGCCCATAAATCGCATTACTATCAGAGGCTTGTGCAAATGGGTTGGGGGCACAGGAAAACCGCGCTGCTGGAATACGGCGTGATGTTGGCGGCGGGGATTAGCGGCATAGTTGCCACGATCTACGGGGGCTGGCTGGCGATGGCAATCATTGCAGTCTGGTGCCTGACTTATGTTGCCATCATGGTGGCAATAGACCTGGCATGGTCGCGCAGGCAAGCCTAAATCTGCACAAGCCTAAATATCCAACAATAAGCATGCCTGGTTTTTTGTTATCATTTCGTGATAATAGTCAGTTTGCCTGATAGAAAAATATCCATCCAAATGCCATCCAGTAAAAAACCCAATCTATTTCCACTTCAGGGATTGATCAATCTGCGAAACTCGCGCACATCTTTGGCGTGGCTGCATGATGTGTCTGTTGCTGTACTGGCATGGTGGCTGGCCTATCTGCTCAGGTTCAATTTTCAGATTCCGGCCAATTTCGTCGATACCATGTGGAGTACCGCAGCCTGGGTAGTGCCATTGCAGGCATTTGCCTTCGTCATGTTCGGTTTGTATCAGGGTATCTGGCGCTTTGCCAGCATGCCCGACCTTTTTCGAATATTCAAAGCGATTGTTTTTTCGGCTTTTGCCGTCGCTGCGGTGTTGGTCATGTTTCAGCCGGATGTTGTCGTGCCCAGGTCGATTTTGTTGCTTGACCCGATGCTATTGATTTTGATGATGGGAGGTAGCCGATTCGTATATCGCGGTTGGAAAGAACATCAGTTGTACAGCAGCGCCAACAAGCTCGGCAAGTCTGTGCTGGTGCTGGGCGCCGGTGAGGCCGCCATCGGCCTGGTGCGTGATCTGGCGCGCAGTGAAGAATGGCGGGTGGTGGGCATCCTGGATGATGACAAGGGTATGCAGGGACGTCAGATCCAGGGAGTGAAGGTGATCGCGGAGATCGCAAAACTGCCTGACGTTTCAAGGCGTCTGGATGTCGGCCATGTGATCGTCGCCATGCCGTCTGTCGCGCATCAGGCGCGCAGGCGTGCGGTCGAGATCGCCAACGAATGCGGCCTGGCGGTGTTGACAGTACCGTCGTTCGAGGACCTGATGAGTGGCAGGGTCAGCGTTTCGCAGATACGCCCGATCGAGGTGGAGGATTTGCTCGGTCGCGAGCCGGTAAAACTGGACGACGCCGGCATGCATGATTTCCTGGAGGATCAGGTAGTGATGGTCACCGGAGCCGGTGGCTCCATCGGCTCCGAATTGTGCAGGCAGATCGTGCGTTTCGACCCGGCGGTGCTGGTTTGTTACGACTTGTCGGAATATGCGCTTTATCAGCTGGAGCAGGAGTTTGCCAGCCGGAACATCAAGTCGCGAGTGATCTATCTGGTTGGCGACATCAAGAACGAAAAGCGCCTGAAACAGGTCATGGGGCGTCATCAGCCGACTGTGGTGTTCCATGCGGCGGCCTACAAGCACGTGCCGCTGATGGAGCATCAGAACGTAGCGGAAGCGCTATCCAATAACGTGTTGGGGACCTTTACGCTGGCCAAGGTTTGCAAGGAGGTCGGCGTCGAGAAATTCGTTTTGGTGTCCACAGACAAGGCGGTCAACCCGACCAATGTCATGGGCGCCAGCAAGCGTCTGGCGGAGATGGTTTGCCAGGGCCTGCAGGATAACCTGGAGAGGCAGGCAGGCGCTACGCGCTTCGTCATAGTGCGTTTCGGCAACGTATTGGGCAGCAGCGGCAGCGTGATCCCGAAATTCCGCGAACAGATCGCCAGGGGCGGGCCGGTGACCATCACGCATCCGGAAATCACGCGTTATTTCATGTCGATACCGGAAGCGGCGCAGTTGGTGATGCAGGCTGGCCTGATGGGTGAGGGCGGTGACATTTTCGTGCTGGATATGGGCGAGCCGGTGCGTATCGTCGATCTGGCGCGCGACATGATCAAGCTTTCCGGCTTGCAGGAGGACGAGATCAGTATCCTGTTTACCGGTTTGCGTCCCGGTGAAAAGTTGTATGAGGAACTGCTGGCCGATGATGAACATACATTGCCGACGCCGCATCCGAAACTGCGCATCGCCATGGCAAGAAGCGCAGACAAGGCATGGGTGCGTG
>JAVEWT010000025.1:0-18789 GCA_034004425.1 Methylophilaceae bacterium
CTGGCCGGCGTCGCGCAGGGCAAGACCGTCGCCTTGCTGGTGCTGCGCGACGGAAACACGCTGTATGTGCCGGTCAAGGTCGCCAACGGCAAGTAGTCTGTATGATGCTTTAGTGCTGCGAATGCTGTAAAATCAAGGCATTCAAATGGCCAATTGACAAGAAGGGCGCTCAGGCGCCCTTCTTGTTGGTTTTATATCGGTACCTTAGCGTCAGCATCTTATGAAAAACATCCGCAACTTTTCCATCATTGCCCATATCGATCACGGCAAATCCACACTGGCCGACCGTATCATCCACATGTGCGGCGGCCTGTCCGATCGGGAGATGGAAGCGCAGGTGCTGGACTCCATGGATATCGAGCGCGAGCGCGGTATCACCATCAAGGCGCAGACCGCCTCACTGCAATACAAGGCGCGCGATGGTCAGCTCTATCAGCTGAACCTGATCGACACTCCGGGTCACGTCGACTTTTCCTATGAAGTCAGCCGATCTCTTTCCGCCTGCGAGGGTGCACTGCTGGTGGTCGATGCCTCGCAGGGCGTCGAAGCGCAGTCGGTCGCCAACTGCTACACCGCCATCGACCTCGGTGTCGAGGTGGTGCCGGTGTTGAACAAGATCGATCTGCCTTCGGCCGAGCCGGAACGGGTCATGCAGGAAATCGAGGACGTCATCGGCATCGACGCCAGCGATGCGACCCGCTGTTCGGCCAAGACCGGCGAGGGCGTGGAGGATGTGCTGGAAGCGGTGGTCGCCAGGATTCCGCCGCCCAAGGGCGACGAGAATGCGCCATTGCGCGCCCTCATCATCGATTCCTGGTTCGATAATTACGTCGGCGTCATCATGCTGGTGCGCGTATTCGACGGCGTGTTGCGGCCCAAGGACAAGATCCGCCTGATGGCGACCGGCGCGCAGTATCTATGCGAGCAGGTCGGCGTCTTCACACCGAAGGCCCTGCGCACGGAATCCCTGTCCGCCGGCGGCGTCGGTTTCATTATCGCCGGCATCAAGGAACTGGCCGCGGCCAAGGTCGGCGACACGGTCACGCTCGCCAACCATCCGGCGCAGCAGCCGTGGCCTGGTTTCAAGGAAATCAAGCCGCAGGTGTTCGCCGGCCTTTATCCGGTCGAATCCAACCAGTATGATGCCTTGCGTGATGCGCTGGAAAAGCTGCGGCTGAACGACGCAAGCCTGCAGTTCGAGCCGGAAGTGTCGCAGGCGCTGGGCTTCGGCTTCCGCTGCGGCTTCCTCGGCCTCCTCCACATGGAAATCGTGCAGGAGCGGCTGGAGCGCGAATACGACATGGACCTCATCACCACGGCGCCGACCGTGGTCTACGAGATCGTCACCAAGGCGGGTGAGACGCTGCTGGTGGAAAACCCGTCCAAGCTGCCGGATCCGTCCCGCATTCAGGAAATCCGCGAGCCCATCATCACGACTACTATCCTCATGCCGCAGGAATATGTCGGCCCGGTGATGACTTTGTGCAACAGCAAGCGCGGTGTACAGCGCAACATGCAATACATGGGCCGGCAGGTCATGCTGACCTTCGAGATGCCGCTCAACGAGGTGGTGCTGGATTTCTTCGACAAGCTTAAATCGACCTCGCGCGGCTATGCGTCCATGGATTACGAGTTCCTCGAGTTCCGTGCGGCCGATCTGGTGAAACTCGATATCATGGTCAACGGCGAGCGGGTCGATGCCTTGTCTCTGATCGTGCACCGTGCCAACAGTGTCTATCGAGGGCGCCAGTTGTGTGCCAAGATGCGCGAACTGATTCCGCGCCAGATGTTCGATGTCGCCGTGCAGGCTGCCATCGGTGCCAACATCATCTCGCGCGAAACGGTCAAGGCCATGCGCAAGAACGTGCTGGCGAAGTGCTACGGCGGCGACATCACGCGCAAGAAGAAGCTGCTGGAGAAGCAGAAGGAAGGCAAGAAGCGCATGAAGCAGGTCGGCAATGTGGAAATCCCGCAGGAAGCCTTCTTGGCGATTCTCCAGGTCGAAGACAAATAATACAAATTTGAGGCGGATTACATAATGTTTGCATTGTTCATGTTGGTGATATTGGTCCTGACCGGCCTGATCTGGTTGCTGGACAGCCTGGTCTGGCGCAAGAAGCGCGCGCCTGAAAGTGCCGAGCCGGTCATCGTCGAATACTCCAAGAGTTTCTTTCCGGTCATTCTGGCCGTTTTCCTGATCCGCTCGTTCATCATCGAGCCGTTCAAGATCCCTTCCGGCTCCATGATGCCGACGCTCCTGGCCGGCGATTTCATCCTGGTCAACAAGTTCACCTACGGTTTGCGCGTGCCTATCGTCAACAGCACTTTCGTCGAACTCAACAAGCCGCAGCGCGGCGATGTCGTCGTCTTCCATTTTCCGCCCGATCCGTCGATCGACTACATCAAGCGTATCGTCGGCCTGCCGGGCGACAAGATCGCCTACCGCAACAAGCAGTTGTTCGTGAATGGCGAGCCGGTCGAGATGAATCTGGTCGGGGATTATGAGTACGTGGGTTCGGGCTTGAGCATGGTCAGGGCCAAGCATTACGTCGAGCGCATCGGCGATGTGACGCACGACGTGCTGATCGAGGACAACAGCATCAGCATCGACGGCGAAACCGAAGTGCCGGCTGGACATTATTTCGCCATGGGTGATAATCGCGATAACAGCAAGGACAGCCGCTCATGGGGCTTTGTGCCTGACGATAACCTGGTCGGCAAGGCGTTCCTGATCTGGTGGAATTTCGACGATTTCGGTCGCATCGGCAACTCGATCAACTAAGGGGGAAACATGAATAAACAGCGCGGAATGACATTTATCGGCACAGTGTTGATGGTGGCCGGCATCGTCTTTGTGGCAGTCATCGGCATGAAAATGGTGCCTGCCTATCTGGAGTTCATGTCGGTGCAGAAGGCGATCAACAACATTGCAAGCAACCCTGATTTCGCTTCCATGGGCAAGAAGGAAATCTACGAGAGTTTCAGCAAGACCGCGGCCATCGACAATATTTCCAGCATCAAGGCCAATGAACTGGTCATTACGCAGTCCGACCTTGGCCCGGTGGTGATTGCCGAATACCAGGTCGTCGTGCCGCTGATGGGTAACGTCAGCGCACTGCTGGATTTCTACGCCGCGACGGATGAATAAGCCGGCCGCGAAGAACCGCGTCTGATGCAGGCGCACGGACTGGAACGGCTGCTGGACTATCAGTTCAGGCAGTCCTCTTTATTGCAGCAGGCTCTGACGCATCGCAGTCACGGCAGCCAGAATAACGAGCGATTGGAGTTTCTGGGCGATGGCGTACTCAATTTCATCATCGCCCATCAACTGTACCGGCGTTTCCCGAAATTGAGCGAGGGCGACCTCAGTCGCATGCGGGCGCAACTGGTGAAGGAGCCGACCTTGAGCGAAGTGGCAGTCGAGCTCGGTCTCGGCGATCATCTGCGGCTGGGTGAGGGCGAACTGAAAAGCGGTGGCTGGCGCCGGCCTTCGGTGTTGGCCGACGCGCTGGAAGCCATCATCGGTGCCGCCTATCTCGATGGCGGTTTCGAGGCGGCAGAAGCGATGGTGGTCCGTCTGTTCTCGCCGCTGCTGGAAAAACTCGACCCCAAGGCCATCGGCAAGGATCCGAAATCCCGCCTGCAGGAATATCTGCAGGGCCGCAAGATGGACCTGCCGGAATACAAGCTGCTGGCGACGGAAGGCGAAGCCCATTGCCAGACCTTTCAGGTCGAATGCCATATCGCCAGAATGAATATCACCACCGCCGGTCATGGCACGAGCCGGCGCGCAGCCGAGCAGCAGGCAGCCGAACTGGCATACGAGAAGGTCATGCATGTCCAAACAAAATCCTGAAAACAAACCCGGGCAAGAATCTGCACAGAATTCGGCGCAGCACGCCGGAGATAGTGGCAGCGCCAGGGATTTCCGTTGTGGCACCGTCGCTATCGTCGGCCGGCCCAATGTCGGAAAATCGACGCTGCTCAACCACATTCTCGGGCTCAAGCTCAGCATCACCTCGCGCAAGGCGCAGACGACCCGTCACCGCCTGCTCGGCATCCACACGACGGACGACACGCAATACCTGTTCGTCGATACGCCGGGTTTTCAGCAGAAGCACATCAATGCGCTGAACAAGTCGCTCAACCGCACTGTGACTCAGGTGCTGACCGAGGTCGACGTCGTGCTGTTCGTCATCGAGCCCATGCATCTCGGCGAGGCCGATCGGTTGGTGCTGCAACTGCTGCCCAAGGACAAGCCGGTGATCCTGGTGATCAACAAGGCGGACCTGATGGGCGACAAGGGCAACCTGTTGCCCCTGATTCAGGATTTCGACCTGGAATTCCCGTTCGCAGCGATCGTGCCGGTCAGCGCCAAGAAGAACCTGTATCTGGATGAGCTGATGGCGGCCGTCCGGCCTTATCTGCCGCAACAGCCGGCGATCTATGGCGAAGACGAACTGACCGACAAGAACGAACGCTTTCTGGCGGCGGAAATGCTGCGCGAAAAGGTTTTCCGTTTCCTCGGTAACGAGATACCCTACGCCGTCGCGGTCGAGATCGAGAAGTTCGAGCAGGAAGGCAAGCTGCGCCGCATCCATGCGGCCATCATCGTTGACAAGCCGAGCCAGAAGCCGATGCTGATCGGCAAGGGTGGCGAGAAACTCAAGCAGATATCGACCGAGGCGCGGCAGGACATGGAGAACCTGTTCGGCGGCAAGGTCTGGCTCGAGGTCTGGGTCAAGGTCAAGGGTGGTTGGGCCGATGACGAGCGCGCCTTGAAAAGTCTCGGTTATTGATTCGTCGCGCTGCCGGCTTCGCTGTCAGTAATTTCGCCCGGAAAAACAATGCCCCGCTTTTGATCTGCCATGGCCGTTACCAGCATCCATCGCCAGGATAACCAGCCGGTCTTCGTGCTGCATACCTATCCGTTCAAGGAGACCAGCCTGGTGGTCGAACTCTTCGCGCGTGATTTCGGCCGTGTCGCCGCGGTCGCCAAGGGCGCGCGCCGGCCGCGTTCTGCCATGCGCGGCATGCTGCAGTCGTTTCAGCCACTGCTGGGCGCCTGGTCCGGCAAAAACGAATTGCGCAACCTGCACAGCCTGGATTGGGGCGAGGGCTTGCTGCTGTTGCAGGGGCAAGCGCTGATGTGCGGCTTCTACATGAATGAACTGCTATTGCGCCTGCTGCCGCGCGAGGATGCGCACGAAGCCCTGTTCGACTACTACGCTCACACCTTGCGCACGCTTTCCGGCGGCCCCGGCCGCAGTCAGGATACGGCCATTACGCTGCGTCGCTTCGAGCTGAGGCTGTTGCAGGAAATGGGTTATGCGGTGCCGCTGGAGCAGGATGAGCACGGCCTGCCGGTTGAGGCCGGGCGCAGCTACCTTTATATCCCGGAGCGAGGCGCCTGCGCCTTGCCGGAAAAATCGGTCCGGCAAAACGGAGTACAATTGTCCGGAAAAACACTGCTGGATATGGCGCAGGATGTCTACGACGAAGCGCAGACCCGGCAGCAGAGCAAGCAGCTGATGCGCATGCTGCTCGGTCATTATCTGGGCGACAAGCCGCTGCATACCCGACAACTATTGATAGACCTACAGGAACTATGATCAAACTCGGCGTCAACATCGATCACGTGGCCACGCTGCGCCAGGCGCGCGGAACCCAGTATCCGAGCGTGGTGCAGGCCGCGCTGCGGGCGGAGGAAGCGGGTGCCGACAGCATCACCATCCATCTGCGCGAAGACCGCCGGCATATCCAGGACGCGGATGTCTTCGCCCTGCGCCCCTTGTTGCAGACCAAGATGAACCTGGAGATGGCGGCGACCGACGAGATGGTCGATATCGCTCTCAGGGTGCGGCCGCAGGATGTCTGCCTGGTGCCCGAGCGGCGCGAGGAGCGAACAACTGAAGGCGGTCTTGACGTTGCCGGCAATCAGGAGCGCATTGGCCAGATCTGCGATCGACTGGGCGATGCCGGCATCCGCGTATCGCTCTTCATCGCACCGGACATCGAACAGATCGAAGCGGCGAAAGCGACCGGCGCACCGGTCATCGAGATCCACACCGGCCATTACGCCGATAGCACCGGTTCCGTGCAACGACACGAACTGGAACGCATCAGGCGGGCGGCCAGCCATGCGCAGGAGCTGGGGTTGGTGGTCAACGCCGGTCACGGCCTCAATATTCACAACGTGCATGACATCGCTGCCATTGCCGGTATGGAAGAGCTCAACATCGGTCACGCCATCGTCGCCCATGCGCTGTTCGTCGGCTGGGAATATGCGATCCGTGAGATGAAATCCCTGATGGTGGCGGCAGCGCAATGATTTTCGGTATCGGTACCGACATCGTCGAAGTCGCGCGCATCGAGGACTCGCTGGCGCGCTTCGGCAACGCCTTCGCCGAGCGCATCCTCAACGAGGCGGAATGGCAGTCCTACATGCAGTCGAATACGCCGGCCCGTTTTCTCGCCAAGCGCTTCGCCGCCAAGGAGGCCTTCGCCAAGGCCTTGGGCACCGGTTTGCGCGGTCCGGCGACTTTTCAGAACATCGGCGTCACGCACGACGACCTCGGCAAGCCGGTGCTTGATATCGCGCCCGAACTGCAGGTTCTGCTGGACGAGAAAGGCATCCGTTACATGCATCTTTCCGTCAGCGACGAGAAGAACCTGGCGGCCGCCTTCGTCGTATTGGAAACCTGAAGTTGGATCAACCCGATTTTGAACGTCGCTTTGCCGGCGTGCGGCGCCTGTACGGCGACGAGACGCTGGAGCGCCTTGCCCGGGCGCATGTCTGCGTCATCGGCATCGGTGGCGTCGGTTCCTGGGCGGTCGAAGCGCTGGCGCGCAACGCGGTCGGTCGTCTGACCCTGATCGACCTCGACAACATCGCCGAGTCCAACGTCAACCGCCAGTTGCATGCAGTCGACGGTGCCTTCGGCAAGGCCAAAGTCACGGCGATGGCCGAGCGCGTCCGTAACATCAATCCGCAGTGTGAGGTGTTCGAGGTCGAGGATTTCGTCACGCCGGAGAACGCGACAAAGCTCCTTTCGAACGGCTATGACGTGGTGCTGGACGCCATCGACGATGTCAGGGCGAAGGTGGCGATCGCCGCCTATTGCCGCCAGCACAAGCAGCCTCTGGTGATGACCGGCGGTGCCGGCGGCCGCTTCGACCCATTGCGCATGCAGAGCGCCGACCTGGCCAGAACCAGCGGCGACCGGCTGTTGGCCAAGGTGCGCACCCAACTGCGGCGCGACCACGGTTTTCCCAAGGGCGAAAAGTCGAAATTCGGCATACCCTGCATCTTTTCCGATGAGCAGGTGCACAAGCCGCATGCCGAACACTGTGATAGCGAGAGCGCGCTAACCGGCCTCAACTGCGCCGGCTATGGCTCCTCGGTCTGCGTCACGGCGCCGTTCGGCATGGCTGCGGCTGCACTGGTACTGAACCTCCTGCGCAAATCCTAGTCTGCTCGCCTGATACTTCAGCGAGCAGCCATGACCGAATCCAGACGCCATCGCGGCAACAAATCCTATCTGCCGAGCAAACCGTGCCAGCATTGCGGACGCGACATGACCTGGCGCAAGGCCTGGGCGGCCAACTGGGATTCGGTCAAATACTGCTCTGAAGCCTGTCGCCGCGCCCGCAAGGGCAGGGTGCAAGCATGAATTGCCGCCATCTCGTGCTCGTCCTCGGCGATCAGCTCAACCGCGACAATCCGGCGCTGGCGGAATTAGATGCCGCACGCGACTGCGTGTTGATGGTGGAGGCGGCGGCAGAAGCCGAACAGGTCTGGAGCCACAAGGCGCGCATCGCGCTGTTTCTTTCCGCCATGAGGCACTTCGCGGCGCAACTGCGGGAGGAAGGTTTGCCGCTGGTCTATCTCAGGATAGGCGAGCACGAGTATGCAGATCTGCCATCGGCCTGGCAGGCTCAGATCGAGCAGCTCAAGCCACAGAAGCTCATCGTCTGCGAACCCGGCGAATACCGTATCGAACAGGCCATACGCAAGCTGGCGGCCGACAACGGACTGCCGCTCAATGTGTGCGACGACACGCACTTTCTCTGCAGCCGGGCCGAATTCTGGCGCTGGGCCGGACATACCCGCCAGCTGCGCATGGAGCATTTTTACCGCTGGATGCGCAAGCGGCATGGCGTGCTGATGGAAGGCACTGAACCGGCGGGCGGCAGCTGGAACTACGACGCCGACAATCGCAAGAGTTTCGGCAGGGATGGCCCGCAGTCCCTGCCGCCGCTGCCTGCGGTCAATATCGACGATATCACGCACGTCGTGCTGGCCGATGTCGAGCATCATTTTTCCGGGCATCCGGGCAGTCTCGCGCATTTCGTCTGGCCGGTGACACGCGCGGAAGCGCTGGCTGCGCTGCAGGATTTCATTTCGCAGCGTCTTGCACAGTTCGGCCCGCATCAGGACGCAATGTGGCAGGATGCCGGACCATTCCTCTGGCATTCACGCCTGTCGGCGGCATTGAATCTGAAGCTTCTGCACCCGCTGGAAGTGATCGAGGCGGCAATCAACGCCTGGCGAAAGCAGCGATTGCCGCTCGCCAGCGTCGAGGGTTTCGTACGCCAGGTCCTCGGCTGGCGCGAGTTCATCCGTGGCGTTTACTGGCTGGACATGCCGCAACTGGCGACGGCCAACTATTACAACCACGTGCGCCAGCTACCGGTCTGGTACTGGACCGGCGACACGCAGATGAACTGCCTGCGGCAGACCATCAGGCAGACGCTGGATTACGGTTATGCCCACCATATCCAGCGATTGATGGTGACCGGGTTATTCGGCCTGCTGGCCGAGATCGACCCGCGTGCGGTTGAGGGGTG
The DNA here is from genome assembly GCA_034004425.1 of Methylophilaceae bacterium. Taxonomy (GTDB): domain Bacteria; phylum Pseudomonadota; class Gammaproteobacteria; order Burkholderiales; family Methylophilaceae; genus UBA6140. The sequence goes on from JAVEWT010000025.1 coordinate 8,851, forward strand.
GTATCTGGCCATGTATGTGGACGCGGTGGAGTGGGTGGAGCTGCCGAACACCGCCGGCATGGCGCTGCACGCCAACGGCGGGCGCTTCACCAGCAAGCCCTATGCGGCGAGCGGTGTCTATATCAAGCGCATGAGCAATTACTGCGACGGCTGTCGCTACCGGCCGGAACTGCGCACCGGAACGCAGGCCTGTCCCTTTACCGTGCTCTACTGGAACTTTCTGCTACGGCACGCCGATGCGTTTGCGGCGAATCCGCGTACCGCGCTGATGGTGAAGCATGTGGAACGCATGACGGCGGCCGAGCAGGACGCCATCCGGCGATACGCCGGAACGCTGCTGGCGCGGCTGGACGCGCTTTGACTCGGGCCGTCTACTGTTCCGGTGGCGGGACCTGTTCGCGCCAGACGAAAACGATGCGCTGGTGTTGCTTGCCCACCGTGACGCGTTGCGCTTTCACTTCGCCGTTGTAATTGGCGCTCACCTCGTAGCGGCCGGCCGGCAGGCTGGCAAGCAGGAAAGGGCCGTTGGTCACGGCATCGAGGATGAAGTTGCCCTTGCTGTCGGTGACGACCACCGGGATGCTGGCAAGATAAGTTTCGTAGCTCGGCGTCTTTTTCACGAATACCAGTTCCAGCGGGTAGTCGCGCGCGATGCGCTGCATCTCCAGCGCTTCACAGCGGCCGATGCCGCCGGAAACGAAGCTGACCTCGTCCTGTGTTTCGAGCTGGATGTGGATTTCTTCCGGTGTGCAGGGTTCGACCGCTTCGGTCTCTTCCCCGGTCCATGCTGCCTGCGGCAGCGCAAATGCGGTCAGCAGCCACAGCGTGGCCAATTTCGATCGGGTGGCGGACTTCATGCGTTCCTCCGTTGGTTGCACTTCATGTCCCGCATCTTCGGCCTATTGCAGCAGGAATTCAATAGGCTTCAGGCGATGATCAGCAGCGGAATGAACAAGGCTTCGCCGATCTCGGCCAGCGCGCAGGCCAGCCCGGCCACGGCCATGCTGATGGCGCCGGTTTTTCGCGCTGTCTTTTGCGGCTTGACGTCGAATGCGACGCAGATACGCTCCTCGTCGGCGCTGAACGGAATGGTGCGGTGGAACACCGAGGAGGGGAAGAAGCAGACGTCGCCGACCTGTGGCCGCACCAGCCGGGTCGGGAAGTTGCTGTGTTTCTGCGGATAACCGTCGCCGTGCGTGCTGAGTTCGATGCAGCCTTCCTGCTCGCTCGCCAGCTGTTTCGGCATGGCGAGATAGACGGCGCCGCTGATCCAGCCTTCCTCGTGGATGTGTGAGCCGAGATGGCCGCCCTGACGCATGCGCACGTACCACGAGCTGCTGAACTCGATGTTGTCCGGGAATTCGCGGATGAAGGCGCAGTTCTCGTGCTTGTAGGTCTGGTAATAGCGCCGCACGGTGTCGGCGATCAGTTCGGCCAGCTTGCGGAACGAGGCCTCCGGCCGCTTGAACAGGTTGCCGGAGGACTGTACGCCGTGGTGCAGGCGGCTCTGCATGCGGCTCTGCACGCGGCCGGTGGCTTCCACTTCGTTGATGTCGTGCAGCAACTGTTTCAGCAGCGGGCTGTCCGGTTCGGCCAGCGCGTCGATGCGGCCGTGGTAGACGAAATCGAGCGGGTTGTTGCAGAAGTTGTAGGTGTCCTCGACGCCGAAATTGATGGCGTGGTGGGTCGACAGCGTGGCCAGCAGCGGTGAACTGCTGTTGGCGGCGATGGCTTCCTGCAGGCGTGCGCGGAACTCGTCATAGCGCTCGGTCTTGTAAAGACAATAGAGCGTGCGTTCGCGCCAGTCGTCGAAACGCGAGCGCTCGAAATGCGGGATGGCGCGTTCCAGTTCGTTGTTGTCGTAGAGGAACACCGCCAGGTTGTAATTGGCGCTCGGGTTGTCCGGGTCGATCGCCAGCGCCTGGTTGAAATGCGCGACCGCTTCGTTGAGCTTGCCGCGGTACCAGAGCGACTCGCCGAGGTTGCTGTGCGCTTCGGCATAGTTAGGGTTGATTGCCAGCGCCTGTTCGAAGCTCTTGATGGCGTCGTCCAGCAGGCCTTCGTTGCGCAGCGCGGTGCCGAGGTTGAAGTAGCCGCGCGCATCCGGCTGGATGGCGATGGCCTTGCGGTAGCTGGCGATGGCTTCCTCCAGCTTGCCCTGCAACTGCAATACGGCGCCGAGGTTGCCGTGCGCCTCGTAGAAGCCGGGCTCCAGGCTGATGGCCTTGCGGTAGGCGGCAACGGCCTCGTCCAGCCGCCCGGCCTGCTGTAGCGCGATACCGAGATTGAAAAAGGCCGGGGTCAGATTGGGGCGCAGCGTCACCGCCTTGCGGTAGCTGGCGATGGCTTCGTCATTCTTGCCCTGGTGGCCGAGGACGACGCCGAGGTTGAAATGGATCTCGGCGATCTTGTTGTCGAGTTGAATGGCCTGACGGTAGACCTGCTCGGCCTCGGCGTACTTCTGCTGGTTCTCCAGCGCCACGCCCAGCACGTTGTAGAGGATGAAGGTGCCCGGATACTGCTGCAGCATCTGGCGGGCGACGGCTTCAGCCTGCGCGAAACGGCCGCTGTTGAGGGTCTGGATCAGCGATTGCACTTCATGCTGGGGGGCGATCCTGGGTTGCGTATTCTGCATATCGGGGTCCACGCTGGCTGAGGTTGCAAAGGGATGAAGCGGACATGCAGACAACCGGAATCTGTCAGCATGTCATGGATGCTGAAGATTATACCTGCCGCCGTAAAGATGTAAATGAATTGTAACAGCGACGATGCTCTTGAAAAATCCGCCTCTGACCCGCATATGTGAGCCAGCGAAATCGTTTTAACCCCGGAGATTGATAATGACTGCAAAAACAGCAGAAAAACAAACGCTTGGTTTTCAGGCCGAAGTCAAACAACTGTTGCATCTGATGATTCATTCGCTCTACAGCAACAAGGAGATTGTCCTGCGCGAATTGATCTCGAACGCGTCGGATGCCGCCGACAAGCTGCGCTTCGAGGCGCTGGCCGACAACACTCTCTACGGCGATGACGGCGAGCTGAAGATCCGCGTCAGCTTCGACAAGGCGGCACGCACCGTCACCATCTCCGACAACGGCATCGGCATGAGCCGTCAGGAAGTCATCGACAATATCGGCACCATCGCCAAATCCGGCACCCGCGAATTCCTTAACGCGCTGAGCGGCGACCAGAAGAAGGACGCCGCGTTGATCGGCCAGTTCGGTGTCGGCTTCTATTCCTCCTTCATCGTCGCCGACAAGGTGACGCTGGTGACGCGCCGCGCCGGCAGCGAAGAGGCGGTGCAATGGGAATCGAGCGGCGAGGGCGATTACACGCTGTCCGCTGTCGACAAGACGACCCGCGGCACCGACATCATCCTGCATCTGCGCGAAGGCGAGGACGAGTTCCTCAATGACTGGAAGCTGAAATCCATCATCCGCAAGTATTCCGATCACATCACGCTGCCCATCGTCATGAAGAAATCCGAGTGGAAGGACGGCGAGCAGGTGCCGACCGACGAGGACGAAGTGGTGAACAGGGCTTCGGCGCTTTGGGCACGTGGCAAGAGCGATATCAGCGAAGACGACTACAAGGAGTTCTACAAACACGTTTCGCATGACTTCGAGGACCCGCTTGCCTGGAGCCATAGCCGCGTCGAGGGCAAGCAGGAATACATTTCACTTTTGTACATCCCGGCCAAGGCGCCTTTCGACCTTTACGACCGCGAACGTCGCCACGGCATCAAGCTCTACGTCAAGCGCGTCTTCATCATGGAAGACGCCGAGAAACTGATGCCGCAATACCTGCGTTTCGTGCGTGGCGTCATCGACAGTGCCGACTTGCCATTGAACGTCTCGCGCGAGATCCTGCAGCACAGCAAGGATATCGATGCCATCAAGGCCGGTTCGGTGAAGAAAGTGCTGGGTCTGCTGGAAGACCTGGCCGAAAACCGGGCCGAGGATTACCAGAAGTTCTGGAACGAGTTCGGCCGCGTGCTGAAGGAAGGCCCGGGCGAGGATTTCGGCAACAAGGAAAAGATCGCCGGACTGTTGCGTTTCGCTTCCACCCATCTCGACAGCGAGGAACAGGTGGTCTCGTTCAAGGATTACGTGTCGCGCATGAAGGAAGGACAGGACAAGATCTACTACATCACCGCCGACAGTTTCGCAGCGGCCAAGCACAGCCCGCATCTGGAGATCTTCCGCAAGAAGGGCATAGAGGTGCTGTTGATGTCGGACCGTGTCGATGAATGGCTGCTGGGCAGCCTGACCGAGTTCGACGGCAAGCCGCTGCAATCGGTGGCCAAGGGCGATCTCGATCTGGGCAAGCTGGAAGACGAAGCCGAGAAGGAGCAACAGAAGAAGGTCGAGGACGAGTACAAGCCGCTGGTCGAAAAGATTCAGGCGGCGCTGGGCGACAAGGTGAAGGAGGTGCGCGTGACGCATCGGCTGACCGATTCGCCGGCCTGTCTGGTGGCGGGCGAGCATGACCTGTCAGGCAATCTGGAGCGTCTGCTGAAGGCCGCCGGCCAGAAGACGCCGGATAGCAAACCGGTACTGGAGATCAATCCGGGCCACCGTTTGCTGGAACTGCTACGGCAGGAGAACGAAGGCACGCGCTTCGATGATCTGGTGCATGTGTTGTTCGACCAGGCCTTGCTGGCCGAGGGCGGACAACTCGACGATCCTGCCAGCTTCGTCAAGCGCATGAACAGCTTGCTGGCTTGAGCATCTCCGGCAGGACAAGACCCCGCTAGCTACGGCAGCGGGGTTTTTTATTATTGACATAACAAATGAGAATCATTATCATTCAAATTAATAAATCAACAGGTGAATGACATGCAGCAACCAGAAACCCAATATGACCCGGATCTGCCGGATGCCAAGGCGGTCATGGCTTCGCTTTGCTGCGTCGCCAGCCAGTATGCCAGCAACCCTTCGCGTGAGCTGGCACAGTTGGCCGCCAGCCTCGCGCACAAGCTGAGCGCGCCGCAATATGCGGAATCGCGGCTGGTAGAGGAGGTGGCCAAGCGCTTGGTGCGGCATTGGCAGCAGGTGTTGGCCGATCAGGCTGACACCATGCGCGACCTGATGCCGGAAAGTCCGTATCTACAATAGAAAGCGCATAAAAATGTCACGTTTTACAAAAGCCAGATTGAAAGTCATGCGCGCGCTGGGTACCGAATTGCCCGGTCTGTCGCGCAAATCCATTGAAAACCGTCCCAATCCGCCCGGCCAGCACGGCGCCAAGGCGGCGCGACAGCGCAAGTCGGATTTCGGTATCAAACTGCAGGAGAAGCAGAAGCTGCGCTTCAACTACGGTGTCAGTGAAAAGCAACTGCGCCGGTTGATGCTGGACGCGCGCAAGGGCAATACGCCTACCGGAGAGACCCTGTTGCAACTGCTGGAGCGCCGGCTCGACAACGTCGTCTTCCGTGCCGGTCTGGCCCCGACCATCCCGGCGGCACGGCAACTGGTCTCGCATCGCCACATCCGCCTCAACGGCCGTATCGTCAATATTCCGTCGTTGCGCGTGCGGGTCGGCGATGTCGTCGCTATCAAGAGCGAGAGCATGAATCTGCCACTGGTACTGGAAACGCTGAAGGAACTGCCGTTGACCAGGCCGGAATGGTTGTCCTGGGACGAAACGGTCAAAGCGGCGCAGGTCTCGCATCTGCCTGCTGCGGAAGACGTGCCGTTTCCGGTCGATGTGCAACAGGTGGTCGAGTACTACGCCAACCGTATTTAATCGGGTCGCCGGCCTCCAGATTGCCGGCTATCCGGGTATCAGAATCTCCTCAACTCGGTCGCCCTCGGGCGGCCATTTTTTTACCCGGCACTTGACCACACAAATGAGAATTATTATCATTACATTAAAATGAACAAATCATTCCACAATGTTGCCGATGCAGGGGCAGAACAAATCTCTGCAATCGCTGAACGCAGGGTCGGCGGACTGTTGCGCTGGACCAGCCAGGCGCTGTTTGCCGGCGCGCGCGAGATCGTCATCGAGCACGCCGGCGTGGAATACCGCTTGCGCCTGACCAGTCAGGACAAGTTGATCCTGACCAAATGAAGCACAAGGAGGCGTCATGAATGCGAGACCCTGTAAGCGGTTCATACTGGCGGGCGCCGAAGGTTGCCGTGTCACCTATTGCGAGGATTGTCGCGTGGCGGAAATCGAGATCGGTGCGGTCAGTCTGCGGCTCGAAATGCAGGCGTTCACCAGCCTGAGTCAGATGCTGCAGGAAGCGCAGTCGAAACTGACGGCGCTGGATGCGGCGAGATCGACCTTCCAGCACGAGGAGGGATTGCGTCATGTCCATTGAGCTGTCGCTGGCGACGTCCGGGGCGCTGCCGCGTCGTCAGAACGCCGCGCTGAAACCGCAGCGCCCGGCACCCGCTGCCAATGACGAACTGGTGCAACACGAGTTTTCACCGTTGCGGCAGGGTTCGCCGGCTGGGCATGAGAAGGATTTTTCCGCCGGCGCGCTGGCCGTGGTCGTAGCGGCCCACATGCTGACCATTGCCGTGTTGCTATATCAGGCCTCGCTGCAGCCGGTGGAGATGCCGCAAGCCGAGCCGGCTGCCATGATGGTCAGTCTGGTCAGCAATCCGGCACAGGAAGCAGAGCCGGAAGTGCTGGAAGTACCACCCGAGCCGCAGCCGGTGAAACCGGTAGTCAAAAAATCGCAACCGGTCAAGCAGGTGGTCAAGCCGCAGCCGCTGGAAACACCGGTGCCGGCGCAGCCGATCCAGGATGCGCCACCGACAGCTTTGTCCGAGCCCGCCCCTGAGGCTGTGAGCGAGCCGGCAGCTCCGGCCGATACAGCACCTCAATCCGTCGCAACGGCGGAAAAACCGGCAGAGGTGCCGGTGGTGGTGGAGCCGCCCCGTTTCGGTGCGGCCTATCTGCATAACCCGCCGCCGAAATATCCGCCAGTCTCGCGCCGCCTGGGCGAAGAAGGGCGCGTCATGCTGCGCGTGCTGGTCGGTGTCGACGGCACGGCAAAATCAGTCGAGATCGAGAGCGGCAGTGGCTCGGACAGGCTGGACCGGGCAGCGATCGATGCTGTCAAGAACTGGCAGTTCATCCCGGCGAAACGCGACAAGCAGCCGATCAGCGCTCATGTGATCGTGCCGATCCAATTTACTTTGAATGGTTAACCGCAATACAAGGAAGCAGTCATGAACAATCCGTATGAATTCAACAGCCTGCAATTCATCGCAGACGGCGGCCCGGTTTCCATGCTGGTCGCCGTCATCCTGCTGGTGATGTCGGTCGCCAGCTGGTATCTGATTCTGGTGAAGGGCTATCGCACGATGCGCCTGCGCAAGGCCAGCGCCGACTTTATCCGGCGTTTCTGGCAGGCAGGCAGCCTGCAGGCGGCGCTCAGGCAGCCGACGGCTGACGTGCCGGCCGCGCGCGTGGTCAGCCAGGCGGTCAAGGCAGCGGAGCACTACCGCCTGCACGGCGCGCCAAAGGCGGCGGATATCTGCAATCAGGACGAGTTCATCGCGCGCAGCATGCGCAAGGTAGTGACCGAAGCGTCTGCGCAACAGGAGCGCGGCCTTACCGTGCTGGCCTCCGTCGGTAGCATCGCACCCTTCGTCGGCCTGTTCGGCACGGTCTGGGGCATCTATCACGCGCTGGCGAGCATCAGCCTGAGCGGCCAGGCCACTCTGGACAAGGTGGCCGGCCCGGTCGGCGAGGCGCTGATCATGACCGCGCTCGGCCTGGCCGTCGCCATTCCGGCCGTGCTCGCATATAACACGTTCGTGCGCATGAACCGTGCGTTGCTGGGCAGTACTGAATCCTTCGCCCAGGAAGTGCATGTGCTGCTGACGACCGGCGCGGCATTGAAGGAAGATGCACAAGAGGTGCAACCGTCAAGCGCCAAGGCCGCCGGCCATCTGCATGAGGTGCCGGCATGATCGGCTCCGGGCACGGCTTCGGCGACGGCGGCCACAGCGCGCCTATGAACGAGATCAACATGATCCCGCTGATCGACGTCATGCTGGTTTTGCTGGTGATCTTCATCATCACTGCGCCGCTGCTCACGCATGCGGTCAAGATCGACCTGCCGCAGGCGAGCAGCCAGCCCTTGCCGGAGGAGCCTGAAGTGATCTCGCTCGCCATCGACGGCGACGGCCGTATGTACTGGAACGATAGCCCGCTGGTTGCAGGCGAGCTGAGTCTGCGACTCGGCCAGATCGCACAGCAGGAGCCGCAGCCGGAACTGCATATCCGCGCTGACCGCGAAACGCGTTACCAGTTGCTGGCCGAGGTGATGGCCGATGCGCAGAACGCCGGTGTCAAGAAAATGGGCTTCGTCAGTCAGCCCGGCGAATAGCTTTCAACTGGCGCTTTTTTCAACCAGTGGTTGAAAAAAAGTACCGGCAGTTTTTCAAATGATCTAGCCAGCCAGTGGGAGGACTTCCCAGGTAGCCAGCCAGTGATCGCTCAATCACAGGGGGTGTTACCTTGAAGAAGTTGTCTTTGCATGATCCGCTATGCGGCTTTCATCCTGTCCGGCTGGCGGTGTTCTCCGCGCTGCTGGGCCTGCCTTTCACTGCGCTGGCGGAAACGACCGCAGCGCAGGATTCTGGAGCCGGTTCCGATACGTTGCCGGTGGTCGAGGTTTCCGACCAGCGCGGCGCCGAGCCTCCGTCCGAAAGCAGCGGTGATTACACCGTGCGTTCCAGCGCCACCGCTACCCGACTCAATACCAGCCTGCGCGAAACGCCGCAGTCGATTTCCGTCATCACCCGCTCGCAGATCGACGATTTCCGCCTCAACAGCGTCAACGAGGTGTTGCGCTATGCCACCGGCGTCAAGGTCGAGCAGGTCGAGCCTGACCGCTCCTATTACACCGCGCGCGGCTCCGACATAACCAATTTCCAGATCGACGGCATCGGCACGCCTTTCGCGATGGGCCTTGTGTTCGGCGACCTCGACACCGCCGTCTACGATCGCGTCGAGGTGCTGCGCGGCGCCAACGGCCTCTTGACCGGTACCGGTAACCCTTCGGCCACCATCAATTTCATCCGCAAGCGGCCGACCGCCGACTTCCAGCTCGAGGTCGACGCTTCGGCCGGTTCCTGGGATTATCGCCGCGCCGATATCGACGTATCCGGCGCGCTGACCGAAGCCGGCAACGTGCGCGGCCGCCTGGTGCTTGCCAACCAGAACCGCGATTCCTATCTGGATCGCTACAGCAACGAGCGCAATGTGGCCTACGGCATCATCGAGGCAGACATCGGCGACAACACGCTGCTGGCTTTCGGCCATACCTATCAGCAAAGCAGCGCCAGCGGCACCATGTGGGGCAGCCTGCCCTTACTCTATGCCGATGGCAGCAAGCGCCACTACGACCGATCGGACTCCACCGCCCCGGACTGGAGCTACTGGGACAGCATCAACAACATCAGTTTCGTCGAGCTGACGCACGAGTTCGCCAATGCTTGGCAGCTGAAGACCCAGCTGACCCGCAAGGAGATCAGCTCCGATGCCAGACTCTCCTACATTTACGGCAACGAGGACCGTGCGACCGGCGCCGGGCTCTTCGCCTGGCCCGGCATCTACCGCGACCAGACTGAGGAATACATCGTCGATGCCCATCTCAGCGGACCATTCACGCTGGGTGGCCGCGAGCACGAGCTGGTGTTCGGCACCACCTGGTCGAAGTCGGATACCGACGAAGCCGAAGAGTCGGCGGATTATGGCGTGACGGCGCTGGCCAACTTCGGCAGCGCGGCTGCTTTACCCAAGCCCAATTTCGTCGAATCTGGCAGTTTTGCCGAGCTGCGCAACAAGCGTAGCAACACCTATCTGGCCGCACGTTTCAACGTGACGGACGAACTCATGCTGACAGCCGGCGCCAACCTGCTGAGCTATGAGCTGAAGGGCGAGAGCTACGGTGCGCCGCAGGATTCGGAT
>JAVEWT010000026.1:0-18688 GCA_034004425.1 Methylophilaceae bacterium
CCCGGAGGATGTCGTCGCCAACAGCGGCTGGCTCGGCTGGATGGATGGCGCCATCACCTTTCTGCGCGATGCCGGCCTGCCCTTCATCGTCGGCATCGTCATCATGGCGATCGTCGGCTCCATTCTGGCCTACGTGTTGACCCATGCCATCTGGCAGCTGCGCAGCACCTTCCGCCGCCAGCGCATGGAAAGAAACCGCAAAAAAACGCGCTGAGCGGCAGTAGCTTCAGACGGCCTGCGCCTGCCGCACACGTTCGAACAGACAGACCGCTGCCGCAGCGGCTGCGTTGAGCGACTCCACCTTGCCCGGCATCGGGATAGTAATCTGCTCGCTGGCCAGATCGATCACCGCCTGACTCAAACCGGCGCCTTCGTTGCCGATGACAAACGCCACGCTACCTGTCAGATCCTGTTCATAGAGCGATGCCCCATGCATGGTGGTCGCCAGAGTCTTGCCCGGAAAGTCACGGATCAGCGCCGCGAGATCGGCCTGTTCGACGATCGGCAGCACGAAGTGCGCACCCTGCCCGCCACGCAGGGCACGCGGCGACCACGCCTCGGTACAGCCGGCAGAAAGGTAGACCACGTCGACCCCTGCCGCCGCTGCGTTGCGCAGCAGACTGCCGAGGTTGCCCGGATCCTGGATGTTTTCCAGCATCAGCACGAACTGCGGCTGCACCGGAGGTGCCAGCACCGGTGTAGGCACCAGCGCCAGAATTCCAGTGGGCGTGGTGACCGGTGACACGGCCGCAAACATCGAAGCCGGCATGGTGATGGTCCGTATTTCGCTCAAGCGGTCCAGCAGATGCAGCACATCAAGCGCGAGGTCGCCTTCGGACACGACGAGCAGTTCGGGCTCGCCGAAAGTTTGCAGATACGCCTCGAGCAAGTGTGCACCATCCAGCAACAATTTGCCGGTTGCCCGACGTTCACGCGCCGAACCGCCCAGCGTCTTGAGTTGCTTGAACAGTGGATTGTCGCGTGAACTGATGTGTTGATAAGCCATGACGAAAAGAGATAAAGGATATTGCGGCAATTTTAACTTGCCTCTCCTCCTTGCGCGGATTTATTCATAGCTAGCGGCGCTTTCATAGGTGTTCAGGCAAGGCAATGCTAAAATTCCGTCATCGCATCGAATGCCGGTTGCAACGCAGAATGCACGCTTTGCGCCAGCAAAGACACCATAGGCCAAGCGCATGGCCCATGGGCCAAAAGAAAGGAACACCGATGAAATTCCGCCTATTGCTGCTCACAATGACTTTCCTCAACCCCGGCCAGCTTCTCGCCGCCGAAGCGACACTGAAACCGGGACAATGGGAGACTACCGTCCGCATGCAGATGGCCGGCATGCCGCAACTGACGCCGGAACAAATCGCCCAGATGAAACAGCTCGGCATGGAAATTCCCTTTCTCAATGACCAGCCGAGCGTGATGCAGCAGTGCATCACGGCGGAGCAGGCCAGCCTGAAAAAGCCGCTCGACCCGTCAGCCAGCAGCGATCGACAGTGCACGATCCAGAATTACAAAAAATCCGGCAAGACTGTCAGTGGCGACATGGTCTGCAGCGGCGAACTGAAGGCGCGCGGGCGTTTTGAAATGACGGTCGAGAGCGATACCCGCTACCAGGGCAAATGGACCTTGAAGGGCGTGACCAGCGAGGGCCAACCGGTCGACCAGACCACGGATATCAGCGCCCGCTGGGTCAAGGCCAAGTGCGACCCGGGCATCGTCACGGCGCCCTGAACCCATGCAACTGGAACGCATACTGCACGCGCAGGGCTTCGGTTCTCGCAAGGCCTGCCGCATCATGGTCAGGCATGGCGAAGTCAAGGTCAACGGCGAAGTCTGTGACGACCCGTTCGCCGAGTTCGAACCGCAAGGGCTGCGCTTTTCCGTACGCGGCGAAGACTGGCAGTACCACGAGCGCGCCTATCTGATGCTGCACAAGCCCGCCAACTACGAGTGCTCGCACAAGACCCAGCATCACCCGACGATCTACAGTCTGCTGCCGCATCCGCTGGTAGAGCGCGGTGTGCAGTGCATCGGCCGGCTGGATGAAGACACGACAGGCCTGATCCTGTTGGCGGACGACGGCCAGTTCATCCATCGCATGAGTTCACCGAAATGGAAGGTGCCCAAGGTCTATGAAGTCACGGCCAAGCATGCCATCGACTCAGCACAGGTCGAAGCGCTGCTGAACGGCGTACAACTGGTAGACGAGCCGGCACCGATCGCGGCGCTGGCCTGTAACCAGATCAGCGAAAAAGTGATCCACCTGACCCTGGCGGAAGGCAAGTACCATCAGGTCAAACGCATGCTGGCGGCGGTCAGCAACCGAGTAGAAGCGCTGAAACGCATCCGCGTCGGCGCACTGGACCTGCCGGCCGACCTGTCGCCGGGCGCGTGGCGCTGGTTGACTGCAGACGAACTGCAGCGGTTGAACGCCGCCGAAAAAATAACGAACCCGTCATGAAAATCCTGTTCAATATCGGTCGAATCAGGCATACATTAGAACCTGGCGGCGATGACCGCTTATTTGGAGCCCGTTGTTGATGAAACTGATCTACCAATATTTTTTCCGCGGACTGCTGGCAGCCCTCCCCCTCGGGCTCACCATCTATCTGCTCTACCTCTTTCTGACCTGGTCCGAAGGCATCGCCATGTGGTGGGTGCGTCCAATCATCGGCGACTTCTACATTCCCGGCATGGGCCTCGCCATGGGCATCGCCGGCATCGTGCTGCTGGGCTTCATCATTTCCCACGAGCGTGCACTGAAACTGCTGTCGTGGCTGGAAGTACCGTTCACCAACCTGCCGGTCATCAAGAGCGTCTATTCCTCGCTGAAGAATTTCGCCGAATATTTCGCCCCCAACAAAAAGAGTCCGGCGCAACAGGTCGTCACCGTCCGCGTGCCGGGTCAGCAGATGGAAATGGTCGGCCTCGTCACGCGCCAAAGCCTGACCGGCTTGCCCGAAGGTTTCCTGCACGGCGACCGCGTGGCGGTCTACCTGCCCATGGGTTACATGATCGGCGGCTACACGATTTTCGTGCCGCGTGAATGGCTGCAACCAATCAATATGTCGGTCGAGGAAGCCATGCGCTCTTCGCTGTTCGCCTGGATGGCCAACACCGAACACAAACCCGAGGACAGCGATCAGCGACAAAGCTGAATCAAACGTCTAAAACCAACAGCCAAAAAAAAACCGCCCGGAGGGGCGGTTTGAGGGTTCGCTTGGAGAAGCGTATAAATTGTTACAAGGGGAGATGAACAATTGAGAGGCATTCTAAGGTAATGATGTAATTAAAATATTTCAGCCCGCACCTCAATTGTAAGCAAACGTTACCTCCTTGATTCTTATCCGCTAATACTGGAACAACTCCGGCCGTAGCGCTGGCTTTCCTGCCCGTTGTCCGTATAATGCAGATTCCCTGCGCCATACCAATCAGCGTAGCGGTCATTTTCCCTTTTCCGATCTGACACAGATCCCTTATTCGTTTGCCTCGATTGGTTTTGCTTGCTGAGCATAAGGCCGGCCGATAAAAACCACCTTGGAGTTTGATACATTGTCTACAGAAATCACTTTTGCCAGCCTCAACCTGGCCGAGCCGATCATGCGCGCCATCAGTGCTGCCGGCTACACCCACCCCACGCCGATCCAGGCAAAAGCCATCCCGCAGGTATTGAGCGGCGGTGACCTGCTGGCAGGGGCACAGACCGGCACCGGCAAGACCGCTGGCTTCACGCTGCCGCTACTGCATCTGCTGCAGCAGAAATCCGTAAAAAACAAACCGGGCCAGCCGCGCTGCCTGATTCTGACCCCGACCCGCGAACTGGCGGCACAGGTCGAGGAATCGGTGCAGACCTACGGCAAATACCTGCCGCTGACCTCCATGGTCATGTTCGGCGGCGTCAACATCAACCCGCAGATCGCCCGCCTGAAGAAACCGCTGGACATTCTGGTCGCCACGCCGGGCCGCTTGCTCGATCATGCCGGCCAGAAGACCATCGACCTGTCTGCGATCGAAATCCTGGTACTGGACGAAGCCGACCGCATGCTGGACATGGGCTTCATCCGTGACATCCGCAAGATCCTCGCCATGCTGCCGAAACAGCGGCAGAACCTGCTGTTCTCCGCCACCTTCTCCGACGAGATCCGCGAACTGGCGGACGGCCTGTTGAACAACCCGGGCTTCGTCGAAGTCGCGCGCCGCAACACCACCTCCGAACTGGTCACGCAGACCGTGCATCTGGTCCAGCAAGCGCACAAGCGCGAATTGATGAGCTTTCTGGTCAAGGCACACGACTGGCATCAGGTGCTGGTGTTCACCCGCACCAAGCATGGCGCAAACCGTCTGGCCGAAAAACTGGTGAAGGACGGTATCGAGGCGGCCGCCATCCACGGCAACAAAAGCCAGGCGGCACGCACCAAGGCGCTGGCGCAATTCAAGGACGGCAGCATCCGCGTACTGGTCGCCACCGACATCGCAGCGCGCGGCCTCGATATCGACCAGCTGCCGCAAGTCGTCAACTTCGAACTGCCGAATGTGCCGGAAGACTACGTGCACCGCATCGGCCGCACCGGCCGCGCGGGCAGCCCCGGTGCCGCCATTTCACTGGTCGACGGCGAAGAGATCAAGCTGCTGAAAGCCATCGAGCGCCTGATCAAGCACGAGATTCCCCGTGTCGATGTGCCGGGCTTCGTACCGCCGGCCCGCCTGGAGCCTGAGGCACCACGTCCGCCCAGACCGCAACGTAACGCGCAGCGCAAGCCGCAGAGCGATCAGTCCCATAACAGCAAAGCACAACAAGGCAAGACGAAACAATCGGCCGCCGACCCGCGCCATCAGCAGAAACCGGCGCACAAGTCCGGCAAACATAGCCAGGACAAAGCCGACAAACCATTGTCGGAAGCTGCGCGCCATCAGTCCATGCCGCAAAAACCGCTGTTCTCACCCGAACCGGTCCATCGCAGCGGATTTCGCGGCCGCTGAACGTGTCCAGCCAACCCAGAATCTGGGTCGATGCCGACGCCTGTCCGGTCGTCATCAAGGAGATTCTTTTCCGCGCAGCCGCGCGCACCCGGATTGAAACCGTCCTGGTCGCCAACAAGCTGCTGCGCGTTCCTCCCTCACCCTGGCTGCGTGCACTGCAAGTGCCGGGCGGTTTCGATATTGCCGACGCCGAGATCGTCAGACAAATGGCGGCCGGCGATCTGGTGATCACGGCCGACATCCCGCTCGCAGCGCTGGTGATCGACAAGGGCGGTCATGCGCTGAACCCGCGCGGCGAATTCTATAGCGCCGGCAACATCCGCGAGCGTCTGGCCATGCGCAACTTCATGGAAGAACTGCGCGGCAGCGGCGTCGACGTCTCCGGACCCGCTGCCTTCAGCCAGAACGACCGGCAGGCCTTCGCCGCGGAACTGGACCGCTTTCTCGCGCGTCTGAGCAAAACCTCAACCTCAAGAGATCCAACATGAAGACTCGACTGCTGATCGTGATTGCCTGCTTACTCTCCGCCTGCAGTTATACGCCGGAGGGCATAACCCCGGTGCGCGGCTTCGAGGCCGACAAATATCTGGGCACCTGGTACGAGATCGCCCGCCTCGACCACAGCTTCGAGCGCGGCCTCGAGCGTGTCACCGCCACCTACAGCAAGCGCGAGGATGGTGGCATCAAGGTCATCAATCGCGGCTTCGACACCGAAAAGCAGGAATGGAAGGAAGCCGAGGGCAAGGCCTATTTCATCGAGGGGCCGGACGTCGGCAAACTCAAAGTGTCCTTCTTCGGCCCGTTCTACGGCGGCTACAACATCGTCGCGCTGGACAAGGTCTACTACAACTACTCGCTGGTCGCCGGTCCCGACCGCTCCTATCTGTGGATCCTGGCGCGCACGCCGCAACTGTCCTATCCGGTCAAACAGGAACTGGTCGCACAGGCAAAGAATCTGGGCTTTGACACCGACAAACTGATCTATGTCGACCAGTCCAGCGACCCGGTCGACTACGAAGCCGGCCGCCACGTCCGGCAATAAGGGCGCGACATGGCGTGGACACTGCTGATACTGGCCGGTCTGTTCGAGATCGGCTTCACCACATTCCTCAAACTATCGGACGGCTTCAGCCGTTTCTGGCCTTCGCTCGGCTTTCTGGTCTGCGCTGCCATCAGCTTCTGGCTGCTGACCAGGGCCGCCGCCGTGATTCCGATGGGCACGGCCTATGCCGTCTGGACCGGCATCGGCGCCTTCGGCACGGCGCTGGTCGGCATCCTCTGGTTCGGCGACCCGGCCACAACCTGGCGCCTGGTGTTCCTCGTACTGTTGATCGGTTCGATTATCGGGCTGAAACTGGTATCGTAACGGCATGAACCTGGAAACTTGGGAACTGCTGAGCTATATCGTGACGGTGTTCGGCCTGCCGCTCGCCATCTATTCCTTCATCGTCGAACAGCGCAAGGAGCGCGAGAACGAGGATGAAGAGGTCTATCAACTGCTGACCGCCGACTACACAGAATTCCTCAAGCTGGTCATGGCCAATCCGGACCTCAAGCTACGCTCGCAAAGCATGGCGCAGGACCTGACAGAAGAACAGCAGGAACGCGTGCTGGTCATCTATGAGATCCTGATCTCGCTGTTCGAGCGCGCCTACCTGTTGAGCTACGACGAGAAGATGACCGGCAAGCAGCGGCGCCGCTGGCTGTCATGGGAGGATTTCATGCGCGAGTGGTGCGCGCGTGAGGATTTCCGCCGCCTGCTACCCCGCCTGTTGCAGGGCGAGGACCCGGACTTCGCCGCCCACATCCTGAAACTGGCCAACCAGGCCGCGATACAGGCGGACGCGCCGTCCGGTTCATAATCCGGCTCTATTTGACCGGTGTCACCTGATAGCCCGCATCGCGCAGACGCGCCAGCAAACCTCCCTCGCCCGGCAAATGAGCGGCGCCGACAGCCACGAACACGCTGCGCTCGGCCGCCTGCTGCTGAATGCGTTCCGCCATCCGCACATTGCGCTCATCGAGCAGCTTTTCCAGAATGCGCGCCCACAATTCCGGCGGCAACTGTTCACCGCTCTGGCGTGCGTTGACCTCGATGATCCTGTCCAGATCGCCCGCTAGATAAGTCTTGACCAGCTCCTCAAAATTGCGCTCGCGCTCTTCCTGAGTGCGCTTCAGCACGCTGCGCAGCATCACCAGTTGCTCCTCGATACTGAAACTGTCCAGCACCGTGAAGTGCTCATCCACCGTCTCCAGTGCGCGGATCGGCTTGGAACGGCTCTGCGCCAGCGACATCAGCGCAGCATCCAACGTGTAGGGCGATTGCGGCTTGGGCAGGTCGAAGATGACTGCCAGCAGCCAGGGTTTCATCGTGGTCGCGATATCGGTATGCATGGAGTGGAAATCAGCGAGCTTGATCACCTTGACGAATTCCTGCTCGGTCAGCATGTGGTCGAGCCTGCCCTCCTTCATCAGATAGACCGACGGGTCCTGCGGCGGCTGTAGCTCCATCAGGAACATTTCACTGTCGAACAAGGCCTGCATGACGGCTGGTGGGAAATCGGTGACGCGCCTGTCATCCGAGTGCATGGTGCCGAACAGGTAACTGGTCTTGCCTTGCGGCGCCTGCAGTTTCCACAGCAGACCCTTGTCCCCTGCCTGTGCCGCCGCCATGAAGCCGAGCAGCAAGACGAAAAAAAGGCCTCGAACGAGGCCCGTGAACGCATGAACAGAAGCACGCATGGCGGTTCCTATCTCTGATGATTTGGGCGATTCGATTTTTTCGACCCGGCTTTCGTGCTTCCGGTTCTGTCGTCGGCAGAATTTATCCGGCCAGCCGTCGTTTTGCCGCGGGATGGATGTGCTGCAGCTGGTTTCAAAGTGGTCGGTTTGGAGCCCGTAGATTTGAAGCCGGCGGATTTCGCTGCCGCAGCCCTTGCTCCACGCGGCTTGGCTCCGCTCGATGTCGCAACGGCAGGCTTCACCGCCAGCGGCTGCCAGGCCGGCACCAGATGTTTCTTGCCGCTACCGATTAAATCCTCGCGCCCCATGCGCTTCAACGCCTCTCGCAGCAGCGGCCAGTTGTTGGGATCGTGATAGCGGATGAAAGCCTTGTGCAAACGGCGCACGCCTCCTGCCCGCGGAATCGGCACCGCTTCGCTGTCAGCGGTCACCTTGCGCAACGGGTTCTTGCCCGAGTGATACATGGCGGTCGCCATCGCCATCGGCGTCGGCGTGAAGGTCTGCACCTGGTCCAGCTTGAAATTATTGCGCTTCAGCCACAGTGCAAGGTTGAGCATGTCCTCGTCGGTAGTGCCCGGATGTGCGGCGATGAAATAGGGGATCAGGTACTGTTCCTTGCCGGCTTCACGGGAAAACTGCTCAAACATCTGCTTGAAGCGGTCGTAGGCGCCCATGCCCGGCTTCATCATCTTCGACAGCACGTTTTCTTCCGAATGCTCGGGCGCGATCTTCAGATAGCCACCGACATGATGCTGCACCAGCTCGCGTACGTATTCCGGCGACTTCACGGCGAGGTCGTAACGCAGGCCGGAGCCGATCAGTATCTTCTTCACGCCCTTGAGGTTGCGCGCCTTGCGGTATAGCTGGATCAGCGCCGAATGGTCGGTGTTGAGGTTGTCGCAGATGTCCGGATAGACGCAGGACAATTTGCGGCAAGCCTGTTCGATCGCCTCCGACTTGCAGGCCATGCGGTACATGTTGGCGGTCGGCCCGCCGAGGTCGGAGATGACGCCGGTGAAACCCTCGACCTTGTCGCGGATCTCCTCGATCTCGTGCAGGATGGACGCCTCCGAGCGGCTCTGGATGATGCGGCCTTCATGCTCGGTGATGGAGCAGAAGGTACAGCCGCCGAAGCAGCCGCGCATGATGTTGACCGAGAATCGGATCATCTCCCAGGCCGGGATGCGCGCACCGCCGTAGGCCGGATGCGGTTTACGCGCATACGGCAGGTCGTAGACGTAGTCCATTTCCTTCGTGGTGAGCGGGATGGGCGGCGGGTTCAGCCACACTTCGCGGTCGCCGTGGCGCTGCACCAGCGCCCGCGCGTTACCCGGATTGGCTTCCAGATGCAGCACGCGCGAAGCGTGCGCGTAAAGCACTGGGTCCTGCAACACTTCTTCATAGGCCGGCAGGCGCACGAACTGCGTCGCGCGGTCCGCTTTCGGCTTGCGCGTGATCTGGATGACGCTGACGCCGGCATCGCCGGCGGCGGCCTCGGCAGAAACAGTGGCGCAGGACTTGCCGGCCTTGTCCAGCGCCGGCTCCATGGCATAGGGGTCAATCGGCGCATCGATCTTGCCCGGCCGGTCGAGCCGAGTCGAGGCGACCTCGCTCCAGCCTTCAGGAACCTCTTTGCGAATGAAAGCCGTGCCGCGAATATCGGTGATGTCGGCGACCTTCTCGCCCCTCGTCAGACGGTGTGTCAGTTCGACCAGCGCCCGCTCGGCGTTGCCGTAGAGCAGGATATCGGCCTTGCTGTCGATCAGAATGGAGCGACGCACTTTATCCGACCAGTAATCGTAATGGGCGATGCGGCGCAGCGAGGCCTCGATGCTGCCGATCACCAGCGGCACGTCGGCGTAAGCCTCACGGCAGCGCTGCGAATAGACCAGCACGGCGCGGTCCGGGCGCTTGCCCGCCGCGGCATCCGGCGTATAAGCGTCATCTGACCGGATCTTGCGGTCAGCCGTGTAGCGGTTGACCATGGAATCCATGTTACCGGCCGTGATGCCGAAATAGAGGTTGGGCTTGCCCAGCGCACGGAACGGCTCGGCCGACTGCCAGTCCGGCTGGCTGATGATGCCGACGCGGAAACCCTGCGCTTCGAGCAGGCGGCCGACCAGCGCCATGCCGAAACTCGGGTGGTCGATATAGGCGTCGCCGGTCACCAGGATGATGTCGCAACTGTCCCAGCCCAGCGCATCCATTTCGGCGCGACTCATGGGCAATACCGGCGCAGTACCGAAGCGCTTGGCCCAATAAGGGCGATAACTGTTGATGGACTGGGGAATCTGCATAAGTTGACTATTTTACTCTGGATTCAATATTGCTCAAAACGGGATTTGCGGCGGCCAAGGGCGTAACATGACTACTTTTGACATGGCAACGCACAACTATTTGTTGCACTGAAACGGTTGTGAAACAATAGGTCACCTAAACTCGCCCACGTCCCCAGCTGTGCCGCATCTGACAAAAATCCCGACGCTCTGGCGCTTTCTACTGCCCGTGCTGCTTTTGCTCGTGGTCGCCGCCAGCATGCTGATGTGGCGACAGACTTCGCAGCACCTGGCGACCGTCGAACGCGGCGCACTCAACCACGCCCAATCGCTCCGACACCTGCTGCTGGTGACCGACACGCTGATCACGCAACAGGTCGACTCCGCCATGGAACTGCTGCAGGAGCGCAGCGGCCGCCTCGGAAACCCCAGGCTGGATGGCAGCATCCGCCTCAACCAACTGGAGTTGCCGCAACTCAAGTTCGGCAACTCCCGCATCGGCGACAACAACGCTCTGGTCGACGGCATCTCGTCACTGTTCGGCGGTACGGCGACTGTCTTCGTGCGCAACGGCGACGACTTCTATCGCATCTCCACCAACGTCCGCCATCATGACGGCAGTCGCGCCATCGGCTCGCAACTGGCACCGGACGGCAAGGCTATCGAAGCCATCCTGCAGGGCCGCGCATTCCAGGGCATGGTGAAGATCCTCGGCCAGCCCTATCTTTCCCGCTATGAACCCATCCTCGACCAGAGCGGCCGGGTGATCGGCATCTGGTATGTCGGCTACCGGATCGACATGCAGGTCATCCGCGATGCCATCCAGAACGCCCGCTACCTGAGCAGCGGTTTTGCCGTCGTCGTCGACGAGAACCAGCACACCATCTTTGCCTCGCGTCACGCGCCGAGCGAGATCATCGACCAGTTTCTGGCATCGCCGCCGTCTGACTGGAAACTGGTCGAAACCTCGCTGGAACGCTGGGGATTCCGCATCATCGTCGCCTATCCCCTGTCCGAGGCGTATACCGCCGGCTGGGCCAACTCCATCCTGATCATCAGCGAAGCCACCCTGCTCGGCATCTTGCTGCTCGCCGTCATTCTCTGGCAACTACGGCGATTGGTGCTGGAACCGATCGGCGCCGACC
This sequence comes from Methylophilaceae bacterium, assembly GCA_034004425.1. Classification (GTDB taxonomy): domain Bacteria; phylum Pseudomonadota; class Gammaproteobacteria; order Burkholderiales; family Methylophilaceae; genus UBA6140. The sequence continues at coordinate 11,156 of JAVEWT010000026.1, forward strand.
CTGCCCTCGCCATCGAAGTCGTACAGAAGATCGCTGACGGCAATCTGGAGCAGGACAGGCTGACGGCGAAGTCCGGCAGCCTGATGGCCAGCGTCCTCACCATGCGGGAGAAACTCAAAAAGACCCTGCAAACGCTGCAGAAGAACGCTGACGACATGCAGTTGTCGGCCAGCGTGTTCGAACACACCAACGATGGCATCTTTATCACCGATGCCGACACCCACATCGTCGAGGTCAACCCGGCTTTCACCCGCATCAGCGGCTTCGGCCGCGAAGAAGCCATCGGCAAAACACCGGCCGAACTCGGCTTCGCCTGTGACGAACCGCAGCTGTTCGAACAACTCTGGCCCGATCACGATCGCAACGAAAGCAGCAGCGAATGGAAAGGCGAGAGCCGCAACCTGCGCAAGACGGGCGAATCCTACGTCGCCTCGCTCGACCTTTTCGCCGTACGCGATGCCCAGGGACGCGTCAGCCATTATGTGGGCGTGTTCTCCGACATCACGGCCGAGATGCTGCACCGCGAGAACCTGGAACACATGGCCTATCACGACCCGCTGACACAACTGCCCAACCGCACGCTATTGGCAGACCGCTTGCAACTTGCGCTGGCGCATGCCCTGCGCATGAACGAGATCGTGGCAGTCTGCTATTTCGATCTCGATGACTTCAAACTGGTCAACGACCGCTACGGTCACAGCGTCGGCGACAACCTGCTGGTGCAGTTCGCCGGCCGCATGCGCGGCGCCATGCGAGAAACCGACACCATCGCCCGCATGGGCGGCGACGAGTTCGCCATGTTGCTTTGCGGCCTGAAATCGGTCGAGGAATGCATCCAGGCGCTCAACCGTCTGCTGCTGACCATCAACCTGCCGTTCCAGATCGACGGCATCAGCGCCAGCGTATCGGCCAGCATCGGCTACACCCTGTTCCCTGCCGACAACTCGACGGCTGACACCCTGTTGCGCCACGCCGACCACGCCATGTACCAGGCAAAACTGAACGGCGGCCGCTGCTTCCACCTGTTCGACGCCGAACAAGACCGCTATACGCGCGGCCAGCGCCAACAGCGCGAACGCATCGTCCAGGCGCTGCAGGCCGGCGAGTTTACGCTCTATTACCAGCCCAAGGTCGACCTGCAACGCGGCACCGTCATCGGCATGGAGGCACTGATCCGCTGGCGCCAGCCGGAAAACGGCCTGCGCCTGCCCAACGAATTCCTGCCGCAGGTCGAGCATACCGACTTCATCATCGAGCTCGGCGAATGGGTCATCGTCAACGCGCTGCGACAGCTGCAGGAATGGCGGCGCCACGGCCTCGAGATGCCGGTCAGTATCAACATCGCCGCCCGTCACCTGATGCAGGGCAACTTCGCCGAACGGCTACAGACGCTGCTCGCTGCCTTCCAGGACGTCGATCCGCGGTTGCTACAGCTGGAGATCACCGAAACTGCGGTGATCGAGGATATTTCCGGCGTCACGCAGACCATGGAGCTCTGCAAGAAACTCGGCGTCAGCTTCGCGCTGGACGACTTCGGTGTCGGCTACTCATCGCTGACCTACCTCAGACGCCTACCTATCGATGTCATCAAGATCGACCAGTCTTTCGTACGCGACATGTTGCACGACAACGACGACCGCGCCGTCATCGCCGGCATCATCAGCCTGAGCCGCGAGTTCGAGCGCGAAGTCGTGGCCGAAGGCCTGGAAACCAGCGAGCACGGTGTGCAGTTGCTGCGTATGGGCTGTCATATCGCCCAGGGCTTCGGCATCGCCCAGCCCATGCCGGCCGGCGAGGTCGCGCAGTGGCTGACAGCTTACCAGCCGGACACGGACTGGCGCCTGGCGGGCCAGCACACCCTGCCGCCGCGCAGTTGAAGCGCCGCTCCGCCACAACAGCAGCGATGACTTCTCAAATCACGCGCGCCGGAGTAACTTCCCGCCCATGAGCGAGCGATATCTGCAATTGCCGGGCGGCCGCATCCGCGTGCTCGGTCCGGATCTCACGTTTCCGCCGGTCGAGCAGGCGCTCGACGACCCCAACGGCCTGCTCGCCATCGGCGGCGACCTGTCGCCACAGCGCCTGCTGGCCGCCTACCGTCACGGCATCTTCCCCTGGTTCAGCACCGGCCAACCCATCCTCTGGTGGAGCCCGGCACCGCGCATGGTGCTTTACCCGCAGGAACTGAACATCTCCCGCAGCATGCGCAAACGCCTGAAGCAGCAGGATTACGAGGTGCGCTACAACACCGCCTTCCGCGAGGTCATGCAAGCCTGCGCAGAAACTGTCCGGCCGGATCAGGACGGCACCTGGATCACCGGGCCGATGATCGAGGCCTATGCCACGCTGCAAGAACTCGGCCACGCCCTCAGCGCCGAAACCTGGATCGACGGCCAACTGGCCGGCGGCCTGTACGGCGTACGCATCGGCCGCATGTTCTTCGGCGAATCGATGTTCCACCGGGTCAGCAACGCTTCCAAGATCGCCTTTATCCATCTCGTGCAGGAACTTCAGCGCCAGGGTTGCGGACTCATTGATTGCCAGATGCACACCAGCCACCTGGCCTCGCTCGGCGCACGGGAGATCCCGCGCCGTGAATTTTGTCGGCAGCTGGCGGAATTGATAGAGTGACGCGTATCGCCCAACGCGAAAACCACCCACCCGAAAGACGACACGGACATGACGCTACCGAACGATGCGGCACTGCAGAAAATCCAGTTCTACGTGACGGCACCATACAGCTGCGGATACATTCGCGGCCGTCTGGCACAGTCGCTGATCGCCGCACCGCATCATCTGATCGACGCCAATGTCTACAGCGAACTGATCCAGTTCGGTTTCCGCCGTAGCGGCAAGTTCGCCTACCGGCCGCATTGCGAGAACTGCGAGGCATGCGTCCCGGTGCGCATTCCGGTCGCATCGTTCCAACCCAGCCGTAGCCAGCGCCGTGCCGGCAAACAACACAGCAAGCTGAGCGCGAACGTCATGCCGGTCGAGTTCCGCGAAGAGCATTTCAGGCTATATCAGGCCTACCAGCTCGCCCGCCACACGGAAGAACCGGCCGAGCAGGACACGGACGAGCAATACCGCAGCTTCCTCGTGCAAAGCAACGTCGAGACCCGTCTGATCGAATTCCGCCAGGACGGCGTTCTGAAAATGGTCAGCGTGGTCGACCTCGTGGCGGACGGCATTTCTGCCGTCTACACCTTTTACGATGCCACCGACGTCGCCTGTAGCTACGGCACCTACAGCGTGCTGTGGCAGGTCGAATGGGCAAGGCAACTGGGCAAGCCCTACCTCTATCTCGGTTACTGGATCGCCGAAAGCCGCAAGATGGCCTACAAGCAGAAGTTTTCCCCCTTGCAGGCTCTGCGGGACGGCGAATGGCTGCCGCTAGAACAAATCCGCTAGAGCAGATCGATGCCGGAAGATTGCGTCAGAAATAATTGCAGCAAGAATGGCTGCATCAAAATTAATCGCACCGATTCCGAACCATTTGCACAAGAATCACTCTGATTCAGGGTCATCTCCCTGCAAGCGGCGTTTTGATGCAGACCTCCCTCTGCATCGAAGCGCCGTTTTTGCATTCTCGCAGCCCCAAGGATGGCGCTCGTGGACGCTGCCAGCTGACGCTGATAGCACGGTTTCAGCATGATACAATCTGCTTTTTTTCACGGGTTAAGCGGTTTTGAAAAAACTGGTTATTTTCGGCGTCGGCCTGATCGGCGGTTCCCTGGCACTGGCGCTCAGGCGCAAACTGCCGGGTCTACACATCGTCGGCATCGGCCGCAACGGTGAAAACCTGCAGACCGCCATCGACCTCGGCGTCATCGACGAAATGAATCCCTCGCCCGAAGCCGCAATGCAGGACGCCGACATCGTCATCATCGCCGCCCCGGTCGCGCAGACCCCGCATATCCTGAAAGCCATCGCGCCGCATATCGGCACCGACACCGTCATCACCGATGTCGGCAGCACCAAATCCGATGTCGTCGATTACGCCGCCGCCATTCTCGGCGAGCAGTTCGGCCAGTTCGTGCCGGGCCACCCGATCGCCGGCGCCGAGAAGAGCGGCGTCAGCGCCGCACGCGCCGACCTGTTCGACGGCAAGAACGTCGTGCTGACGCCGACCGACCAGACCGAGAGCATCGCCTGCGACAAGATCCGGCAAATGTGGGTCGAAGCCGGCGCCAAGGTGTGCGAGATGAGCGCCGACCACCACGACCGGATTTTCGCCGCCGTCAGTCACCTGCCGCATCTGCTGGCGTTCGCGCTGGTCGACGACCTCGCATCGCGCGCCAACGCCGAGGAACTGTTCTCCTTCGCCGCCGGCGGCTTCCGGGATTTCAGCAGAATCGCCGGCAGTTCGCCCGAAATGTGGCGCGACATCAGTCTCGCCAACCGCGATGCCCTGCTCGATGAGATCGACGCCTACCAGGCCTCGCTGCAGAAACTGCGCGGCCTGCTCGAAAAGCGCGATGTCGACGGCCTGTGCGAAATGTTCGAGAATGCCAGCCAGAAACGCAATGCCTGGGGCGCGATTCCCTCCAACAAGCCACGTCAGCCCTGACTCCGATGCAGACACTGAAACTGAAGCCCGTCACGCATGCGGCGGGCGAGATCACCCTCCCCGGCTCCAAGAGCATTTCCAACCGCACGCTGCTGCTGGCCGCGCTGGCCGAAGGCACGACCGACATCCGCGCACTGCTGGCCTCGGACGACACCGAACGCATGCTGGATGCGCTCAAGCTGCTGGGCGTCCATCTTGAACAGATCGCCGAACACGATTGGCGCGTACACGGTACCGCCGGCCGCTTCCCCAGCCGGCAGGCCGACCTCTTCATGGGCAACGCCGGCACCGCCATCCGGCCGCTGACTGCGGCACTGGCTCTGATGAGCGGAGATTACCGGCTGTCCGGCGTGCCGCGCATGCACGAGCGCCCGATCGGCGATCTGGTCGACGCCTTGCGTCAGGCCGGGGCAAGCATCGAATATCTTGGCAATGACGGCTATCCGCCGCTGAACATCTCGCCCGCCGCGATCGACGTCAGCCGACCGATCCGCATCCGCGGCGATGTCTCCAGCCAGTTCCTTACCGCCCTCTTGATGGCCTTGCCATTGACCGGCAAGGCCGCCGAGATCGAAGTCATCGGCGAACTGATCTCCAAGCCGTATATCGAGATCACGCTCAACCTCATGCAGCGCTTCGGCATCCGCGTCGAACGGGAAGACTGGCAGCGTTTCCGCATCGCGGCCAACAGCGTCTACCAGAGCCCGGGCGAAATCCACGTCGAAGGCGATGCCTCCTCCGCTTCCTATTTCCTCGCGGCCGGCGCCATCGGCAAAGGGCCGGTACGGGTCTACGGCATCGGCAGGAACAGTATCCAGGGCGACGTGCGTTTCTGTGAAGCCCTCGAACTGATGGGCGCAAACATTACATACGGCGACAACTGGATCGAAGCCAGCGCCTCTGCCGGCAAACTGCGCGCCATCGACCTCGATTGCAACCACATCCCGGATGCAGCCATGACGCTGGCGACGGCAGCCCTGTTCGCCGACGGTACCAGCGTGCTGCGCAACATCGCCAGCTGGCGCGTCAAGGAAACCGACCGCCTGAGCGCCATGGCGACAGAACTGCGCAAGGTCGGAGCCAGCGTAGAGGAAGGCGCCGACTACCTCGCCATCACGCCGCCGGACAGGCTGACGCCGGATGCCGCCATCGACACCTACGACGACCACCGCATGGCCATGTGCTTCTCGCTGGTCGCGCTCGGTGAGACGCCGATCACCATCAACGACCCGGGTTGCGTGGCCAAGACCTTCCCGGACTATTTCGACCGTTTCGCCACCATCCTGCACGCCTGAACCGGCAAAACGAACATCGGACGCCCGCAAGCCCCATGAACCAGACCAAACCCATTCCCGTCATTGCCATCGACGGCCCTTCCGCTTCCGGAAAGGGCACCGTTGCCCAGCGCGTCGCCCGGGCCCTGGGCTACCATTACCTCGATTCCGGCGCGCTGTACCGCGTAGTCGCACTGGCGGCCAAGGCGCGCGGCATTTCCTGGCAGGACGCCGATACGCTCGCCGTCATGGCCGCCAGGCTGGATATCCGCTTCGATGGTGACAGGATTCTGCTCGACGGCGCCGATGTCAGCGACGAAGTTCGCTCGGAGGAGATGGGCAAGGGCGCTTCCCAAGTCGCCGTGCATCCGCCCTTGCGCGCCGCTCTACTCGACCTGCAGCACAGTTTCCGCCGCGCACCGGGCCTGGTGGCCGACGGCCGCGACATGGCCAGCGTGGTTTTCCCCGACGCGCAGACCAAAATCTTCCTCACGGCGAGCGCCGAGGCAAGGGCTGAACGCAGATATAAGCAGTTGATACAAAAAGGAATGCATGCTAACCTGCCTGACATTCTGCATGACTTGCAACAACGCGACGCCCGGGATAGTCAACGCTCCACCGCCCCGTTGCAACAGTGCAAGGATGCCCGGCTGCTGGAGACCAGTCAGCTGACTATCGAAGAAGCCGTTCGCTTCGTTCTCGAGGCCGCCGGCGAACAAAATCGCTAGGGAATCAGATGTTGTTATTTGTATAACAACATCAACGTGTTAGAATCCGCTTTTATGGTGCCGTGAACCCCCAAGGTTTATGGCTTTTTTAACTTTACCCGCCGCCAGGTGGGATATCACTAGGTATTTTTTTAATGGCTAACGTTTCCACAAACCCATCTTCCTCTATGGAAAGCTTCGCAGCACTGTTCGAGGAAAGCCTCGCTCGCCAGGAAATGCGTTCCGGCGAAGTCATCGTCGCTGAAGTCGTTTCCGTAGATTCCGACCACGTCATCGTCAACGCCGGTCTCAAGTCCGAAAGCGTCATCGACGCCGCTGAATTCCGCGATGACCAGGGCAATATCGAAGTCAAGGTCGGCGATTTCGTCAAGGTCGCGATCGAAAAACTGGAAGATGGCTACGGTTCCACCGTCCTGTCCCGCGACAAGGCGAAGAAGATGCAAGCATGGCTCGATCTGGAAGAAGCCATGAACGAAGCCCGCATCATCAAGGGCCTGATCAGCGGCCGCGTCAAGGGCGGTCTGACCGTCATGGTCAACGGCATCCGCGCATTCCTGCCGGGCTCCCTGGTCGACATGCGTCCGGTCAAGGACACCACCCCGTTCGAAGGCAAGGAATGGGACTTCAAGGTCATCAAGCTCGACCGCAAGCGTAACAACGTCGTCGTTTCCCGCCGCGCCGTCCTGGAAGAAACCATGGGCGCCGATCGCGAAGCACTGCTCGAATCCCTGAAGGAAGGCGCAGTGGTCAAGGGCATCGTCAAGAACATCACCGACTACGGTGCATTCGTTGACCTGGGCGGCATCGATGGCCTGCTGCACATCACCGACCTCGCATGGCGTCGCGTCAAGCACCCGTCCGAAGTGCTGACCGTCGGTGAAGAAGTCGAAGCCAAGATCCTCAAGTTCGATCAAGAGAAGAACCGCGTTTCCCTCGGCATCAAGCAACTGGGCGACGACCC
>JAVEWT010000155.1:0-3880 GCA_034004425.1 Methylophilaceae bacterium
ACCCTTGTAGCTCAGGTCCCGGGCCGCGTGGGCGGCCTTGTCCAGGAGCCTCCACGGGTCATTCTGGTTTTCACTTTCGGCGAGTGCCAAAGAAAAATGGCTTGCCATCAGACAAGCCAGCAGCCACCTCAAGATCACTTGCTGCGCTCCGAGTAGGCTGCAGACTGAATGTAGTAGGCTGCGCTGCTCGGCGCTACCGATTGATGGGCCTGCAGGTATTCCGCCGGCAGGTTCTGGGCGATCTCCATCGGCATGATATCTTCCGCCTGTTGCGGCTGTTGCTGCAGCACGATCAAGCCGACGAACATGACGGCGGCGACCGATGCGGCGACTGACCACAAAACCGGTGTTTTTCTCTCTTTGTGCGCCTCCGGCCGTTGTGCAGCCTGCGGGGCGAGGACGACCGGGCCGTCATCCAGCTCCTGCATGATGCGCTGGCGCAGATCCTGTTTGAATATCGGACTGCCGCGCATGGCATCGCCGATCAGATGATAGGTCATCCAGCATTCGCGACTCTCGCCTTCAGCCTTGAGCGCCGTGTAGAGGTATTCCGCTTCATGCAGCGTCACCTCATCGTCCATCAGCGCCGAAATCTGGTCTTTCATATGTATCTCCTGCTAATCAATCGCTTTACCAGCGTTTGTCCTGTGGGGTGTCGAGCAATGGACGCAACTTTTGAGCGATCGTCTCGCGCGCGCGGAAAATCCGGGAGCGCACAGTGCCGATCGGGCAGTCCATCAGTGTCGCAATCTCTTCGTAACTCAAGCCTTCGATCTCGCGCAAGGTAATCGCGGTACGCAGCTCTTCCGGCAGGCCTTCGACCGTGTCGTTCACCGTCTGCGCAATTTCCTTCGTCATCAGTTCGGTCTCCGGCGTCTCCAGCGTACGCAGTTCACCGGCATCATCGAAGTTCTCGGCATCCTCGATTTCGATATCGTTGCTGACCTGCGGCCGGCGCCCCATGGACACCAGGTAGTTCTTGGCGGTGTTGATGCCGATTCGATAGAGCCATGTGTAGAAAGCACTGTCGCCACGGAAATTCGGCAGCGCGCGGTAAGCCTTGATGAAGGACTCCTGAACCACGTCTTCGATTTCCGCCTGATCGCGAATCAGTCTGGAGAGCAGTCGCCCCAGCTTGCGCTGGTATTTGTCGACCAGCATGCCGAAGGCCTGCTTGTCGCCGCGTTGCGCGCGCTCAACCAGTTCCTGATCGATTTCACGGTTGCCCGCTGTGGGGTTGGAACCCATAGAGGCCTTGCTCCTTGTCAGTACTTTTTCAACTGTCGGAGTATACCCTTGCATCGCTGTATCAACGAAGCTCAGCTGTGAAAATTCTTGCAGATTCTTCGTGTTTAACATTCACTCTCTCCCAGGCTTGATACGAATCAATTGCTAGCTTGTCCTAACAGACAGCGCTAAACTCGCATTAGTTCATCCCGTCCATTACCCCAAGCACACCAGACACCATGCGCCAATACGACGTACTCATCATCGGCAGCGGTCTCGCCGGCCTCACGCTCGCGCTCAAGGTAGCGTCCGACAAGAAAGTCTGCCTGGTCAGTAAACGTGGCATCAACGACAGCTCGAGCAACTGGGCGCAAGGTGGCATCGCGGCCGTGCTGGCCAGCGATGACTCGATCGAGGCGCACATCCAGGACACCCTGACGGCCGGTGCCGGCCTCTGCGACGCCGAAGTGACGCGTCTCGTGGTCGAGCGCAGCCGCGAAACGGTGGAATGGCTGATCGACGAGGGCGTGCCCTTCACGCGCGAGGAAGACGACAGCGGCTTCCACCTGACGCGCGAGGGCGGTCACAGCCACCGGCGCATCATCCACGCCGCCGATGCCACCGGCCATGCGGTACAGAAGACGCTGGCGGAAAAAGTGCGGCAACACCCGAACATCGATCTGATGGAAGACCACATCGCCGTCGACCTCATCACTGCGAGAAAAGTCGGCATCGAAGGCGGCGAATGCCTGGGCGCTTACGTACTCGACAACACCAGCGGCAAGGTGCTGACCATAGGCGCGCAACACACGGTGCTCGCTACCGGCGGCACCGGCAAGGTCTACCTCTACACCACCAATCCTGACGTTGCCACCGGCGACGGCATCGCCATGGCCTGGCGCGCCGGCTGCCGCGTCGCCAACATGGAATTCATCCAGTTCCACCCGACCTGCCTCTATCACCCGCTGGCCAAGTCCTTCCTCATCACGGAAGCGGTGCGCGGCGAAGGTGGCATCCTCAAACTGCCGGACGGCACGCGCTTCATGCAGGAACACGACGAGCGCGCAGAGCTGGCACCACGCGACATCGTCGCCCGAGCCATCGACTTCGAGATGAAAAAGCGCGGCATCGATTGCGTATACCTGGACATCTCGCACCAGCCGGCAGATTTCGTGCTGTCGCATTTCCCGACCATCTACCGGCGCTGCATGGAACTGGGCATCGACATCACCAAGGAAGCGATTCCCGTCGTGCCGGCCGCCCACTACAGTTGCGGCGGCATCATGACCGACCACGCCGGCCGTACCGACCTGCCCGGCCTCTATGCCATCGGCGAGACCGCCTGCACCGGCCTACACGGTGCCAACCGTCTGGCCAGCAATTCCCTGCTGGAATGTCTGGTCTTCGGCCAGGCGGCAGCCGAGGACATATTGGCGCAGCCCCCGAAAACGATACCGGAACTGCCCTACTGGGATGAGAGCCGGGTGACGGATGCGGACGAAGAGATCATCATCACGCACAACTGGAACGAACTGCGCCGTTTCATGTGGAATTATGTCGGTATCGTCCGCACCAACAAGCGCCTGGCCCGCGCACTGCACCGCATCCACATGCTGCGCGACGAAGTGCACGAGTTCTACAGTAATTTCCGCATCAGCAATGACCTGATCGAATTAAGGAATCTGCTGCAAGTCGCCGAACTGATCGTTAAAAGCGCGATGGAACGACACGAAAGCCGCGGCCTGCATTACAGCAAGGACTATCCGGAGATGTTGGCGGACGCCGTACCGACCGTGCTGGAACCCTCCAACTACTACAGCCTGCTGGACCGCCACCACGGCCACCAGCATCATCACTAGAACACCTCTGGCGGGAGTTCGCCTGGGGCAGCGAGCGACTGCAGATAAGGGCGTATCAGCGCAGTTATGCGGCCGGATCCTGCCGGTAAAAGGCAGAGAGCTGCCGGTATATGGCCGGATATTCCTGCTGCAGTACCTGCGGCAATTCAAAGAACACCTCGCTCAGCACGGCAAAGAACTCCGCCGGGTTTTCCGCGGCATAAGGGTCGATCGCCGTATCCTCGGCGGCATCGACCCGCGCGCAGAAATCTTCGTAAGCCGTACTGAAGGCGTGGCTCCATGCAGCGCTAGACATTCCTGCGTGCAAGGGAGGGAAGCCGTCCGCCCGGCCATTGAGCATGTCGAGCTTGTGCGCGAACTCGTGGATGACGACATTGACCCCGTCGACATTGCCGGAGCGCTCGGCGTCCGCCGCAGACAGAATAACCGGACCGCGCTCCCAGGATTCGCCGATCATGACGTCGCGCGTGACGTGCACAACACCGGATTCGTCCATGTATTCGTGCTCCGGCACGAATTCGTCCGGATAGACGATGACGGAGACCCAGCCGGCGTAATATTCCAGCCCGAGGTTGAGGATGGGAAGGCAAGCCTGGGCAGCGATCTTCAGTCGCACGTCCTGCCTCAACCTATAACCGACCGCGCCGGTCACATCCTTCTCATGCAGGAACAGCGTCGCCAGCTCGCGCAGACGCTGCAGTTCATCCGCGCTAAGCCGCCGCAGCAAGGGCAAGGCGGCAACGGCAGCCGACCATTCGGCATCCGGCAAGGCATGCCGCTGCAGCAGGCGCCGG
>JAVEWT010000156.1:0-3865 GCA_034004425.1 Methylophilaceae bacterium
GCCATCGCGCTGACCACCGACACATCCATCCTGACCTCAGTCGGCAACGATTACGGCTATGAGTACATCTTCACGCGCCAGATCGAAGCGCTCTGTTCGCCGCAGGACCTCGTCATCGGCCTCACCACTTCCGGCAACAGTCCCAATGTGGTACGCGCCATCGAAATGGCGAAGGCGATCGGCGCCGTCACCGTCGGCATGACCGGCGGCAGCGGTGGCAAACTCGCCGCGCTGTGCGACTACAACCTCATCATGCCCTCCGCCGATACGCCGCGCATCCAGGAAGCGCACATCTTCATCGGCCACAGCCTGTGTGATCTGCTAGAAGCCGACTGATGCGCGAAACACTGATTGAAGCCGTAAAACATCGTTTTGTTGCCGAGCACCGCACGGCGCTGGTCATCGGCGACCTCATGCTGGACCGTTACCTGATCGGCGAGGTGGAGCGCATCTCGCCCGAGGCGCCGGTACCTGTCGTGTTGCTGAAACAGGAAAACGAGCGCGCCGGCGGCGCGGCCAATGTCGCGGCCAACCTCTCTCTGCTCGGCATCCGCACCACTATGGCCGGCATCATCGGCGATGATGCCGAGGGCCGCGCCTTACTGGATATGCTGCGGGAACTGAACATCGACAGCGCGATTGTCACCTCACAGCAGCGCCCAACCGTGACCAAGACCCGCATCCTCGGCGGTCATCAGCAGATGATGCGGCTGGACAAGGAAAGCCGCCTGGCGTTTACTGAAAGCGAAAACAACGCGCTACACGAACAAGTATCGCAAGCTATCGCACAGAAGCCCGATGTCATCATCCTCTCCGATTACGCCAAGGGCGTGTTGAGCGACGCGCTCTGCCAAGCGGTTATCGCGCAAGCAAAAGCACTGGGCATCCCGGTGCTGGTAGATCCGAAAGGCCGCGACTATACGAAATACCAAGGCGCCACTGCGCTGACGCCGAACAAGAAGGAAACCTCGGAAGCCTGCGGCATCGATGCCATGGATACCGACCGGCTGTTGCAAGCGGCAGCTGACCTCAGGGATCACCTCGGGCTGGTGTTCCTTGCCGTCACTCGCGGGGAAGAAGGCATCTCGCTGCTGGAGCAGAACGAGACCATCCACATTCCGGCGGCGGCGAAGCAGGTGTTCGACGTTTCCGGCGCCGGCGATACCGTGATCGCCACGCTGGCTGCCGGTCTGGTGCACGGCCTCAGCCATCGCCAGGCGTTCGAACTGGCCAATATCGCCGCCGGCATCGTGGTCGGCAAGGTCGGTACGGTACCGGTCAACCGCGAGGAACTACTGGCGGAACTCATCTCGCAGGACTCAGTTGAACAGGCAGACAAGATCTGCGAACTTGAGACCCTGCTCGGGCGCGTCAGGCAATGGAGACAACAGAAGAAACGCATCGTCTTCACCAACGGCTGCTTCGACCTCCTGCATGCCGGTCATGTCACCTATCTGGAAGCGGCCAGAAAAACCGGCGACAAACTGATCCTGGGCTTGAACACCGATCGCTCGGTCAGCGCGTTGAAAGGCCCCAGCCGGCCGGTGATTCACGAAGCCGATCGTGCCCGTGTGCTGGCAGCACTGGAAGCGGTCGATGCCGTCATCCTGTTCGACGAGGACACGCCGTTGCAGCTGATAGATGCGATCCGGCCGGACGTCATCGTCAAGGGCAGCGATTACAGCGAAGACCAGGTCGTCGGCGGCAAGGAAGTCAAATCCTGGGGTGGCAAGGTCGCACTGATCGACATCGTGCCCGGCCGCAGCACCAGCAACATCATCGAGAAACTCGGGGCCTGATGCGCATTCTGGTCATGGGGCCGTCCTGGGTCGGCGACATGGTATTGGCGCACAGCCTGTTCCAGGTCATCAAGCAACAGCAACCGGATGCCGTCATCGATGTCGCCGCACCGGCGTGGACCATGCCGTTATTGGACCGCATGCCGGAAGTCAGCGGCAAGATTGCACTGCCGTTCAAGCACGGCCAGCTCGCCTTGCGCGAACGCATCCGCTTCGGCAGATCCTTGCGGGCGAACGCCTACCAGCAGGCTATCCTGCTGACCAACTCGCTCAAATCCGCCATCCTGCCCATGGCCGCCGGCATTCCGCGACGCACCGGCTATCTGGGCGAATGGCGCTACGGCCTGCTCAATGATATCCGGCCGCTCGACAAGCAAGCACTACCACGCACGGTGGACCGTTTCGTCAACCTCGGACTTCCGCCGGCCACGCCACTACCGACCTCACTGCCAGACCCGCACCTGAAGGCGGACCGGACGAAGGCAGCTGAAACGCTTGCAAGACTGAACCATGCCGAGCCAAGCAAACCCGTCATCGGACTCTGCCCCGGCGCCGAATATGGCGAAGCCAAGCGCTGGCCGGTCGAATACTACGCCGAGGTCGCCAACCGTGCGCTGGCGCAGGGCAATGAAGTCTGGCTGTTCGGCTCGGATAAGGACGCGCTAGTGACGGCTTCCATCAATCGACTGACGCAAGGCCGCTGCCTCGACCTTGGCGGCAGAACCCGGCTCGGCGAAGCTGTCGATCTGATGGCCCTATGCGATACCGTGGTCAGCAACGACTCCGGCCTCATGCACGTCGCCGCAGCGCTTGGCGTCAAGGTGATTGCGGTCTACGGCTCTTCCGACCCGCACCACACCCCGCCCATGAGTCCGCAAGCCGACGTCTTGTGGCTCGGCCTGGATTGCAGCCCGTGTTTCAAACGCACATGCCCGCTCGGCCATCTCAACTGCCTCAGGCAGATTGCACCGGAACGCGTGCTGCATGCCATGCCCCAGCAAACAGAAACTCCTCAAGGATAACGCGTTGAAATCATTGCTGAACAAACTCCTGCAACTGCCTACTGGCCGGCTCACTGGCTTGCTGACCGTGGTCGGCGTGCTGATCGCGATGCAGATCAACTACATCCAGCACGGCTGGATCAACAACGACTCTGTTTTGTATTTTGAAGCGGCAAGACTGTTCTCGATAGGCGAATGGAAAGCAAGCTTTGAGCTTTGGGGTTGGCCGCTCTATCCCGCACTCATCGCGCTGGTACACACCATCAGCGGTTTCAGCCTGCACTTTTCCGCGCAGGTGCTGAATGTCCTGTTCTTCGGCATCGCCACACTTTCCTTCCTGCAACTGATCCGCCTCTGTAGTGGCGATAACCTCACGCTGCTCTGCGGCGCGCTGTTGTTATTCAGCTCGCAATACATCGTCGGCGACGCCCTGCAGATGCTGTTGCGCGACCAGGGCTTCTGGGCATTCTTCCTGACCAGCCTGGTATTTTTCGTGCGCTTTTACCGTTCACTATCATGGACGGATGCCATCGCCTGGCAACTGGCAATGATCGTCGCCATGCTGTTCCGCGTGGAAGGCATCACCTACCTGCTCGCCCTGCCATTCGTCCTGCTACTGAACAAGCCCCTGCCATGGAGTGCACGCGGCTTCTCTCTATTGAAAGCGCACTGCATCAACTTGTCAGCCGGGGTGACGATTGCCGGCTATTTGCTGTTTAAGGGTTTGTCCGTATCGCATCTCGGCCGGTTACAGGAAATCTTCACAACCAGTCTGCTGGAAGAACTGACTCATAGATTGATAGTGCGCGCCGATATCATGGCCGACAAGGTGCTCGGCAATTATCTCGACGATTTTGCCGTTGAAGGTCTGATACTCACGTTCCTCTTCATTATGCTGGCCAAGACCATTTCGTCTGCTGGCTGGATTACCGTCGGCCTTGCTGCTTATGCCGGCAGGCTGCGCCAGAGATTGATCGATCACGATACCTGGAAGATATTGGCCGCCGTGATGATCATAGCGCTGGCCGACATGTTCCTGATCATTCTCAAGGTGTTCGTGTTGTC
>JAVEWT010000157.1:0-3844 GCA_034004425.1 Methylophilaceae bacterium
ACGGCTCAATACGTGACAAACAGGCGATAACCTGCAATCGCCTTGTCTTCCGCGGTCAGCGACAAGCGGATGTCGATTCGGCCCCTGGCCGAAACCCCACGCTGGATATCGGCGCCCGCAGGCAGGTACTGCTGCGGCTCGAAGGTACGGCGCAACAGCGGCTTGTCATTGACATCGGTCAGCGTCAATTCCAGCAGCGGGAACTCCTGACTGTAATCGGCATGATTGATCAGCGTCGTATGGAGATGGATCAAACCCTGGCGCTCGGTGTCTTCCTTCAGGTCTGAATCGTCGATCGCAAACAGGTCGGCATTCTGCGGCAGCGTCACTTTGCATTGCAGCCACGTACAGGCCTGCTCCAGATAAGGCCGGGCCTGCGGCCAGCGGGCGGCGATATCCGAGCGCAGGAAATAGGCCGCCTGCCCCAGAGCCAGCAGCATCAGCAATAACACCAGCAACATCAGTATGAATCTGAGGAAACCGCTCTTTCTTGCGCTGCCGGTCTTGTTCCTGGCCGCGTCATCCATCATCGTCGGACTCAGGATGTTCGCGGCTGGCGGCACGCTAAAGTCAGTGATGCTGAACGCTGGTTCAGCGGAGGAAATATTCTGCTCGGCAGGCGGCGGCTGGTCGACCGTTTTCGTCTGCGGCGTAACTTCGGATGCCACTTCCTTCGGCGGTTCATCGAGCAGCTTGTCGTGCTCGGCCGGCTCGTCGTGTTCGGCGATGATTTCGATGTCACCAACGGTTGCTTTGGTCGGCGTTTCAGCCTCCGGCAAAGGCTGCGGCGCAGGTTCGGCGACACCGACAGTCACCGACTGCGCCTTTCCCACCGATTCTGATTCTGCCGATTCCGCTTTTGCCGATGGCTCGCTGGCAACCTCCGCCAGCCGGTCCAGCGCATTGAAGACGTGCTCGCATTTGCCGCAACGCACATCGCCGCGGTGGGCAGACAATTGCTCGGGCGTAACGTAGAACGCCGCCTCACACTGCGGGCAGGTGGTGACTAGGCGCATTTCCTCGTGCCCGTGAGCAGAACCCAACTGTCCATATAGACCGGGGCTTGCATATCGAACCATTCGGCGTAGATCGCCGACACTTGCTCCGCTTGTTCCCGCAGAATGCCGGACAGCGCAATACTGCCTCCCGGCTTGCATGCCGAAGCCAGCGCGGGTGCCAGCACCGAAAGCGCGCTGGAGAGAATATTGGCAACTACCAGATCAGCGGGATCGTCGCGCAGCTGATTGGGCGCCAGCTGATCCGGCAGATAGAAATCGGCCTCGACCTGATTCTGTTCGGCGTTGTAATGGCTGGCGACGATGGCCTGCGCGTCGATATCGGTGCCGATCACGCGGCCGGCACCCAGTTTTTTCGCAGCAATCGCCAGAATGCCGGAGCCGCAACCGTAATCCAGCACATGCATGCCGGGTTTGACATTGTCGGCCAGCCAGGCGAGGCACAGATGAGTGGTCGGATGACTGCCGGTGCCGAACGCGAGGCCGGGGTCGAGCACGATGTTGAGCGCCTTCGGATTGGGCGCATCGTGCCAGCTAGGCACGATCCAGAGATCGTCACGGATGCGGATGGGGTCGAACTGCGATTGCGTTGCCCGCACCCAATCCTGCTCCGCCACGTGCTCCACCTGATAGGACAAGTTGTGCAGCCCGCTGGCTTCAGCCAACTTTGCCATGATGTCCGATGCTTCGACATCGTCATCGAACAATGCACTGACGATGTTCTGCTGCCAGATGCCCGGCGGCGGATCGCCGGGCTCGCCGAAGATCGGCTGTTCATCAGGCGTTTCGGCGTTGGCGTCCTCGATACTGGCCGACAACGCCCCCAGTTCCATCAGCGTATCGCTGAGCAGTTCCGCCGTGTTGTCATGCGCCTCTATCTTGAGCGAAATCCAGGCCATTACTGATATCCGGCAAACATTACTTGGAATTCAAACCCAGCTTCTGTTCCAGGTAATGGATGCTGGTGCCGCCCTGATGGAATGCCGCATCCGCCAACAGGTCGCGGTGTAATGCGATGTTGGTCTTGATGCCCTCAATCGCCATCTCGGACAGGGCGATACGCATCTTGGCGATCGCTTGCTCGCGCGTTGCGCCGTGGGTGATGAGCTTGCCGATCATGGAATCGTAATGCGGCGGCACCATGTAGTTCTGATAGGCGTGGGTGTCAACCCGCACGCCGGGACCGCCCGGCATGTGGAAAGTCGAGATGCGGCCGGGCGACGGCACGAAGGTGTATGGATCCTCGGCGTTGATGCGGCACTCGATCGCATGTCCCTTGAACTCGATATCGCGCTGACGGAAAGACAGTTTCTCGCCGGCGGCAATGCGGATCTGCTCTTGCACGATATCGATGCCGGTGATCAATTCGGTCACCGGGTGCTCGACCTGCACTCGCGTATTCATCTCGATGAAGTAGAACTCGTCGTTCTCATAGAGGAACTCGAAGGTGCCGGCACCGCGATAATTGATGCGGCGGCAGGCATCGGCGCAACGGGCACCGATCTTGTCGCGCAAGCGCGTGCTGATGCCGGGCGCCGGCGCCTCTTCCAGCACCTTCTGGTGTCGGCGCTGCATGGAACAATCGCGTTCGCCAAGATAGACCGCATTGCCGTGCTGGTCGGACAGCACCTGGATTTCGATGTGGCGCGGTTGCTCGAGGAATTTTTCCATGTAGACCATGGGGTTGCCGAAAGCGGCTTGCGCCTCGGATTTGGTCATGTTGACCGAGGCCAGCAACGCGGCCTCGGTATGCACCACGCGCATGCCGCGACCGCCGCCGCCACCGGCGGCTTTGATGATAACCGGATAACCGATACGCTTGGCCTGACGCATGATTTCTTCCGGATCGTCGCCGAGCGCGCCGTCGGAGCCTGGCACACAAGGCACGCCGGCCTTCTTCATGGCATCCTTGGCGCTGACCTTATCACCCATCAGGCGAATGGTCTCAGCCCGCGGACCGATGAAGACGAAGCCGCTCTGCTCCACGCGTTCGGCAAAATCGGCGTTTTCGGACAAGAAGCCGTAACCGGGGTGTATCGCTTCGGCATCGGTGACCTCGGCGGCGCTGATGACGGCGGGAATATTCAGATAACTCTGGCCGGACGGCGCCGGGCCGATACAGACCGATTCGTCGGCCAGTTGTACGTACTTGGCTTCACGATCGGCCTCGGAGTGAACGGCAACCGTTTTGATGCCCAGTTCACGGCAGGCGCGCTGCACTCGCAGTGCAATCTCGCCTCGATTGGCGATCAGGATCTTCTCAAACATTTTGCACCCTTAGCCAATAATGAACAGTGGTTCGCCATATTCGACCGGTTGGCCGTTCTCCACCAGAATCGCCTTGATGACGCCGGCATGATCGGCCTCGATCTCGTTCAAGAGTTTCATCGCTTCGATGATGCAGAGGGTGTCGCCGACCGCGACCGTGGAGCCGACATCCACAAATGGCTTGGCTTCGGGCGATGGTGCGCGGTAGAACGTGCCGACCATGGGCGACTTCACCACATGACCTTCGATCGCGGGTGCAGCGGCTTCCGCCGGGGCAGCGGACGGAGCCGCTGGCGCCGGGGCCGCGGCAGGGGCCGGCATCTGCATGTATGGCTGGTAATGCATCACGCTTTGTGCGCCACCTTGATGATTGCGACTGATGCGAACCTTTTCTTCGCCTTCGGTCAGTTCAAGCTCCGAGATGCCTGACTCCTCGACCAGATCAATCAGTTTTTTCAGTTTGCGTAAATCCATGGTGACCTCTGTGACAAGTTAAGCGCCTGAGAATGATCAGGCGGGTTGTTTTGATAAATGTGAAATCGCGTAGTCCAGCGCGTAAA
>JAVEWT010000158.1:0-3736 GCA_034004425.1 Methylophilaceae bacterium
AGGAAGAGACTGGGATCGAGTTAGAAGAGGTGTAGTACTTTCTAGTCTCTTTCTGTGACAGACAAAAGAGGGGTAGCTACAAACTGCCCCTTTTGTTTTATTACTTCCTCGGAGTCGAATCGAGCACCAGCGGATTATGAGTGCGGCGATCTCGGCAGGATTCGGTATACGGCAAGGGTGCTTTACAAATGAAAACGGCCACCCAGAGAGGTAGCCGTCATGTGTCTGGTGGCCAGGGGCAGAATCGAACTGCCGACACGCGGATTTTCAATCCGCTGCTCTACCAACTGAGCTACCTGGCCATCATCGTGCGCCTTCTCAGGCTCACAAGAGGGCGCATTATAGCAAACTAAATCGTTTCGTGTCATGTGCCTGCGAAAGAAGTTTGATTTGATCGGGGTGGTTCAAAAAATGCCCTTGCTCGCGTATGCTCGCAGGTCTCATTCGGGTTTTTCAGGCATGAATTTCAATATCACCGTTCCTGACAGCAGTTTGCTGCACGCCTTGCAGGCGAAGATCGACCAGAAGACCAAGCCGCTTGGCGCCCTCGGTCGGCTGGAATCATTGGCGCTACAGATCGGGCTGGTGCAGGGCAGTCTGTCGCCGCAGCTGCAGCGGCCGGTGGTCATGGTGTTCGCCGGCGATCACGGTATCGTCGAGGCGGGTGTCAGCCCATATCCGCAGGCGGTAACGCAGCAGATGGTGATGAATTTCCTTGCTGGCGGGGCCGGCGTCAATGTCTTTGCCCGACAGCATGGCATGGCGGTGCGGGTGGTCGATGCCGGCGTGAATCATGTTTTCGCGCCCAATCCGCAGCTGATCGATGCCAAGGTGGCGATGGGGACGCGTAACTTCGCCCGGCAGCCGGCCATGACGGCAAGCCAGTGCCGGCAGGCGCTGGAAGCCGGTGCGCGTCTGGTAGAGCAGGAGGTGGCGGCCGGCAGCAATGTGCTGGTATTCGGCGAGATGGGCATCGGCAACACTTCTTCGGCCGCTGCCTTGATGGCGGTGCTGTGCGATCTGCCGGTGCGCGACTGCGTCGGCCGCGGTACCGGGCTGGATGATGCCGGCGTGCAGCACAAGGCGGCCGTTATCGAACAGGCGGTCAAACTGCATCAAGGCCTCGATACGCCGTTAAAGGTACTGGCTACCTTTGGCGGTTTCGAGATCGCCATGATGGTGGGTGCGATACTGGCGGCGGCGCAGCACCGCTGTATGGTTCTGGTCGACGGCTTCATCGCGACCACGGCTCTGCTGGTGGCCAGCAGGCTGGAGCCGGCAGTCATGCACTATTGCGTATTCGGCCATTGTTCCGATGAGGCCGGTCACGCGGCCTTGTTACAGCACCTCAAGGCCAAACCCTTGCTGCAGCTCGGTATGCGGCTGGGCGAGGGCACCGGCGCCGTGCTGGCCTATCCGCTGTTGCAGGCGGCAGTCAATTTCCTCAACGACATGGCCTCGTTCGAATCGGCCCATGTCTCAGGCCGGGAGGACTAGGCATGCAATGCCTGATCCGTCAGTGGCGTTTGCTGAAGACCGCGCTGGTGTTTTTCACCCGTGTGCCGTTGATGCTCCCTGATTATGATGAGGCCGATCTGGCGCGGTCGACTCGTTATTTTCCGCTGGTCGGCCTGCTGGTTGGTGCTTTCGGAGCGCTGGTGTTCTGGCTCGGCGATTTCCTGCTGCCGCTGGAATTGGCCGTGTTGTTGAGCATGGTCGCGACCTTGCTCCTGACCGGCGCATTTCATGAAGACGGTCTGTCGGATGCGGTTGATGGCTTGGGCGGAGGCTGGGAGAAGGAGCAGGTGCTTACTATCATGACCGATTCGCGGGTCGGCAGCTATGGTGCCATCGCCATCGTGCTGGCGCTGCTGATCAAGTTTCAGGCGCTCAGTCATCTGTCGGCGGCGATGATTCCGCTGGCTCTGGTTGCGGGCCACGCGCTCAGCCGCTTTTGCGCCACGCTGGTCATCGCCACCCAGTCTTACGTCAAGCCCGAGGGCAAAGCCAAGCCGCTGGCGACGCAGATCACGCCCGGCGAGTTGCTGGTCGCCGCTGTGTTCGGGCTGTTTCCGCTGGTCTTGCTGGACATCCGGTTGTTATCCGCACTGGTGCCGGTCACGCTGGTATGGTTCTGGTTCAGTGCCAAGATCCGGTCGCGCATCGGCGGTTATACCGGCGATTGTCTCGGCGCCATGCAGCAGTTGACGGAGGTCGCGTTCTATCTCGGGCTGCTGGCCAGCATCGCCCTGACGTTCTAGTCTGCAAGTCATGAGAATCACGCTGATCCGCCATACCACGCTGAACGTCGCGCCGCACATCTGTTACGGTCAGAGCGATGTCGAGGTCTCGTCGAGCTTCGAGGCGGAGTCGCAGGCGTTGCTGCAGAAGTTGCGCGGTAATGAGTTCGATGCGGTCTATGCCAGCCCTTTGCGGCGCTGTCATCAGCTGGCGCAGGCCTTGTGCGCGGCGGATGGCCTGCAGGTGGCATCAGAAGGAATCCGGCTGGATGAGCGGCTGAAGGAGTTGCATTTCGGCGACTGGGAGATGCTGCCGTGGGATGATATCCCGCGCGAGCCGTTCGACCGTTGGGCCAATGATTACGCCAATCTGGCGCCGCCCAATGGCGAGACCTTCACCCAGTTGCATGCACGCGCCAAGAGCTTTGTTGAGGATGTGAGCAGTCACTTCCATGGCAAGAATCTGTTGGTGGTGACGCACGGCGGCCTGATTCGCGCCCTCATCGCTGAAACCCTGAACCTGCCCCTGAAACGGTTGTTCCGCATCGCGGTCGATCACGGCAGCGTGACGCAGCTGGAGTTCAAGGGCGAAGTGCCGAGAGTACTCTGCATCAATGCCTAGCGGCAGTCATGCCGGACAGCGCTTTGATTGAGTCCGGCTCTAGGCGTGAGCCGATTCCCGGCGAGATTTATTTGAGCCTGAGCGGCAGGCCGGCGGCAATAAACAATACTTCGTCGCTGACGGCGGCGACTGCCTGATTGAGCCGTCCCTGTTCGTCCTGGAAGCGGCGGTTGATTTCACCCAAAGGCACGATGCCCATGCCGACTTCATTGCTGACCAGAATGATTTTTCCCGGCAGTTTCGGTAGTAATTCCAGCAGGGCCGACCGCTCTGTCTGCCAGTTGGAATCGGCGGGCGGGTTGCAGTCGTTGCAGATCCACTGTGCCAGCCACAGCGTCAGGCAATCGATGATGATGCAGCGTTGCTCCGAGGCGTTGGCTTGCAGCGCCCGCGCCAGAAAGTGCGGCTCTTCGGCTAGGGCCCAGTGCGGCGGGCGCCGCTCCTGATGGTGGCGGATGCGCGCGGCGAACTCCTCGTCGTAGACCTGTGCCGTGGCGATGTAGGTGACGTCGAGTCCGCTTTGCTCCGCCTGTTTCTCGGCGCAGGCGCTCTTGCCGGAACGGGCACCCCCCAGAATCAGTGTCGTGCTCATGCTTCTATTTTCCTAATCCCAATGTTTCCTGAAAGTCTGTGCCACGTTCCAGCGTTGAATGATGTCCTGCAGTTGCGGTAATCCCACCGTGATGAGCGAGGGGCCTGGTTGCAGGATGTCGGCAGCTTTGATCTCCTGCACGAATCCGCTTTGTACTCCTTGAATGGTGGTCCAGCCTGGCCGTTGCATCAACTGCTCGGGCTGGAAATTCTTGCCGCACCAGGAGCCGATGATGATGTCCGGATTGCGGCGGACAACTTCGTCCGGGTCGGCGATGACGCG
>JAVEWT010000027.1:0-17585 GCA_034004425.1 Methylophilaceae bacterium
TATTTGATACCATGCGCTAAATATAAGTCAGGATGCGACATAGATGATTTACAGCATGACAGGGTACGCCGCCCTGGAGAGAGAAACGGCGTTGGGCGTGCTGGTGCTGGAACTGCGCGCGGTGAACCACCGCTATCTGGAGCTGCAGCTGAAGCTGGACGAGAATCTGCGCAGTTTCGAGCCGCTCGTGCGTGAGCAGATCGCCGCCAGGTTGGGCCGCGGCAAGGTGGAATGCCGTTTGGGCCTGATGCAGCGCTCGAGCCCAGGTACGACAACACGGCTCGATGCGGCGGTGTTGCAGGAGTTGGCGCAGATGAGCGCGGTCGTGCAGCAGCACTTCCCGCAAAGCCAGCCGCTGACGGTGGCGGACATCCTGCGCTGGCCCAATGTCATCGTCGGCGAGCGGCTGGATCAGGCCGCACTGACGAACGAGATCCAGGCGATTATCGCCCAGGCGCTGGAGCAGATGCTGGCCTCGCGAGCACGCGAGGGCGAAAAGCTGAAGGCCATCATCGAGGAGCGTCTGCGCGAGATCGAGCAGCGCGTGGCGGAAGTCCGGCCTTTGCTGCCGGCACAGGTCAAGGCTTATCAGGACAAGCTGACCGCCAAGCTGCAGGAGGCGATGCAGTCGCACGACGAGGAGCGGCTGCGGCAGGAAGTGACCCTGTTCGCCCAGCGCATCGACGTCGATGAGGAACTGGAACGCCTGACGGCCCACGTTTCCGAGGTGCGGCGCATATTGAAAGCAGGCGGCGCTGCCGGCAAGCGGCTGGATTTCCTCATGCAGGAGCTGAACCGTGAGGCCAACACGCTGGGCTCCAAGTCCTTCTCTACCGAGATCTCGCAGGTGGCCATGGCGCTGAAAGTGCTGATTGAACAAATGCGCGAGCAGATTCAGAATATCGAATAAAGTCACTCGTTCGCTGCCGGCGCAGCATCCGGCAGCCCCTGTCAGAAAATCACTACAAGAAAACCCATATGCGCGATTTCAGGTATTCCATTCTGGTCACCATCGTCGGCCTGCTGCTCGCGGGCTGGTGGGGCCACCACACCACCGGCACCATGGCGGGCGTCTGGGCGGCGCTGGTGCTGGCCATGATATTGAGTGTCATGGAGATCAGCCTGTCGTTCGACAACGCCGTGGTCAATGCTTCCATCCTCAAGGACATGGACGAGAAGTGGCGGCAGCTGTTTCTGACTGTCGGTATTCTCATCGCCGTGTTCGGCGTGCGCCTGATCTTCCCCTTGCTGCTGGTGGCGGTGGCGACCAGCCAGGGCTTCATCGAGGTCGCCGACATGGCGCTGACGCGGCCGGCCGAATACTCCGCACATCTGATGGAAGGCCACGCCGCCATTGCCTCGTTCGGCGGCACCTTCCTCTTTCTCGTCTTCCTTAGTTTCATCCTCAACGATGCCCGGGAACTCCATTGGCTCGGCAAGTTCGAGGAGCAGATGGCCAAACTCGGCAAGCTGGATTCCATGGGCATCTTCATCACGCTGACCGTGCTGCTGTTGATGCACCAGTTTCTGCCGGTGTCGCCGGAGAAGAAGACGACCATCCTGCTGGCCGGCGTCGCCGGCGTCGTGCTTTATATCGCGGTCGACAGCCTGGGCAGCTTCTTCAGCTCCAAGGCCGACGCGGCTGCCGTCACCGGTGCAGCCAAGCGCAACGGCGTCATGGGTTTCCTCTATCTGGAAATCCTCGATGCTTCGTTCTCGTTCGACGGCGTCATCGGCGCCTTCGCCATCACGCGCGATGTCGTCATCATCATGCTGGGCCTGACCATAGGCGCCATGTTCGTGCGTTCGCTGACCGTGCATTTCGTCTATCGCGGCACGCTGCAGAAATATGTCTATCTGGAGCATGGCGCGCATTACGCCATCGGCATCCTGGGCCTCATCATGTTCTATTCGATCTACGAGCACGTGCCGGAAGTGTTTACCGGCCTGATCGGCGTCGTCTTCATCGTCGCCTCGCTGATTTCATCCATCGCCTACAAGCGCAAGGTCGAAGCGCAGGGCTATTCGGACAAGGTAGGTGAACCTCTATGAAAGGCAATCTCTTTATCGTCGCTGCAGCTTCCGGCACCGGCAAAACCAGCCTGTTGAGCGCATTGCTGCAGAACGACAGCCATATCCGGCTTTCCATTTCCTACACCACGCGCAAGCCGCGGCCGGGCGAGGTGGACGGCGTGCATTACCATTTCGTCGACGAGGCCGAGTTCATGCGCATGCTGGGGGAGGGCGAGTTTCTGGAATCGGCACAGGTGCACGGCGCCCGCTACGGCACTTCGCAGCGCCGGGTCGAAGAGGTGCTGCGGGCTGGCGACGACCTGATCCTGGAGATCGACTGGCAGGGCGCACAACAGGTCAGGACCCTGCTGCCGTCGGCGGTCGGCATCTTCATTCTGCCGCCGTCGATCGATACGCTGGCGCATCGTCTGGCGCACCGCGGACAGGACAGCGTGGACGTGATCAACCGCCGGTTGGCCGCCGCCCGCGAGGAGATCAGTCATGTGGCCGAGTTCGATTATGTTATAATCAACGACGATTTTCAGACTGCGCTGGAGGATCTGCGGGCGGTCATTCACTCGCAACATCTCAGGCGCGACAATCAACTCCTGAAGTATCAGGCGTTGCTCAACAGCATGAAATAGCTCGAACAGCATTCGGAGAAAAAAATGGCACGTATTACCGTAGACGATTGTCTCGAAAAGATTCCCAACCGTTTTCAGTTGACGCTGGTGGCAGCCTATCGCGCCCGCCAACTCGCCAACGGTTCCGAGCCGATGGTGAACACCCACGGCCTGAAGGACAAGGCGACGGTGCTGGCTTTGCGCGAAATTGCTGCCGGCAAGGTCGGTCTTGAGGTTCTGAACCGCGGACATGCCTAACGTGTTATGGCCAAGGCTTCGGCAAAACGTCCATCGGAATCCGTAAAGCCTGCGCCCCCTCCTTTGCTGCCGGCCGACAGCGAAAACTCGCAGCTGACGCTGCTACTCAAGCAATACCTTAAAGACGAAGACATCGCCCAAGTCCGGGACGCCTACCGTTTCAGCGACGCCGCACACAAGGGCCAGGTGCGCCGCAGCGGCGAGCCTTATATCAGCCATCCGGTGGCGGTGGCCTGCATCCTGGCCGAGATGCATCTGGATACGCCGACGCTGCTGGCCGCGCTGCTGCACGATGTGGTGGAAGATACCGGCATCACCAAGCAGGAGATCGGCGACCAGTTCGGCAAGCAGGTGGCGGAACTGGTCGACGGCCTCTCGAAGCTCGACAAGATCGAGTTCCAGAGCGCCACCCAGGCGCAAGCGGAGAACTTCCGCAAGATGCTGCTGGCGATGGCGCAGGATGTGCGGGTGATCCTGGTCAAGCTGGCTGACCGCCTGCACAATATGCAGACGCTGGACGTCATGAGTCCGGAAAAGCGCAAGCGCATCGCGCTGGAGACCATCGACATCTACGCGCCGATCGCCAACCGGCTCGGCATCAACAACATTTACCACCAGCTGGAAGACCTCAGTTTCAAATACCTGTATCCGATGCGCTACAACGTCATCAGCAAGGCGGTGAAGGCGGCGCGCGGCAACCGCAAGGAGGTGGTCGGCAAGATACAGGAAAGCATCCGGCAGAAACTGCAGGAAGCGCAGATCGAGGCCGATGTCACCGGCCGCGAAAAGAACCTCTACAGCATCTACAAGAAGATGACCGGCAAGAACACGACGTTCTCGCAGATCTACGACATCTACGGCTTCCGCGTCATCGTCAAGGATCAGCCGACCTGCTATCTGGCGCTGGGCATACTGCACAGTTTGTACAAGCCGATTCCCGGCAAGTTCAAGGATTACATCGCCATCCCCAAGGCCAATGGCTATCAGTCGCTGCACTCGACCTTGTTCGGGCCGTTCGGCACGCCGATCGAGGTGCAGATCCGCAGCCAGGAGATGCACAACATCGCCGAGGCCGGCGTTGCCGCGCACTGGATGTACAAGTCCTCGGATGCGCACCTGACCGCCCTGCAGCAGCAGACTCATCAGTGGCTGCAGCGCCTGCTCGACATCCAGAGCGAGAGTGCAGATTCGCTCGAGTTCCTCGAACATTTCAAGGTCGACCTGTTCCCGGACGAGGTCTATGTCTTCACCCCGCGCGGCAAGATCATGGCGCTGCCCAAGGGGGCGACGGCAGTGGACTTTGCCTATGCGGTACATACCGACGTCGGCAACTGCTGCGTGGCGGTCAAGATCAACCACGAACTGGCGCCGCTGCGCACCGAGTTGCACAATGGCGACAACGTCGAGATCATCACGTCCGCCATGGCCAAGCCCAATCCGGCCTGGCTCAATTATGTCGTTTCCGGCAAGGCGCGGGCGCACATCCGTCATTACCTCAAATCCATGCAGTCGACCGAATCCGCCCATCTCGGCCAGCGCATGCTGAATCAGGCCTTGCGTGCCCTGCACGTCGATCCGGCGGATATCGACGAAGCGCGCTGGCAGCGCCTGTTACGCGACTACGGCGCACGGGACAAGCAGGAAGTGCTCACTGACATCGGTCTCGGCAAGCGCCTCAACGTCATGGTGGCGCATCAATTGATGGCGAAGACCGAGGAGCAGAAGGCCGAAGAGGAAGTGCAGGGCAGCCCGATGGAGCGGCAGGCGCGGCAAATGAACAAGGTACTTGATACCATCACCATCCGCGGCTCGGAAGGCATGGCGGTGCAGTTCGCCCAGTGCTGCCGGCCGATCCCGGGCGACCCGATTCTCGGCTTCATCAACAAGGACAAGGGGCTGGTGGTGCACACCCACGATTGTCCCGCCATCCGCAAATACCGCATGGATCCGGAAAAGTGGCTGGACGTGGAGTGGGATCCGGACGGTAAGCGGCTCTACAAGGTCAACCTCAAGCTGACCGTGGCCAATCAGCGCGGCATGCTGGCCAAGATCGCGGCTGGCATAGCCGACGCCGGCTCCAATATCGACAATGTCAGCATGGAAGAGCCGGACGGCAGCGCCTATACCAACATGCACTTCACGGTGCAGGTGCGGGACCGGGTGCATCTGGCCGACTTGATGCGGCGCTTGCGCCGCATCCCGGATCTGGTGCGAATCAATCGGGTCAAGGGTAGCGGTAGCGACCAGCGGACGCAGTGAGGCGGCAGCCGCACCGGTCCGGGTTTCAGTTTCAACTTCAACAGCAATCAGGAAAATCTATGACAAAGCAGATCATTCATACCGACGGTGCGCCGTTGGCCATCGGCACTTATTCGCAAGCGGTCCGCGTCGGCCAGACCGTTTATCTCTCCGGCCAGATCGGCCTTGATCCGGCCAGCATGGAGCTGGTGGACGGCATCGAGGCGCAGGTGCATCGCGTGTTCCAGAACCTGCGCGCTGTGACCGAAGCGGCCGGCGGCTCGCTCAACGACATCGTCAAACTCAACATTTTCCTCACCGATCTCGCCAATTTCGCGCTGGTCAACAGTGTCATGTCCGAGTATTTCGCACAGCCCTATCCGGCCCGCGCCGCCGTAGGCGTAGCCTCGCTGCCGCGCGGCGCGCTGGTGGAAGCCGACGGAGTCATGCAATTAGTCTAAAACTCTCCGATTGCAAGGAGTTCAGTCAGCCGCTGCAGTCGCGGCTGCAAAAGCTGGGCATCGTCGATGTGCAGGGGCTGTTGCTGCATCTGCCGCTGCGCTATATCGACGAAACACGCATTACCGCCATCTGTGACCTGCGTGCCGGCGACTCGGCGCAGGTGGAAGGCGAGATTGTCCACACCGAAGTGCAATACAAGCCGCGCAAGACCCTGATTTCGCAGCTGCGCGACGCGAGTGGACAATTGACGCTGCGCTTCCTGCATTTTTACCCGAGCCAGATCAAGGCACTGGCCGCTGGCAAGCGCCTGCGCGTGCTGGGCGATGTACGCAACGGCTTCTTCGGCTGGGAGATGGTGCATCCGCAGTGCCGGCCGGTCGGCGTCGATACGCCGGTGGCGACCAGCCTGACGCCGGTCTACCCGACCACTGCCGGCCTGAGTCAGGCGGCCATACGCAAAGCCGTTCAATGGGCACTGGCGCAGCATGGCCTCGATGAAACACTGCCGGCTTGGGTCTATCAGACGCACCAGCTGCCCGCTTTCGCCGCTAGCCTGCAGACCTTGCACGCGCCCTCGCCGCAGATGCCGCTGGAACAGTTGCAGGACCGCACGCAAGCGGTCTGGCGCCGCCTGGCCTACGATGAACTGCTGGCGCAACAGCTTTCCATGCGCCGGCATTATGCCAAGCGCCGTAGTCTCGGCGCTCCGCCTTTGCCATCGTCGAAAAAACTGATCAGCGCGCTGCTGAAAAGCCTGGGCTTCCGGCTGACCGATGCCCAGCAACGTGCGGCGCTGGAGATCACGCAGGACCTGACCCAGCCGCATCCGATGCAGCGCCTGTTGCAGGGCGATGTCGGCAGCGGCAAGACCATCGTCGCCACCATGGCCGCGTTGCAGGCGATCGAACACGGCTGGCAGGTGGCGATGATGGCGCCGACCGAGATCCTGGCCGAGCAGCATTACCGCAAACTCCATGACTGGCTGCAGCCGTTGGGCATCACGCTGGCCTGGCTCGCCGGCAGCCAGACCCGCAAGGAGCGTGAGGCGGCACTGCAGCTGGTGCAGTGCGGCGGTGCCAGTCTGGTCATCGGTACCCATGCCATTTTCCAGCAGCAGGTGCAGTTCGCCAGACTGGGGCTGGTCATCGTCGATGAACAGCACCGCTTCGGCGTGCAGCAGCGACTGTCGCTCCGACAGAAGGCCCAGTCCGCGGAGATCGCCGCTCCGCATCAACTGATGATGAGCGCGACGCCGATCCCGCGCACGCTTTCCATGAGCTATTACGCCGATCTGGATGTGTCGGTCATCGACGAGTTGCCGCCCGGCCGCACGCCAGTCATCACCAAGCTGGTGTCCGAAGCGCGCCGCGACGAAGTGCTGCAGCGCGTCCACGAGGCCTGCCGCCAAGGCAGGCAGGCCTACTGGGTCTGCCCGCTGATCGAGGAATCCGAAAGCCTGCAGCTGCAGACCGCGCTCGACACCTATGCCCACCTGCAGCAAGCGTTTCCAGACCTGCAGGTCGGTCTGTTGCACGGCCGCATGAAACCGGCCGAGAAACAGGAGGTGATGGCCCGCTTCAGCACCAATCAGCTGCAGTTGCTGGTGGCGACCACGGTGATCGAAGTCGGCGTCGATGTGCCCAATGCCAGCCTGATGGTGATCGAGCACGCCGAGCGCATGGGGCTTTCGCAGCTGCATCAGCTACGAGGGCGCGTCGGTCGCGGCGCGGCAAAGAGCAGCTGCATCCTGCTCTATCAGAACCCCCTGTCGGAACTGGCGCGCGCGCGGCTCAAGGTCATCTATGAATCGAGCGACGGTTTCGAGATCGCACAGGCCGACCTGCACCTGCGCGGCCCGGGGGAATTTCTTGGCGTGCGTCAGAGCGGGGTGCCGATGCTGAAGATTGCCGACCTCGAACGCGATGCCGATCTGCTGCAAAGCGCCAAGTCCGCGGCGGAAAGACTGCTGCGCGAAGACCCGGGCGCGGTCGATCGGCATTTGCAACGTTGGCTCGGCCACGCCGAGGAACTGGTGAAGGTCTGAGCAGCCGGTGGCTGTGACATAATCCTGTCGTGAAAATTTATTCCCGCCCACTGTTGACGCATTCCGCCTGGACCATGACGCCCGTGAACAGCGGTGCCTATCGACGCTGGTTGACGGACAAGGGCTCGCTGACGTGGCGCTTGCAGTCGCTTTGCAGCGATTTCCGCGTGCGGCCGTGCCGTCATCAATATGCCAAGCCGCAGGTCGACGAGGCCCAGCAACTGCGCTTGTCGCGCAGGCAGCATGCGCTGTTGCGCGAGGTGCAGCTTATCTGCGACGGCGAAGCGGCGGTGTTTGCCCATAGCGTATTGCCACGCCGCAGCCTGCAAGGTGAATGGCGCACGCTCGGGCGGCTGGGCAACAGGCCGCTCGGTGCGGCGTTGTTCATGAACCCGAAGGTCACCCGCACGCAGCTTGAATTCAAGAAGCTGTCGAGGCAGCATGCGCTCTACCGGCGCGCCGTTGGCCATCTCGCCGTCAAGCCGCACGCGGTCTGGGCGCGGCGCTCAATTTTCAGGCTCAAGCATGCGGCAATCATGGTCACCGAGGTCTTTCTGCCGGCCGTGCTGCCATTGACGGAACACAGACGATGAACTGGAAACAAAAGATTGATGCCTATGAGCGCCTGATGCGGCTGGACAAGCCGATTGGCATCCTGCTGCTGCTGTGGCCGACACTGTGGGCCTTGTGGATTGCCGGCGAAGGCCGGCCCGATTGGCTGGTGGTGTGGATATTCTTCATGGGCACCGTGCTCATGCGTTCCGCCGGCTGTGTCATGAACGACGTCGCGGACCGCAATTTCGACGGTCATGTCGAGCGCACCCGGCAGCGGCCGCTGGTAAGCGGCGAAGTCAGCGTCAAGGAAGCCTGCCTGCTGGCGGCCGGACTCAGCCTCGGCGCGTTTGCGCTGGTGCTGTTCCTCAATACGCTGACCATCGTCTTGTCATTCGCGGCCTTGCTGCTGGCCATGACCTATCCGCTGACCAAGCGTTTTCTGGTGACGCCGCAGGCTTATCTCGGCATCGCCTTCGGTTTTGGTATTCCGATGGCGTTCGCCGCCCTGACCGATGCGCTGCCGCCGGTTGCCTGGCTGATGTTGCTGGCCAATATTTTCTGGGCGCTGGCCTACGACACGGAATATGCCATGGTCGACCGCGACGATGACCTGAAGATCGGCATCCGTTCTTCCGCGATATTTTTCGGGCGTCATGACGTTGCCGCCATCATGGTCTGCTATGCAGCGATGCTGCTGCTGCTGGCGCTGGTCGGCTGGCTGCAGCAACTGCACTGGCCTTATTATCTGGGATTGGTGCTGGCTGCCGCGCTGGCGCTGTATCACTACCGTCTGATCCGCAAGCGTGAGCGCGCGTCCTGTTTCAAGGCTTTCTTGCACAATAACTGGCTGGGTGCGGCGATTTTTGTCGGACTGCTCGCCGATTATCTGTGAGTGCTCCCTAGTTTTTCGTCGGGAATTCGAATTCCAGCGGCAGGGACTTGTCCTCCGGCAACGGATTGGCGGTCAATTCTTCGGCAAACAATGGCTCTTCAGGCGTGCCCGTGCTAGCCGGGATTTCGATCTCGGGTGCGAGCGGGGTGGCCGCAGGCTGTGTTGAAGTCTCTATTTCCGCGATTTCTTGCCGATTTGCGGCGGCCGTGATGACGGCAATAGCATCAGGGCTGCTTTCGCCAGATTCGGAAGCGCCGGCGATGCTGCGCAGTAGCAGGATTTCCAGATAGGCGTTGCGACCGAAGCCCTGGCGGGCTTCCAGCCTGCGGTTGTATATCAGGTCATCCAGGTAGGGAATTGCCTCGGGCCGGCCCCAGACCTGTTGCAATTGCCTGACGATATGCGGAAAGTCCTCGATGCTGCTCAGGTCATCCTGTAATGGCGCATCGAAGTTGGCGATGGCGACGTTGAAATGGCGCCGGCATTCGGTGCCGGCTGCTTCATAGGCGACGCGTTCACCATCGCGTTTCAGCAGGTCGAGCAACATGAGCCAAGGCTCGGGCGAGAGCTCGGGGAAATCGGCAAGATGATCCTGTAACAGTACGATGGCCAGGTTCGCGCGCCCGTGGGCGACAAAAACTTCGGCCTGTTCCAGGATGTCCTCGTTGACCGTGGTGCCGGCCTGTTCATGGTCCTGGCCATGCAGGATAGCTGGCATGGCCATGAAGTCCGGGTAACCTGCCGGCGCTGTTTTTCGGTCGCGATCCGGTGTGTTCGGTGGTTCATCGCTATCCAGCCCGCTATCGAACGCCTGTTGCTCGACTTCCGGCGCCAGTTCCTTCCAGATTGCCAATTCTGCCGCCATCTGGCGCTGGATGTGCCGGCGACGTAGCCATTCCGCCAGACTGAGCAACACTAAGACAGCCAGCGTGATAAATAAATAGTTCAGCCAGGAAGCCTCTGCGCGGGTAGCAGGTGCGGTCAGGCGTTGCGCTTCGAGTTCGGCGTTGCGCTTTTGCAGGGCCAGCATCTGACTTTCCAGATGAGCGAGCTTGTTGGCCATGGCGGTCATTTCGTCGGAAACTGCTTCCTCGTTCAATGCCTGTACGTCTTCTAGCGGCCATTCCTGTAGTTCCATCGACATTTGCAGTTGCAGCGGGCTATCGAAGAACTCCGGTCGCCGGTATTCGTCGCCGGAAATGACCAGCCTGCCCGTGCCGGATACTGGGGATGCATCCTCTGCAGTATCAGCTGCGGCGACGTGTGTCGCCTGCGCGTTGGCCGGAGAGGTTGTTTTGCGTGATGCCGGTTGCTTGCGGCGGCTGTCGGTTTGCGTTTTCTGCGCCTGGCCTCTACCTTCGCTCACATCCGGGCGTGCAGTATCCGGGATCGTGGCGGCAAGCGGCACAGGTTCGGTAAAGACATGTGCCGCGGTTATTGGCGGCAACGCGGACGTCGCTTTTTCAATCAGCGGCGGGTCCAGGAGCAGGGTATATTCACGGCTGATCTGCTGCTCGCAATCGGCGACCAGATTGAGCAGGACAATGGGTTCGTTCAATGCCTGATAGGTGCTGATTTCCAGCTGGGCGTGGCCGTTCTGGTTCTGTTGCAGTTTGATGGCGGCCTTGAGCGGTGCAAAGGGCAGATCGTTCTGGCTTTGCAGCAGGCGGAAGCAGCCGGCATCCAGCCGTTGCGGGGCATCGTACAGCTCGATCTGCGCGGACAGCGGCTGCCCGAGCCCGGAGCGGACATCGATGTTGCCCAGCCCCATGGCCAGCGTGGGCATGCTGTGGCCGCATAGCAGCAACGAAGCAGGCAGCCATAGCCGTGTCAGAATCTTGCAATCAGTTTTGTTCATATCGTGGTCAGTGCATCATGCGGTTCCGGTGCGGTTCGCATGCGAGTCGGCAAGTCATTGATCAATATGTGGATAGCAGCGCAAATGGCATGCCAGCGGCAACAGCGGTGTGGATGCATGCAAGGCTGGAATCTGTCAGTTATGTTTATCCCGTTGTTTTTTATATAAATAGTGGTATAGTGCCGGCTTTCTTAGGGCGACGCTGGATGATACTGGAAATAAGGCGCATGCAGGCATGATTGTCTGAATTTCGGCAGATATGCGTACTAACTGACAAAAAATCATCGGCTTGCGTGCGTCACAAGTTATCCGTAAGGCGATAATATCGTTTGACAAGGGCGGGAGCCCTGACATAAAATCGCCCTCTTAATTTTTTTGGCAAGTATTGGTAGTCAAATGAAGACTTTTTCTGCAAAAGCGCATGAAGTAAAGCGTGACTGGTTCGTTGTCGATGCAACCGACGTGGTGTTGGGCCGCCTGGCCAGTGAGATCGCACATCGTCTGCGCGGCAAGCACAAGACCATTTACACTCCTCACGTTGATACCGGCGATTACATCGTCGTCGTCAATGCTGACAAGATCAAGGTGACCGGCAACAAGTCCGGTGACAAGCTGTATCACCGTCACAGCGGTTATCCAGGCGGTATTTCCACCACCACATTTGGCAAGATGCAAGAAAAGTTCCCGGGCCGCGCTCTGGAAAAGGCCGTCAAGGGCATGCTGCCAAAGGGTCCGTTGGGCTATGCCATGTTCCGCAAGCTGAAAGTTTACGCTGGCGAGAAGCATGACCATATTGCGCAACAACCACAGCCTTTGAAAATTCAAAGCCAGGCTTAAGGATTAGATAATGATTGGTAAATACAACTACGGTACAGGTCGTCGCAAGAGCTCCGTCGCTCGCGTGTTCCTGAAGGCAGGCAAGGGCAATATCGTCATCAATGACAAGCCTGCTGACGAATATTTCTCCCGTGAGACTTCACGCATGATTCTGCGTCAGCCGCTGGCGCTGACCGAAAACGAAGCCAGCTTCGATATCATGGTGAACGTTACCGGTGGCGGCGAGTCCGGTCAGGCCGGTGCAGTGCGTCACGGTATTACACGTGCCCTGATCGACTACGATGCAGCTCTGAAGAGCGCATTGTCCAATGCTGGTTTTGTGACACGTGATGCACGTGAAGTTGAACGCAAGAAAGTCGGCTTCCGTAAGGCGCGTCGTCGTAAACAGTTCTCCAAGCGCTAAGCGCAAGGGATGTGAAAAAAGCCGCAAATTGCGGCTTTTTTCGTTTTTGCCGGTCACGTGTGCTGCTTGGTTTTATGCGGTCGCATGGTTTTTTGTTACTATCTAGTTCCTGCCCGATCAGCGACGGGCATCACGATCAATCGAATATGGCACAAGACAGTAAAATCAGAATAGGGATTGTGGGCGGCACCGGATATACCGGTGTCGAATTGTTGCGCCTGTTGGCCATACACCCGAATGCGGAGTTGGTTGCCGTCACCTCGCGTGGCGAGGCCGGCATGGCCGTGGCGGAGATGTTCCCCAATCTGCGCGGCTATGTCGACCTGCCGTTCGTCGACCCGGCAGCCGCCGATCTCGGGCAATGTGATGTGGTGTTCTTTGCCACGCCGAACGGCATCGCCATGCAACAGACCCGCGCCTTGCTGGAAAAGGGTGTGCGGGTAATCGACCTCGCCGCCGATTTCCGCATCAAGGACGTGGCGACCTGGGAAAAATGGTACGGCATGACCCACGCTTGCCCCGAATTGATTGCAGATGCGGTCTACGGCTTGCCGGAACTGAACCGTGAACAGATACGCAATGCCAGGTTGATCGCCAACCCCGGCTGTTACCCGACGGCGGTGCAGCTCGGTTTCATGCCTCTCCTGAAAGCTGGCGTGATCGATACCCAGCATCTGATCGCCGATGCCAAGTCCGGTGTCAGCGGCGCTGGACGCAAGGCGGAAGTGCACAACCTGTTTGCCGAGGCTGGCGATAACTTCAAGGCCTACGGCGTAGCCGGTCACCGGCATCTTCCGGAGATTTCGCAGGGGCTGGGCCGGATGAGCGACCAACCGGTTGCGTTGACCTTTGTACCGCACCTGACGCCGTTGATTCGCGGCATTCATGCGACTCTGTACGCCAGGCTGACCGGGCAATGCGATTTGCAGCAGTTGTTTGAAACTGCCTATGCAGACGAGCGTTTTGTCGATGTGTTGCCGCCGGGTGCCCATCCCGAGACACGCTCCGTACGTGCCTCCAATCTGTGCCGCATCTCAGTTCACCAGCCGCAGGGGGGTGACACGGTGGTGGTGCTGTCGGTCATCGACAATCTGGTCAAGGGGGCAGCCGGTCAGGCGGTGCAAAACATGAACATCATGTTCGATTTGCCGGAGCAAAGCGGACTGGAGGTGGTTCCGCTCCTGCCGTAACGCCGGGGGTGCCATGCGCTTATGAGACGGGTTTCAAGGCGGCTGCGGGGGCATTTCGGCGCGACGGCAAAGCGGGTTACCGTACGTTCCAAGCAGCCCTGGTACTGGCAGTGGCTGGTGGCGTTGGTCTTGATACTGGCCGGTTATCTGATCGGTTACTGGCAGTTCACCGGCGGCGACTATACCGGGCTAATCCAGAGTGTGAACAGTCTGCTGCGGGACAATCAGCAACTGGAGGCGAAGACGGTGTACCGTGAGCGGCAGTTGCAGGTCGAGCGGGCAGCACAGCAAAGTCTGGCAGATGAGTTGGCGGCCCTGCAGGACGAAAACATGGAATTGAAGAGTGAACTGGCTTTTTACCGGGGCATACTCAATGAGAATTCCGCCACCGGTGAATTGAAACTGCACAGCTTCAAGCTCAACAAGGGCAAATTGCCGGATCAGTATGAATATCATGTGCTGCTGATACAGTCGGGCCGACACGATCGGGCGATTCAGGGCAACCTTGAGCTGAAGCTGAAAGCCTTGCAGAATGGTGCAGAAGTTTTCTCGCCGTTGATGGATGGCGTCACGGCGATTGAACCGATCAAGGTCAATTTCAAGTATTATCAGAGGATTGACGGCAGTTTTGTTTTGCCGCCGGGAGTCAGCAAGCCATCGGTGTTACTCAGTTTGACAGAAAAGGGACAGCGCGAGCCCGTCATCATCCAGCAGCTTGATTTGCCGGATTGAGGCCTCATATTGAAGGGAAGACATGTTTTCAAAAAACCGAAACAAGGCGCCTAGTCGTATCGATACTTTGGTGGGCGCCGATACACGGATAGACGGTGATATTCATTTCACCGGTGGATTGCGCGTCGATGGCAGTGTGCGTGGCAACGTTACCGAGACGGAGACGCCCAGTACTCTGGTGTTGAGCGAAAACGGCAGGATCGAGGGCGCCATCACTGTATCTCAAGTGGTCATCAATGGCGTCGTCACGGGTCCGGTGCAGGCCACGCAATTCATTGAATTGCAGACCAAGTCCCGTGTTGCCGGCGATGTGAGTTACAAGTCTCTGGAAATGCATACCGGCGCAGTGGTGGAAGGCAAGTTGATTTATCTTGGCGAAGGTGCGGCTGTTGCGTCCGGCAGTTCATTGCTGACGGCCGAGGATTGAGCGCAAGCGAACCGATCGGCCGGCAGGCTGGTCTGAACATGAACGATTGAGGAATTAAAGGAGTAGTTATGAGCACGGAAACAGAAATGCCAAGCCCGCTGGTCTTTACCGACAATGCGGCGAAGAAAGTGAAGGAACTCATCGATGAGGAAGGCACGCCGGATCTGAAGTTGCGCGTATTCGTCAGTGGTGGTGGTTGCTCGGGCTTCCAGTATGGCTTCACCTTCGAGGAAGAGGTCAACGAAGACGATACGCAGGTAGAGCGCAACGGCGTCAGCCTGCTTATCGACCCCATGAGCCTGCAGTATCTGATGGGTGCGGAAATCGATTATCAGGACAGCCTGCAGGGATCTCAGTTCGTCATTCGTAACCCGAATGCGACCAGTACCTGCGGTTGCGGTTCATCCTTCTCTGCCTGAGGCGGGTACGCAAACAAAAAAGGGGCCTTTAGCCCCTTTTTTTGTTTTTCTCAATCCCTTGCCAGATCGCCCGGCTATTTTTTTTGCCGGCGCTGGTCGACGGGTATGAAGTCGCGTCGGGCGGAACCCGTATAGAGCTGGCGAGGCCGCCCGATTCTTGATTCGCTGTCAGAGATCATTTCGTTCCATTGTGCGACCCAGCCGGCGGTACGGGCCATCGCAAAGATGGCCGTGAACATCGAATTGGGGATGCCCATGGCGCGCATGACGATGCCCGAGTAGAAGTCGACGTTGGGGTAGAGTTTGCGACTGACGAAGTATTCGTCTTCCAGCGCGATCTGTTCCAGCTTTAGTGCCAGCTTGAACATCGGATCGTTGTGCAGGCCGAGTTCGTCGAGCACCTGATGACAGGTCTCGCGCATGATGGCCGCGCGTGGATCCATGTTCTTGTATACGCGGTGGCCGAAACCCATCAGCCTGAACGAGTCCGATTTGTCCTTGGCGCGGTTGATGTATTCGCCGATACGGCTGACGTCGCCGATTTCCTCCAGCATCTTCAGCGTGGCTTCATTGGCGCCACCGTGTGCCGGACCCCACAGCGAAGCGATGCCGGAGGCAACGCAGGCATAGGGGTTGGCACCGCTCGAACCCGCCAGGCGTACGGTGGAAGTCGAGGCGTTCTGTTCGTGGTCGGCGTGCAGGATCAGGATGCGATCGAAAGCCTTGGCCAGCGTCGGATTCGGTTTGTATTCCTCGCATGGCGTGGCAAACATCATGTGCATGAAGTTTTCCGCGAAATTGAATTTGTTCTGCGGATACATGAACGGTTCGCCGATGTTGTATTTGTAACTCCAGGCCGCGATGGTCGGCACCTTGGCCAACAGCCGGCAAGCAGAGATCTCGCGGTTCTTCGCATCATGGATATCGATCGAATCATGATAGAAGGCCGACATGGAGCCGACCACGCCGACCATGACTGCCATCGGATGAGCATCGCGCCGGAATCCACGGAAGATGTTGGTGAGTTGGTCATGCACCATGGTGTGCTGCGTGATCTTGTCGGTGAAACGCTGCTTTTCCTCTGCCGTCGGCAGTTCGCCGTACATCAGCAGGTAGGAAACTTCGAGGAAGTCACAATGGTTTGCCAATTGCTCGATCGGGTAACCGCGGTAATAGAGCAGGCCTTCATCGCCGTCGATGTAGGTGATTTCGGAATGGCAGGAGGCCGTCGACAGGAAGCCCGGGTCGTAGGTGAACACCCCGTGCTTTCCGAGATTGCGTATATCGATGACATCCGGCCCGAGCTTGCCTGCGAGCATCGGGAGCTCGATGGGCGGCGCGCCGTTGTCGAAAGTCAGTGTCACTTTTGTAGGTTTCATATGCGATTCAGTCAATTTTAAAAATCGGCAGGGTGCGTATCAGCTTGCGTAGACAGCACCCAGAATTCTTGGGCCGCGGGCCCCGGTCACTGCGGGCAGGTTGCCCGGTTCTTGTTGCAGGCATCGATGTGCCAGCCAAGCAAAGGCGGCACTTTCAACGTGATTGATGTTGATGCCGAGTTCGTCAGAAAGCGCAATTTTTACAGGCTGCAGCAAATCACGCAAGCGCGAGACCAATACGGGGTTGCAGGCGCCGCCACCGCAGAGATAGATTTCTCGGGCGCCATGGCAGTACTGTTGAATCGCGTCATGGATGGAAATCGCCGTTAGTTCCAGCAATGTGCGCTGGACATCTGCCGGTGTCAGGCCGGGGCGGATGCGCTCGGTCAACCAGGCGAGGCTGAAAAGGTCGCGGCCCGTGCTTTTGGGCGGTGGCGCTGCAAGGAAAGGCTCGCTCAGTAGAGTTTGTAGAAGCGATGGAATCACTTGACCTTGTGCCGCCCAATGGCCGTCCTTGTCGTATGCCAGACCCTGTACCTGATGTATCCATGCGTCCATCAGCATGTTGCCGGGGCCGGAATCGAAACCGGTGACCGGTCTGTCATCGCATGGTAGGTCTGTGAGATTGGCGATGCCGCCGATGTTGACCACGACTCGATGGACCGACGGATGCTGGAATACGGCCTGATGGAATGCCGGAACCAGCGGTGCGCCCTGGCCGCCGGCGGCAATGTCGCGGCTACGGAAATCCGCCACTACGCTGATGCCGGTCAATTCTGCCAGCAAGGCGGGGTTGCCGAT
Organism: Methylophilaceae bacterium; assembly: GCA_034004425.1. Classification (GTDB taxonomy): domain Bacteria; phylum Pseudomonadota; class Gammaproteobacteria; order Burkholderiales; family Methylophilaceae; genus UBA6140. Next base: position 17,132 of record JAVEWT010000027.1, read on the forward strand.
CTGCAGGGTAAATCCGGCTTCGGGGCGATGGCGAATGGTTTGGCCATGGCAGCCGATGGCGCGGATATCCTGCTTGCCGACACGCGCTTTTTCTAATAGTTGCTCGACGCTAGCAGCGTATAAACGGGATAGCGTGTTTCCAACCAGCGCCGCGCGTTCGAGTTCGTTAACACCGGTCTGGTGCAGGTCGAGCAGGTCTTGACGCAGCTCGGGGCTGAATGAGCTGAAATGTGCATCCTTGACGTGACAGCCGCCGAAGTTGATTTCCAGTAGAACCGCATCCACTCCATCCAGGCTTGTGCCCGACATCAGGCCTACATAGAGATCGCCTGCAACCATCAGATCAGCAAAAAGGCAGCGGTCTTGAAACCGCTATTGATCGATGGATGCAAAACGGTTTGCGCCCAGAAGGGCGAGTTGTGCAACCAGCGGGGTGCTTTGGGCAAAAAAGTCG
>JAVEWT010000028.1:0-17509 GCA_034004425.1 Methylophilaceae bacterium
CGAAGACATCACGCTCGATGGCAAGCTGCAGAACAACCGGCTGCAAGCGAGCGGCAGCCTGGGTTCGCCATCTTCCACGCTAGCCTGGCAAGCTGCGTTCGGCGACATCGCCGCCTTCGATCCGACCCTACAGGGCCGCTTCAACGCCGAGGGCAAAATCAGTGGCGCTTTCGGACGACTGGCGGCCGATATGCAATGGCTGGGCGAGCAACTGGGCGTGAGCGAGGGTCTGGCAATCGAACGTCTGACCGGGCAAGCCTCACTGGCCCGGTCTGAGGGCGCACCGCTCAGTCTCAACATGCGCGCTGAAAATCTCCGCCTGAACCACAGCCCAGCGATGAACGCCGACCTGCAACTGAGCGGCACTCGCGCGCAGCATCGCATCGAGCTCAACAGCCAGACGGCAGCGTCGCAACAACCCTTGCTGCAGGCCCTGGTCTCAGGCCGGATCAACGATAGTGGCACCTGGATTGCGCAGCTGGAAAAACTCAGCCATCAGGGTGCGCGGCCGGTCGAGTTGCTGGGCCAGGCCGGGCTGCAATACGACCAGGCACAGGGCTTCGCGCTTGAAAACCTGGTATTGGCTATCGCCGGCGGACAACTGCAGGTCGACCAGCTGCGGGTCGGCAACGACCGGCTGGTATCAAAAGGCAGGTTCGACCGAATCGGCCTCGCGGCGTTGCCCGAAATCCTGCTGAAGCTGCCGGCCAACATGAGCGGCAACCCGGCGTTCTCCGGCAGCTGGGATATCGCGGCAGACGAAACAGCAAACGGCCGGGCCGATATCCGTCTGGTAAGCGGCGACATCGGCATCCGCAGCGGCGATGGAAGTATCCGCCAGCTCGGCCTCGGTGCGCTCGATGCCAGGCTGGAACTGTCGCAGAACCGGGTCCGCATCGATGCAAGTAGCAACGGCAAGGCACTGGGCGCGCTGCGTTTCGACCTCGCCACGCAGCTGGAACCGACCGCTTCCGGTTTCGTGTTGAACCGGCAGTCGCCGCTTGAGATCAGAGCCGATGCTCGCCTGCAATCGCTCATCTGGCTGCCGCTACCGGAGAGCATGGCCGGCGCCGAAATGGACGGCCGCCTCGATATGCAGCTATCCGGCAAGGGCACCATCGCCCGCCCCGACCTGCAGGGAACGCTGCAAGGCCGGCAGCTGCGGTTGACCGTGCCGTCCGAAGGGGTGGATCTGCAGAACGGCACCCTCGATGCCGCTTTCCGCGGTGACCAACTGGAAATACGTCAGGCACGCTTCTCCGGCGGCGACGGCTTCATCACGGCGGCAGGCAAGCTGAGCCTGCAGAACGGCGAGCCACAACTGGCCCTGCAATGGCATGCCGAGAATTTCACGGCCGTGTCGCGCACCGACCGCATGATGATCATCGCCGGCGACCTCGATACTCGCCTTTCCGGTCAGCAGATGGCTGTGAGCGGCGCGGTCGAGATCACGCGAGGCCTGATCGAACTGGCGGCCGAAGACAAACCGGCCCTCGGCGACGATGTCGTCATCATAGGTGCCGCCGAGGAAACGTCAGCGCATCCGCTGCTGTTGCAGGTGAGCGATCTCAGTATCGGCATCGGCAACCAGCCCGGCAGCCTGTTCGTGCTACGCGGACGCGGCCTCGACAGCACCATGAAAGGGACTATCAAGCTCAACGGCCGCACCGACCGCAACCTGCGGGCAGAAGGCGCGATCAACGCCGCCGGCACCTACATGGCCTACGGTCAGGTGCTGAACATCGAACGCGGCCAGCTGGTGTTCAACGGCCAAATCGACAATCCGGGGCTCGACATCCTGGCGTTGCGACAGAACATGGCCGTACGGGCCGGCGTCGAAATCCGCGGCACCGCGCTCAACCCAGCCATCAAGCTGGTTTCCGTGCCGGAAGTTTCGGACAGCGACAAGCTCGCCTGGCTGGTGCTCGGCCACGGCATGGATCGCGTCGGCCAGGATCAGTTCGCCATGCTGTCGCTGGCGGCCGGCGCGCTGCTGTCGCAGGGTCAGTCGGTGCCGCTACAGACCCGCTTCGCGCGGGCCGCCGGTCTCGACAGCTTCAATGTCGGAGGCAGCGATGCGGAAAGCGCCAGCGTCAGCCTCGGCAAACGTCTGGCGCCCAACCTCTATCTGAGTTACGAGAAGGAAGTGACCGGGTTGCTCAACGTCGCACGGCTGACCTACGACCTTACCAGTAACTGGTCGGTCCGCACCCAGGCCGGCTCGGAGAGCGCGGTCGATGTCCTGTATACTTTCAGCTTCAAATGAACGAGGGGCGGCGCATTTCGGCGCAGGCTCCTCGTGTAGACGCGCGAGGCCGGACCCATGAGTGCTGACAACAACAACCCGAGACTGGCGGTACTGATCGACGCCGACAACACCTTCAAGGTGATCGACATGATCGACGAACTGTTCGAGGAGATCTCCAAGTTCGGCGATGCCAGCGTGCGCCGTATCTACGGCGACTGGACCCAGAACCAGTTGAGCCGCTGGAAGGAGATCCTGCCCAAGCACGCAATCCAGCCCATCCAGCAATACGCCAACACCAAGGGCAAGAACGCCACCGACAGCGCGCTCATCATCGACGCCATGGACCTGCTCTACACCGCACCGCTCGACGGCTTCTGCATCGTTTCCAGCGACAGTGACTTCACGCGGCTGGCGATCCGTTTCCGCGAATCCGGCAAGCTGGTTTACGGCTTCGGCGAGAAAAAGACACCGGAATCGCTACAGGCGGCCTGCAACGAGTTCAAGTATTTCGAGATCCTTGCGCAGAACAAGCGGGCTGAATCGGCAGCAGCAGAAGAAGTAACGGAAAAGCCCGCCAGCGGCCGCAAGAAAGGCGCCGCCAAGCCGGTAGCCTCCGAAGCCGGCGTGCCCGCCGATGTCCGCAAGAGCGCCAAGGAACTGGCGATGGACGCCAAGCTGGTGTCGCTGATCCGCTCGGCTATCGACGCCCTGTCCGACGAAGAGGGCTACGCCCACATGGGCGAAGTGAAGAAGCACATCGTCAAGAACTTCTCCGCCTTTGACTCGCGCAATTACGGCTTCGCCAAATTCAGCGACCTCATCCGCACCATCGGCCTGTTCGAGGTCGATACCCAGAAACAACGCATCAAGGACAAACGCAAGAAATGAACGAGATTCTGATTCTTTATTATTCCCAGGGTGGCGCCGTCCACGAGATGGCCAAGCTCATCGCGCGCGGCGTCGATAGCGTCGATGGTGCCCGCGCGCGCCTTCGCACCGTGCCGAAAGTCTCCGCCAACTGCGAAGCGACTGAACCGGAAGTGCCGAAGAGCGGCGCGCCCTACGCCGAACTGAAAGACCTGGAAGAATGCATCGGCCTTGCGCTCGGCAGTCCGACCCGCTTTGGCAACATGGCGGCGCCAATGAAATACTTCCTCGACGGCACTGTCGGCCAGTGGCTGAAAGGTTCGCTAATCGGCAAGCCGGCTGCAGTCTTCACCTCCACCGGCTCCCTGCACGGCGGCAACGAAACCACGCTGCTGACCATGATGCTGCCGTTGATGCACCACGGCATGGTGATGGTCGGCCTGCCCTATTCCGAACCGGAATTGAGCGCCACCACTTCCGGCGGCACGCCCTACGGCGCCAGCCACATCGGCGGCGCGGCGGACGACAGGCCCATCACGGAGGATGAACGCAAGCTCTGCATTGCACTGGGCAAGCGTCTGGCACAAACCGCGCTGAAGCTCGCAGCCTGATGTCACTCGCTCAAGAGGCCCGGCAGTTCCTGCGCAGCACGCACAGTGGCATGCTGTGCACGCTCTCGGCCAGCCATACCGGCTATCCCTATGGCTCGGTCGCGCCATTCGTGCTCGACCACGACGGCCAGCCGCTGCTGCTGATCAGCACGCTGGCGGAGCACACGAAAAACATCATGGCCGATTGCCGCGTCTCGCTACTAGTGTTCGCCGGCGCCGAAGACTTGCAGGCAAACGCCCGCCTGACGCTACTGGGCGAGGCGGAGCAGACCGACAAGCAGGACTCACTGCTACAGGCACGCTACCTGCGCTATTTGCCGCAGGCCGCGCAATATTTCGCCATGCACGATTTCCTCTTTTACCGGCTGCAGATCCGTGAAGCACGCTATATCGCCGGCTTCGGCCGCATGGGCTGGGTCGACGGTGCCGAATTCAGATCGCCTCGCACGCCGCTGATCGCACAGGAAGCCGGCATCATCGAACACATGAACCAGGACCACCAGGCCAACATGAAAAGCTACTGCCAGCACATCCACGGCATCACCCCGCAACAGGTCGAAATGGTCGGTATCGACGGCGACGGTTTCGACCTGCGCGCTGATGACAGGCTGCTACGCTTCGACTTCGCGCAAGCTGTCCATGACGTCACCGATGCCCGCACCGCGCTGGTCGCCTTGGCAAAGGCTTGCAAGGCATGAAGCACTTGCCAGACATGACGCGCCTGCTGAAAAATGGCGCCAGTTCCAGCCTGATCGCCCTCATCCTGCTCTGCCTCGCCTGGGAAGGCTGGCTGGCGCCGCTGCGCCCGGGCGGCTCCATGCTCATCCTCAAGACCCTGCCGCTGTTGCTGCCACTGTTCGGCATCCTGCGCGGCAAACGCTATACCTACCAGTGGGCGTCCATGTTCATCCTGCTTTACTTCACTGAAGGTGTGGTCCGCGCCTGGTCGGACCAGGGCCTGTCAGCGCAGCTGGCATTGCTGGAAGTCGTGCTCACGGTGATTTTCTTCTTCTGCGCGATCTTTTACGCGAGGCTGACCCGCAAACCGCCCGCCTGATGCGTTTGCCGCATTAAAACTTGTGCACGACTCGGTTATAATCGCCGCATGCGTATCCTACTTTCCAATGATGACGGCTATTTCGCCCCCGGCCTCAACATCCTGGCCGAACACCTTTCCGAAATCGCCGACATCATGATCGTGGCGCCGGAACGCAACCGCAGCGGCGCCAGCAATTCCCTCACCCTCGACCGCCCGCTGACCGTGCGCCAGACCAGCAACGGCACCTATTACGTCAACGGCACGCCGACCGATTGCGTCCATCTGGCCGTCACCGGACTGCTGAAGGAACTGCCGGACATGGTCATCTCCGGCATCAACGACGGCGCCAACATGGGTGACGACACGATTTACTCCGGCACCGTCGCCGCAGCGATGGAAGGCTATCTGCTCAACATCCCTTCGTTCGCCGTCTCCATGTCGCGCCACAACGCGCAGTATTTCGAGACCGCCGCCCGCGTCGTCGTCGACCTGGTCAAACGCTACGAGAAAACCGGCCTGCCGCCGCCATTGCTGCTCAACATCAACGTACCGGACATCCCTTATGAGGAACTGCACGGGCTGGCGGTGACCCGTCTCGGCAAGCGCCACAAGGCGGAACCGGTGATCAAGACCAACACGCCGCGCGGCGAGACCGTTTATTGGGTCGGCGCTGCCGGCGATGCGCAGGACGCCGGCGCCGGCACCGATTTCTACGCCGTGGCAGCGGAGCAGGTGTCGATCACTCCCTTGCAGGTCGATCTGACCCAGCACAGACAGATCGACCAGATCGCCCAATGGCTGGGCATGTAACACAGCGGAGCGGAACCATCAGAACATGAACGCAGCAGGGCAACAGCCATGAATTCCGTGATGAGCGGTATCGGCATGACTTCACAACGCACGCGCAGCCGCATGCTGGCGCGCCTGCGCGAACAGGGCATACGCGACGAGGTGACGCTGGCCGCCATGGGCGCCATCCCGCGCCACATATTCGTCGATGAGGCCCTCTCCTCCCGCGCCTACGAAGACGTCTCGCTGCCGATCGGCTTCGGCCAGACCATCTCGCAGCCCTACATTGTCGCCCGCATGACCGAGATACTGCGCGGCAACGGCAACCTCGGCCGCGTGCTGGAGATCGGCACCGGATGCGGCTACCAGACAGCGGTGCTGTCCAAGCTGGCGAAAGAGGTCTACTCGGTAGAACGCATCAGCCCGCTACTGATGAAGGCCCGCGGCAATCTGCGCGAACTGCGCATGCGCAACATCAAGCTGAAACACGCCGACGGCACCATGGGCCTGCCGGAACTGGCGCCGTTCGACGGCATCATCGTCACGGCCGCTTCCGGTCACATCCCGGAAGACCTGCTGGCGCAACTCGCTATCGGCGGTCGCATGGTGATTCCGGTCGGCACCGATGAACAGACGCTCTACCTGATCGAACGCACGCCGACCGAATACCGGCAAAGCAAACTCGAAGCGGTGAAATTTGTCCCACTGCTCGGCGGTACCAGTTAACCATCCACATGAATCGTTATGCAGGGGAATCTTCAGGTTTGATACGTTATATCGGTCTTGCAATCGTCTCCGCGCTCATCATCGGTTGCGCACCTCCTACCAAGGCGCCCGTCATCGACCGTGCGCCTGCCGCCAAACCGGCTGCCAAGGACTGGCGCCCAGACCTCTATACCGTCAAGAAAGGCGACACGCTGTATAGCATCGGCCTCGAACATGGCTATGATTACAAGGAGATCGCCCGTGCCAATAACATCGCCCCGCCCTATACCATCTACGTCGGCCAGCAACTCAAACTGAAACCGAGCACGCCGGCGCCGGCTCCCGTCGCCGAGACAGAAAGCGGCGATGTCGTTATCACGCCATTGGACATGGGCGGCATCGACAGCAGCGTGATCCAGGACAGCACAATGGAAACGGCACCAGCCAGCACCGTAACCGCCGAACAGACAATCGCGACAGCACCCAGTACGCCGCTGATCAGCGGACCGATCGCCATGCGCGAACCCTATAGCGAGCAGGCGCTGCAGACCCCACCGCTGGCAGCCAAGTCTGCGCCGATTACAGCGCCTCCTCCTCCGGCACCGGTTCCCGCAGCCAGCCAGACTCCAGCCGCCACCGCAGCGACTACGCCCGCACAGAGCCCAGCGCCAGCTGCTGCAGAACCGGCGGCCACGACCGCATTCAAGGCACCGACAGCCACCGCCAGCAACGGCGGCATCACCTGGTCATGGCCGACCCGCGGCGAACTGTTGTCCGGCTTCAACGAAGGCGGCAATGCCAAGGGCATCGATATTGCCGGCAACAGCGGTCAGCCCATTCTCGCCGCCGCTCCCGGCAAGGTTATCTACAGCGGTTCCGACCTGCGCGGCTATGGCCGGCTTGTCATCATCAAGCACAACGACGAGTTCCTCTCGGTCTACGCGCACAACAACAAGATCCTGGTGAAGGAAGGCGAAGCCGTCGCCCGCGGCCAGAAGATCGCCGAGATGGGCAACAGCGACGCCGAGCGGGTCAAGCTGCATTTCGAGATCCGCCGCCAGGGCAAATCGGTCGATCCGGCCGAATTTCTGCCCGCCAGTCCGGGATAAAGTAGTATCCTCAGTGGAAACTGCTTAACGGGAGACCTCCTCATGGCAAAACCCAACAACAGCAAACCGGATTCGCTGCTCAAAACCATCCTCGCTTCCGCGCAAATGGGCCTCATGCTGCTGGGTATCATCGGCATCGCGGTCGAAATCTTCCGTGACCAGGGCATGATCAAGAAATGGCTGATTCAGCTCTTCAGTTCCGGCAGCAATCTGGCCGGCGGCGTGATCATCCTCTTCCTGCTGTACCTGTTCTGGCGCTGGCTCAACTCCGCGCCGCTCGGCACCCGTAGCCGGCGCGGCGATATTCCGATGTATCTGATGATGGGCGTCGGTATCTTCTTCCTGCTGCGCCTGTTCACCACCGGCAGTTTCTAGCGGACAATCCCGATGACGCTCGATCAACTGCACGGTTTCCTGCTATGGAACCTCATCCTCAATTACGGCGTGCTGTTGCTCTGGTTCGGCATGCTGGTCTTTGCCCGTGACACGGTCTACCGACTGCACAAGCGCTGGTTTCAGCTCACACCGCAAGCTTTCGATACGCTGCATTACGGCGGCATGGCGCTCTACAAAGTCGGAATTTTGCTGTTCAATCTCGCGCCTCTGCTGGCGCTCTGCCTGATCCGTTAACCGCTAAGTCATACGGATATCCAACCAACAAAAAAGCCGCTCGAAAGCGGCTTTTTTCTGAACTGTTATTTCTTGCTTATCTTCTGGCTTGTCTTTGGAACGGTGCTTCAGTTCTGCGCCTTGGCTGCCTGTTCGGCGTAGTACTCACGCACGGTCGTCAGATCCTTCTCACGCGCCCACTCGATGATCTTGTCCAGCGCCGGTGCGCCGATCTCGCCGACCTGGGCGTGAATGGCAGCCTGTTCGCGCACGAACAGAATGCCGGGAATCTGCTTGATCTCGAAATATTCGCTGATCTCCGGATCGGTCTCGGTGTTCACCATGCCGAACACGATATCCGGGTTCTTTTCCGCAGCGGCCTCGAACACCGGCGTAAAGGCGACACAAGGTTCGCACCACGGCGCCCAGAAATCGACGATGACGAAATCGTTATTGACGATGGTGTCCTTGAAGTTTTCCTTGGTGAGTTGCAAAACCGCCATGATGAATCTCTCTGATCAGATAAAAGAACGCATTCTAGCAGATGCCCGGGCTAGGCCATAATCACGCTACCGGCTTGCCCCAGGTACCGCTGAAGAACAGCTCCCCCAGCGGACGACGTGTACGGGCTGCGGTCTCACGTTCCAGCGCCTCACCTTCAAGCGTGCCGATATCAGCCGGATAACCGACCGAGATCATGGCCATCAGTGCGTACTGTGATGGCACGCCGAAGATGGCGCGTGCCTTGTCCGGATCGAAGCCTCCCATCTGGTGCGCCATCAGACCCATGCTGGCAGCTTGCAGGCAAAGGTTCTCGGCGGCTGCACCGGTGTCGTACTGACCCCAGCGATTGTCCTTGCCGTTATGGTTGAACAGGCTGTCCGCCGCGATCAGCAGCAGCACCGGTGCATCCTTGGCCCAGGCCTGATTGCCCGGAACCAGACATTGGAAAGCCTGCTGCCAGGCAGCGGCGTCCGTATTGCGGTTCCAGACGATGAAACGCCAGGGCTGGTCGCCGTAGCAGGACGGCGCCCAGCGGGCTGCTTCCAATAGAGCGATGACCTGCTCCGGCGTCACAACCTTGCTGGCATCATAGGCGCGGCCGCTCCAGCGGGCGGCGATGGTAGCGTCAATCGGTACCTGGGTCAGTGCGGGCTTGTCCATGATTTATCCTTGCAAGGTGGGATAGTCAATATACCCTTTTTCCGTGCCGCCGTAGAAGCTGGCCTGATCGGCCGCATTCAACGGCGCATCACGGCGGAAGCGCTCGACCAGATCCGGGTTGGCAATGAACGGCACACCGAAGGCGACGACATCGGCCCGCCCTTCGACGATCGCGGCGTTGGCGGTCGCCTTGGTGTAGCCGAGGTTGGCCATGTAGGCGCCCTTGAACTGCCGGCGCAGTTCGACGAAATCAAACGGCGGCAGATCGCTGCCGCCCATGCCGCCTTCTACCACATGCAGATAGGCAAGGTTGAACGGGTTGAGTGCCGCGGCGACATGATTGAACAGTGCCTGCGGGTTGGAGTCAGCGATGTCGTTGAACGGATTGAGCGGCGAAATGCGCACGCCGACCTTGTCGGCACCGGCGACATCGACCACAGCTCGTGTCACTTCCAGCAACAGGCGCGTGCGGTTTTCGATGCTGCCGCCGTACTGGTCATTGCGCTTGTTGGTGCCATCGCGCAGGAACTGGTCGAGCAGATAGCCGTTGGCGGCATGAATCTCGACGCCATCGAAGCCAGCCACCAGCGCGTTGCGTGTCGCCTGCGCGTAATCGGCAACGATGCCCGGCAGTTCGCTCGCTTCCAGCGCGCGCGGCGTGACGAAATCCTGCAGCCCTGTATAGGTGAAGGCCTGGCCGGCCGGCTTGATGGCGGATGGCGCGACCGGCAAGGCGTTGTCCGGTAGCAGAGACGGGTGCGAGATGCGGCCGACGTGCCACAACTGCAGGACGATCTTGCCGCCGCGGGCGTGCACGGCATCGACCACCTTCTTCCAGCCGGCGATCTGCGCATCGCTATGGATGCCGGGGGTGGCCGGATATCCATGCGCCATCGGCGAAATCGGCGTCGCCTCGGTGATGATGAGGCCGGCGCCAGCGCGCTGGGCGTAGTAGGTCACGTTGATATCCTGCGGCACGTTGCCCTCGCCGGCGCGGTTGCGCGTCAACGGTGCCATAACGACGCGATTCTGCATCGCGATGCTGCCGAGCGTAATCGGGCTGAACAAATCTGTGGTCATGATTCCGGATTCCTTTTGAATGCTGTTGAAACTGAAAGCTTGATTGAAGCGACAGAGGACACAGAGCGCTCAGAGAAAACAACAGTTTGCAGGACGCGTAACTTTCCCGGTTGGGTACCGCATCCACCAATGCTGCGCCCTGCTTTTCCTCTGTGATCTCTATGCCCTCTGTGGCTAATGGCCTCAAGATGAACCTGAGGCAGAAACTGATTACTGGCGCTTGCCCTCGATCAGCAGCGTCACTTCGATGTCGTCGCCGACCGAACCGTTGGGCTTCAGACCCCACTTGTAGCCGAAATCGGAGGCCTTCAGCGTGGTGTGCCCTTCGAGGCCGACGCGGTGGCCGCCCCACGGGTCATCGCCGAAGCCCAGTACCTTGAACGGGAAGGTGATTTCCTTGGTCACGCCGTGCATCGTGAACTTGCCGGTGATCTCGCCCTCGGTCTCGCTCTTGGCCAAAACCTTGGTGCTGACGAAGGTCATCTCGCCGAACTTGGCGGCGTTCAGGTAATCCTCCTTGACGATGTGGGCGTCGCGCTTGGCGTGATTGCTGCTGACGCTCAGCATATTGATCTTCGCTTCCACGCTGGAATTGGCGAGATTGCTGCGGTCGATGACGACCTTGCCCTGCACGTCATGGAAAGTGCCGGTAGTCTTGGCGACCACATGGCGCACGCTCCAGTTGGCGAAGCTATGCTCGCTGTCAATGGCGTAGGTTTCCTGTGCGGCATAAGCTGACACGGAGAACAGCATGCTGACGGCGATGGTGGTGGTTGTCAAAAATTGTTTCATGGATATTTTTTCCTTTCTTGTTTAAATCCGGTTGATGGACTGCATAGGCAGGGATATGTTCAATTTCGCGCCGATTTTCGTTTTGGCTTTGGTCTGGTGCGCTTCAGTCTGCGAGTGGCATGTCGAACAGCAGGAACTCGGCATCCTCGCGCGCCTGCAGGGCTATGCGTTCGACCGCTTCCAGCTTGACGGCATCGCCCGCCTGCAACTGTTCGCCGTTGACCAAAAGGCTGCCGCGCGCCAGTTGCAGATAGGCGCTACGCGTCGGCGCCAGCTCATGTACCAGGGATAATCCCGGCTGCAGCATACTGGCGTAAAGCGCGACATCCTGATGCGCCAGCAACGAACCCTCGCGACCATCGCGCGAGACGATCAGCCGCAACCGGTTCGATTTCTCTTCGACGGAAAAATGCTTTTCCTCGTAACCCGGCGCGATGCCCTTGCGTTCCGGCAGCATCCATATCTGCAACAGATGGGCCGGCTCGTCGGACGAAGCGTTCATCTCGCTGTGCACGATACCACTGCCCGCCGTCATGCGCTGCACGTCGCCGGCGCGGATGACCGAGCCGTTGCCCAGACTGTCCATGTGACGCAAGGCACCGCTCAGCATGTAGGTGACAATCTCCATGTCCTGGTGCGGGTGCATGCCGAAGCCTCGGCCGGGAGCGATGACGTCTTCGTTGATGACACGCAGCACGGAGTAGCGCATGTGCCGGCGGTCGAAATAGGTATCAAAGGAAAACGAATGATAACTGTCCAGCCAGCCATGATTGGCGCGCCCGCGCTCTGCGGACCGGCGAAGTTCAATCATGATTTTGACCTCCTAATATTCAACTAAATTGAATGATTAATGATATTAGATTCATTGTTTTTAACTTGATAGCGAATAATTTTGCAGATATCGTTCAAAAATAATGAATACCAAGATCTCGCTCGAAGCACTGGAAGTGATCGACGCCATCGCCCGCAAGGGCAGCTTCGCCGCCGCCGCGGAATCGCTGCACCGCGTGCCATCGGCCATCACCTACACCGTGCGCAATCTGGAAGAAGCCATGGGCGTCACCCTGTTCGACCGCAGCGGCCACCGGGCTGTGCTGACCGAGTCCGGCGAGGAACTGCTGCGCGAAGGCCGCCATCTGCTACGCGCCGCCAACGAACTGGAACTGCGCGTCAAACGTGTCGCCACCGGCGTCGAGACCGAACTATCGGTCGCGCTCAGCGACCTGTTGCGCATCGAGGCAATCTATCCCATTCTGCAGGACTTCTACGCCGAGGGTTTCGGCACGCGCATCCGTCTGCTGCGCGAAGTATTCGGCGGCAGTTGGGACGCATTGATCAGCGGCCGTGCCGACATTTCCATCGGCGCACCGGGCGAAGGACCGCCCGGTGGCGGTTACAGTTCCAGGGCGCTGGGCAATCTCGAATTCGTCTTCGCCATCGCCCCGCATCACCCGCTGGCGCAATTGCCGGAACCGCTGCAGAACGAGGACATCCGCCAGTATCGCTCAGTCTCGGCGGCCGATAGCTCACGCAACCTGCCGCCGCGCACCTCGGGCATCCTCAGCGGCCAGGACGTACTGACCCTGCCCGACATGCAAAGCAAGCTCGCCGCCCAAATCGCCGGTCTCGGCGTCGGCTATCTGCCCAGAGCACTGGCCGAGAGACACGCCATCCGGGGCGAACTGGTCATCCGCCGGGTGGCCGAGAACCGGCCGGAGGCCCAGGGCTATCTCGCCTGGCGCAGCGGCGGAGGCAAGGCACAACAATGGCTGCTGAAGCGGCTGGAAAAGCTGACGCTGGAACAAATGGCGCTGTGATCCGGGTCCAGGCGGCGCTCATGCGCACGGCCACTGCCGGATTCGCCGGCCCTCATTCCCAGCGACCGCTTTATTGCCGATAATAGGCAAGCGCATTCCCTCAAACAATCCGCTTGGAAAGGATAAGCAAGCATGCCGGACCGCCTACCAGAGGAACTCAACAAAATCGGTTATTACATGATCCGCGCCATGCGCTGGCTCAATGGCTTCGCCCACATCATCATCGGCATGTCGCTGGCGATCGCTGTGCTGATGTTTACCTGGCTGTTCTTCTCAGAAGTAAAGGAGGCGGTCTATGCCCATAATCTGGTGCACGGCTTCCTGCATGCGCTCGGCACCCTCATGCTGCTATGGTCGATCTCGGCGCTGATCTCGGCCGAGATCCGTTATCTGCAAAGCGGGAAACTCGAACTGGAAACCTTTGTCGAAGTCGCCATGGTCGTGGTCCTGCGCAAGATCATCGTCATGCCCGTGCAGGAGATCACACCGACGACCGAGGAACTGGTGATGTGGGTCGGCGCATCGCTGGTGCTCGGCATCCTGTTCGTGCTGGTGCGCTGGGGCAGTGCTTCCTTCAGACCAAAATAGACATCGCCACCCACCAGACAATCAAGGCCGAAAATCTAGAAAGACAAGAAGAATCCGCATGCAAATCATCACACAGAGCATCATCAGCGCCGCCAATCAGGTCATCCTTGGCAAGGACCGGCAGATCCGCATGGCGCTCGCCTGCATCCTTGCCCGCGGCCATCTGCTGATCGAAGACCTGCCGGGCATGGGCAAGACCACCCTCGCCCACACGCTGGCGCAGGTACTCGGCCTCAAGTTCAGCCGCGTGCAGTTCACCAGCGACCTGCTGCCGGCCGACATTCTCGGCGTCTCGGTCTACGACCGCAACGAAGCGGTATTCAAGTTCCATCCGGGACCGGTGTTCACCAACGTGCTGCTGGCCGACGAAATCAACCGCGCGACGCCGAAAACGCAGAGCGCCCTGCTCGAAGTCATGGAGGAAGGCCAAGTCACCATCGAAGGCGAGACGCGCGTACTGCCGCAGCCGTTCTTCGTCATCGCCACGCAGAATCCGGTGCACCACATCGGCACCTTTCCCTTGCCGGAGTCGCAGCTCGACCGCTTCCTCATGCGTATCGAGCTCGGTTATCCGGATGCCGACTCGGAACGCAATCTACTGAAAAACAGCGGCGGCCGCGACCAGGTCACCAACATTGCGCCCTGTATCGACAGCGCCGGCCTGATCCGCCTGCAAAAGGCGGCACAGGATATCCATGTCTCCGACGCCCTGCTCGACTATCTGCAGGCCATCCTGCAATTCACCCGCGATTCGCCGCGCTACGCCAACGGCCTCTCGCCGCGCGCCGGCCTGGCGCTGCGGCAGTGCGCGCAAGCCTGGGCCATGATGGAAGGCCGCGATTTCGCCCTGCCGGAGGACGTGCAGGCGGTGCTGCCCGGCGTCACTGGTCACCGGCTGCAATCCTCCGGACAGGATCAGAGCCGGACGGATCCTGTGCAGCACCTGATCCAGAGCGTCCCTGTCTCCTGACCCGCCTGTCGCGCATGGCACTCGCACTGAAACTGCCGGACTGGACCCGCTGGCTGCGCACCGCTCGGCCCACGCGCTCGGAGGCGATGCTGGACCGGCGCCACATCTACATCCTGCCTACCCGCGCCGGCTGGTTCTTCGCCTTTGTCCTGCTGTTGATGCTGATCGGCGCCATCAACTACACCCTGAGTCTGGGCTTTGTCCTCGTCTTTCTGCTCGCCGGCACGTCGGTCGCCGGCATGCTGCACACCTGGCGCAACCTGGCCTATCTGCAGGCGAAAACCGGTCGCATCGAACCGGTATTCGCCGGCGAACACGCCCACTTCAACATCGTGTTGTCCGACACCAACAACCGGACACGCCATGCCATCTGCGCCGGATTCGACCCGCTGCCGGAAAACACAGCGGAACTGCTCTGCCTCGACGTTCCGGCCAACGGCGCTGCCACCGCCGGACTTACCGTCGCCAGCAGACGCCGCGGCTGGCTACATGCCGGGCGCATCAAACTGCATACCGAATTCCCGCTGGGCCTGTTCCATGCCTGGGGCTATGTCGACCTGGACTGCCGTTGTCTGGTCTACCCGCGTCCGGCCACCAACGACCTGCCGCTGCCCGCTTCAACCGACCGTGACGCCAAGGGCAGTGCCGATGCCGTCGCCGGCGATGAGGATTTCTTCGGCCACCGCAGCTATCAGCCTGGCGATTCGCCCAAACGCATAGACTGGAAAGCCTCCGCACGCGAACAGGGGGTATTCACCAAACAGTTCCAGGGCACGGCGCAAAGTACCTTGTGGCTGGACTGGGCGACGACACCGGGCAGCGACGACGAACAGCGCATCAGCCAACTGACGCGCTGGGTCCTGGATGCCGATGCACTCAACCAAAACTGGGGCCTGCGCCTGCCCGCGCGCGAGTTCGCGCCGGACAACGGCCCGGCACACTTGCAGCAATGCCTGCAGGCGCTGGCGTTGATCTAGGTATGCAAGCCAGAGAACCCGGCATCATCGACTTGCGCTGGCTACTGGCCGGCTTGTGTCTGGTCATGGCCCTGCATCTGCATCACTTCGCCCTCTGGGTGACGCTGTCCGTACTGGTGTTGATCGCCTGGCGCTATCTGCTTGCGCACTATCGCCGGCCGTTGCCGCGCATTTATATCCTGATGCCGCTGACCATAATCGCCGGCATCGGCATCATGCTCAACTACCGCGGCCTGTTCGGCCGCGATGCCAGTGTCGAGCTACTGGCACTGATGCTGACTCTGAAACTGATGGAAGCAAAAACCCGGCGCGACTTCCTGCTACTCATCTTCGGCGGCTACTTCCTGACGGTGACCACCTTCCTCTTCACCCAGACCATGGCTTACGGCGCCGCCATGCTGCTTGCCACCTTCACACTGACGGCGACACTGGTCGGCGTCAGCCATCCGAACGGCAATCTGCACTGGCGCTTCCAGGCCAAAACCGCCGCCAGCCTGCTGGCGCAGGGCGCGCCCATCATGCTCGCCCTCTTTTTGCTGTTTCCACGCGTTCCCGGCCCATTGTGGGGCATCCCGCAAGACGCCAACAAGGGCATGAGCGGCCTGTCGGACACCATGGAACCGGGCGAGATCAGCGAGCTCACCTTGTCCGGCGATATCGCCTTCCGCGTGCAGTTCGAGGGCAAGCCGCCACCGCCGAACCAGCTCTACTGGCGTGGGCCGGTGCTGTGGCATTACGACGGCCGCAGCTGGACCATGGCCAACCCGAAACTGCAGCTACCGGCAGAATCTCTGCAGCTTCGCGGCAACCCGACCCGCTACACCATCACCATGGAGCCGAGCAATCGCAGTTCCATGTTGCTGCTGGATATGCCGGGCCAGTTGCCTGACAACAGCACCGCCAGCGCCGACCTCCAGGTGCTGGCCAAGAGCCCGATTCGCCAGCGTATCCGTTATCAGGCCAGCTCCCACCTCGATTACACGCTGGCGCGCGACGCCCATCCTCGGGCCTTGCAGCTCAATCTGCAGATTCCGGATTTCGATAACCCGCAAAGCCGGGCGCTGGCGCAATCATGGGTAGATGCCGGCAAAACGCCGGAAGCCATCGTGCAGACCGCGCTCGACATGTTCCGCGACGGCGAGTTTTACTACACCTTGCGTCCGCCCCGCCTCGGCCGGCAACCGATCGACGACTTCCTGTTCAACACCCGGCGCGGCTTTTGCGAGCATTATGCCGGCACCTTCGTCTACTTGATGCGCGCGGCCGGGGTGCCGGCGCGGGTGGTCACCGGCTACCAGGGCGGCGAACTCAACCCGGTCGGCGATTACCTCATCGTGCGCCAGTCGGATGCCCATGCCTGGGCCGAAGTCTGGCTGGACGGCCGCGGCTGGGTGCGCGTCGACCCCACCGGTGCCGTTTCGCCATCGCGCATCGAATACGGCATCGAGACCGCCATCCCCGACGAGAGCCCGTTGCCGCTACTGGCAAGCAACAAGTTCCCGCTGCTGAAGAAGATGTACCTCAATCTCGACGCCATCGATAACGCCTGGAATCACTGGGTCCTGGATTACAATCAGAAGCGGCAGATGGAGTTCCTGTCCAGCCTCGCGGGCAGCAAGCTGTCCTGGCAGGATCTGGCCATCGCCATGATGGTCGCGGTCGGTGTCGTCGTGCTCCTGCTGAGCTACTTCATCGTGCGTGTGCATCCGGCCAGGAAAGACGAGTTACAGCGTCTGTACGCCGTCTTTCTGCGCAAACTGCAACGCAGGGGCGTTACGCACGAACCGCAGGAAGGCCCACTGGATTTCGCTGCGCGCGCGGGCCGCGCATTGCCGCAGCAGGCCGCACAGATTGCAAGGATTACAGACCTTTATACCCAGATGCGTTACCGCGACAGAACAACCCCGGAATCGACCGAGTTATTGAAATGGCTGATCAAGACCTTCAAGTAGAGCATCACCGCTACATGCAAGCCGCGCTGGAACTGGCAAAAGAAGCCGCCGGACTGGGCGAAGTGCCGGTCGGTGCCGTGGTGGTAAAGGACGGCGAGATCATCGGCCGCGGCAGCAACGCACCGATCTCGCAGCACGACCCCAGCGCCCACGCCGAAATCCAGGCCATGCGTGACGCTGCCGCCCGCCTCG